>JAIQGF010000009.1:0-300000 GCA_020072845.1 Terriglobia bacterium
TCGATGATGACGTAGCCATCGACCTGGCCGGTGGAAATGCACTGCGGATGCGTAGGATCGGCAGTCGCGGGAATCGGACTTGCGCAGCTGCCACCAAACACGAGCGAGCCCGGCCCTGAACCAGGCTGGCTATTCCAGGACAGAGCGGACTCCGACCACGGCCCGCCTGCCAGGCGAATGTCGAACGCGCCCGGGGTGGTAGCGGCGGTGACAAACAACCGCAACGTCGCCTTGGTCACGGTGGAACCCGCCGGCACCTGCGACAGATTGAATCGCACGTAGGTGTAGGTGGGCTGCGCACCGGCCTGCACAGCCAATGTGCCTTGGTTGCCGAAGTTACTGTCGGCGCTGGTCTGCGTGACAAACGTATCGTCGGTGACTGGCGCTTGGGCCAATGCCACCGTCGGAACGATTGCGAGAATGCCAAGCAATAGAATTACGGCTGAGAAGGACCACGAACGCAGCGATGACATTTCAGTTTCTCTCCGGCGTGCAGATTCGACACATTCTTGCGATGACAGCTACAGCGATTTTTCAAGCCCTGTCAGCACATCCTGGGAGGGGCGTTCGTAAGAAAGGCACGTGAATTGCCAATCGTTTCAGCCATAAAGTGTTTAGAATCATTCAGAATCAACCTAGATCCTTGCTACTGCAAAAGCTTTGCAACATTTTTGCAACATTGAAGCATGCAGCTTCCTTCCACTTTCGTAACGGTACCCCCCAAAGAAGCCGTCCCATCTGCCGCTCTTTGCTGCTCGCTCAGCGATCGATGAAATGGCGCCCAAATCCGTCCTCGTCACCGGGTCCTCGGGCCTCATGGGCTCCGAGTGCGTAGCCTATTTTGATCGTCTGGGATGGCGTGTCCACGGTGTGGACAACAACATGCACATGGTGTTCTTCGGCGCCGACGGCGACACGCGAACCATCGCGCAGCGGCTCGCGCAGGCCTGCAGGAACTTTGAACACCATGACCTCGACATTCGATTCCGTCAGGGAGTCTTGCAGTTAATCAAAGAAGCTCGTCCTGCGCTCGTCGTCCATTGCGCGGCGCAACCTCCCACGAACTCGCCAAGGCTTGTATTTTTCATGGTTTCGACATCAACACGTGCGGGACCTTCTGCTATATCAGCGACCAGCGGCGATTCCGGGCTGATTACCCAACTTGGACGGTGCAGGTCGCGCTCCCTGAGATCATCCGTCAATTCGTTGGGGAGGATGCCGCAACCATGCGGCGAGGCTAGGGGCGCGCCGAAGGGCGATGCACCCGCGGACACACCCCTGACAGCGCTACTTGCTTTGACGGCGCCGGTCTGGTCCGGCGCGTTCTCGCCAGCCACGCAACTTCCCGGGTGAGCATCTTCAGGTACATCTCCTTTATATGTAGTGGGCGCAAGGGGTCCACAAGACAAAGGTCTTCCTTTGTGTGCAGATGATTGCACACCTCATCTGCCATCAACAAAAAGCGCTCCACGGCATGGGCCTTAATTATCAGCAGCTTACGTCCTTGGCGCCGTTTTCTGCCAAGCGTCTTGGTGGCACGCTGATTGCTTCAACCCAAGCAGCGGCATTCTGGGGTAATGGAGGAGCAGGGATCATGGCAACATGGCCAACGCCTGACGCGGCCGACACGGAATCAACACAGCCACCCAAGGCTGGGGCTCGAACTGGCGGTATTTTGGCCCCCTGGGCACTCCCCGCGGCATCTCTCAAGACCAACGCTCTGCGTGTAGGCGTCATCGGCTACGGCTATTGGGGACCGAATATCGTTCGCAATTTTGACATACAAGAGCACTCGCGGGTGACCGTGGTTTGCGACTCGCGTCCGGAAGCGCTTGCCAAAGTTGCCAAAGCACATCCGCGCATGGAAGTAACCACCGATGTCGCCGGGGTGATTCGTTCACCTCACATCGACGTTGTCGCCGTGGTCACACCGGTTTGCTCGCATTTTGAATTAGCCAAGGCCGCACTGCTCAATGGCAAGCACATTTTTGTCGAAAAGCCATTCACGGCCAGTGTCGCTCAGGCCGCGGAGCTGATCGAAATCGCGGAGCGCAAGAACCTCAAGATCATGGTCGACCACACGTTCCTGTTCACCGGCGCGGTGCGCAAGATCCGCCAGTTGATCGACCAGGGCGTGCTCGGCGACCTCTACTATTATGATTCCACGCGCGTCAACCTGGGCCTGTTCCAGCACGACGTGAACGTCGTGTGGGACCTGGCGCCGCATGATCTCTCGATCATGGACTACCTCATCGAGTCCAAGCCGGAAGCGATCGTCGC
The DNA here is from genome assembly GCA_020072845.1 of Terriglobia bacterium. NCBI lineage: Bacteria > Pseudomonadati > Acidobacteriota > Terriglobia > Terriglobia bacterium. The sequence goes on from JAIQGF010000009.1 coordinate 2,281, forward strand.
CACCGGCCAGAACCACGTTAACGGCGTAGAGGATGTCGCGTACCTGACGGTGTACTATCCCAACAAAGTTATCGCCCATGTGAACGTCAATTGGCTTTCGCCGGTGAAGGTGCGCACGACTCTGGTCGGCGGCGAAAAGAAGATGCTGGTGTGGAACGACCTGGAAGCCGATGAGAAGATCAAGGTGTACGATAAGGGCGTCCAGATGAAGACCCGCGAAGGCGTGTACGACATGCTCGTCAGCTACCGCTGCGGCGACATGTGGGCGCCGCAGATCGAGCAGACCGAAGCCCTCAAGCTGGAACTTGAGTACTTCCTCGAATGCATTGCCACCGGCAAATCGCCGATTAACGACGGCCATGCCGGATTGCGGATCGTCAAAATGTTGGAAGCGGCTGACGAATCCATTCAGAAACGCGGTAATATCGTCCAACTATGAGCGAATTCGTTTGTATCGCCCCCGACGTCAAGCTCGGCAAAGACGTTAAACTCTCAAAGTTCATCAACCTGTACGGATGCGAAATCGGCGATAACACAAAAATTGGCGCATTCGTCGAGATCCAGAAAAAAGCCACCGTCGGCCGCAATTGCAAGATCTCCAGCCACACCTTCATCTGCGAAGGCGTGACCGTTGAGGACGACGTTTTTGTGGGCCACAGCGTGACGTTTATCAACGATTCCTACCCGCGCGCCACCGCCGGCGGCCAGTTACAGACCGAAGCCGACTGGAAGGTGGAGACCACGGTGGTGAAGAAGGGGGCCTCCATCGGCTCCGGATCCACCATCCTCTCAAGGGTTACGATCGGCGAGAATGCGATTGTCGGCGCCGGCAGTGTGGTCACCAAGGACGTGCCGGCGAACGCGATTGTCGCCGGCAACCCCGCGAAACTGCTCCGGTATATCGCGCCTGCAACCAGCCCGGTCGGCCGTTAAGCGGCATTGCATTGCTGGCTTTTCAGAGAGTGGGACTTGAAGGGCATTTTCCAACCCGCACGCCTCCTAGGAATCGCCCTACTCCTTCTTGTCTGCATCGCCATCAGTTTCAGAGGCTACTCCCGCCTCAGCTCGCCTAAGCGGGCATCCACCCCGCATTCGGCCAAGTTGTCGTGGAAACCGAGCACATCGGCGGTGAAGGGCTACAACATTTATCGGACGAAACCTGGCGGCTCGTACACCCGCATCAACCCCACTGTTCATCCCGATACGTCGTATGTCGACTCCGATGTTGAGGCCGGCGCGACTTACTACTATGTGACGACGGCTGTGACCGCTGCTGGTGTTGAAAGCAAGTTTTCGGACCGGGTCGTGGCCGTGATCCCGAACGATTGAACCTTGAAGCTAAGGCGTGGGAATCACCGCCGTCGCTGGGCTCGAGTACCCGCTCTCCAATCCTGAGCTGTCCATCTCCGTGACCACGTAGTAGTAAGTGTGTCCTGAGGCCACGGTGGAGTCCGCGTAATTGGCAGCGGCATTCAGCGCGCTGTTCAGCCGCGTATACGGCCCACCCGTCACCGTTGAGCGATACACGTTGTAGCCAGTCGCTGACGAGTCGCCTTGCCAGCTCAGCATGGCGGTGTGCTGGACCGGGGCCGTGCCCGAGCCGCTGAGCGCCACCGTTGTCGGCGAGTTCGTCGCATTGCTCACGAACGAGACACTGCCCGAGGCCGGGCCGCTGCTGGGCGGCGCAAAGGTCAAACTGGCACTCTTGCTGGCCGCCGCGGCCAGCGTGAACGGGAATGTAAGTCCGCTCACCCCGAACCCCGAACCGGTGAAGCTGGCCGATGAGACCGTTGCCGCCGAGTTGCCGGTATTGCTAAGCGTCACCGCCTGGCTGGCCGACCCTCCCACCAGCACCGACCCGAATGAAACCGAGGTCGGAGAAGCTGACAAGAGCACGGTGGCCGGGGCGTTGATGGTTATGTTGGCCAGGGCGCTGGATTTGGGATTGGCCACGCTGGTGGCAAGCACCGAAGCGGTACCGGCCGTGGAGGGCGCGGTGTAGAGGCCGCTGGTCGAAACCGTCCCGCTGCCGCTGGCCACCGACCAGGTCACCGCCGTGTTCGTCGAACCTGTTACCGTGGCGGTGAACTGCACCGTGCCATTGGTGGTTATCGTCGTGTTGTTCGGTGTAACGCTGACGATGACTGGCGCAGTAACGGTTGCGGTGGCGCTGGCACTCTTGGTCGGATCGGCGGCGCTCGTGGCCTTGACGGTGTAGGCGCCGGCGGTGCTCGGCGCGGTATAGAGACCGGTCGAGGAAACCGTCCCACCGGTCGCCGACCAGGTCACCGCGGTATTGGTGGAGCCGCTGACCGTGGCGGTGAATTGTGCCGTGCCGTTGGTGGTCATCGCTGTGCTAGTAGGCGAAATACCGACACTGATCGCAGAGCCGCCGGCCGCAGTGATCGTCACGGTGGCGGTTGCAGTCTTGCTGGGATCTGCGACGCTGGTGGCCATCACCGTAGCTGTGCCGGCTGAAGCCGGGGCAGTGTACAGACCGCTGCTGGACACCGTCCCTCCGCCGCTGGCCACGCTCCAAGTCACCGCGGTGTTGCTGGTGCCGCCTACCGTGGCGGTGAACTGCACGGTGCCATTGGCAGCAAGCGTCGTGCTGGTTGGGGCGACGCTGACGCTAACCGTCGCAGGAGCGCTGCTCGTTTTCGATGTTGTCGTTGAACCCGCGCCGGCTGCTCCGCCGCAACCTGAATGGATCAGCGTTAGGGTGACGAGAAGCACGACATGTAGGGCTTTCCATAATTGCTTCATCAACCAACCTCGCGACAACGGACTTGCGCTGCAACCAGCTTTGGCCAGGGTCTTACGGCGTGGGAATCACCGCCGCCACCTGGCTCGAGTACCCGCTCTCCATTCCTGTGTTGTCCAATTCAGTAACAACGTAGTAGTAGGTCTGTCCCGATTGCACTGTGGAATCTGTGTAACTGGGAGTTGCGTTCGTGGTGCTGTTTACCCGTGTGTATGACCCGCCACTGATTGATGAGCGGTACACATTGAAGCCAGACGGGTTCGAGCTGCCGGCTTGCCAGCTCAGCATGGCGTTGTGCTGGACCGGGGCCGTGCCCGAGCCGCCGAGCGCCACCGTTGTCGGCGAGTTCGTCGCATTACTCACGAACGAGACACTGCCCGAAGCCGGGCCGCTGCTGGCCGGCGCAAAGGTCAAACTGGCACTCTTGCTGGCCGCCGCGGCCAGCGTGAACGGGAAGGTAAGGCCGCTGAGACCGAACCCCGAACCGGTGAAGCTGGCCGATGAGACCGTTGCCGCCGAGTTGCCGGTATTGCTAAGCGTCACCGCCTGGCTGGCCGACCCTCCCACCAGCACCGACCCGAATGAAACCGAGGTCGGGGAAGCTGACAAGAGCACGGTGGCCGGGGCGTTGATGGTTATGTTTGCCAAAGCGCTGGACCTGGGATCGGCCACGCTGGTGGCAAGCACCGAAGCGGTACCGGCCGTGGATGGGGCGGTGTAGAGGCCGCTGGTCGAGACCGTCCCGCTGCCGCTGGCCACCGACCAAGTCACCGCCGTGTTCGTCGAACCTGTTACCGTGGCGGTGAACTGCACCGTGCCATTGGTGGTGACCGTCGTGTTGTTCGGTGTAACGCTGACGATGACCGTGACGGGCGCAGAAACGCTCACGCTGGCGCTGGCACTCTTGGTCGGATCGGCGGCGCTCGTGGCCTTGACGGTGTAGGTGCCGGCGGTGCTCGGCGCGGTGTACAGGCCAACTGTGGAAACCGTTCCACCGGTCGCCGACCAGGTCACCGCGGTATTGGTGGAACCGCTGACTGTGGCGGTGAATTGTGCCGTGCCGTTGGTGGTCGTGGTTGTGCTGGTAGGAGCAACGCTGACGCTGACCGTGGCCGGTGCAGAAACGCTCACGCTGGCGCTGGCACTCTTGGTCGGATCGGCGGCGCTCGTGGCCTTGACCGTGTAGGTGCCGGCGGTGCTCGGCGCGGTGTACAGGCCAACTGAGGAAACCGTTCCACCGGTCGCCGACCAGGTCGCCGCGGTATTGGTTGTGCCGCTCACAGTGGCGGTGAACTGTTGCGTGCCGCCGGTGGTTACCGTCACACTCGTGGGTGCAACGCTGACACTGACAATGACAGGCGCACTGACGTTCACGGTAGCACTTGCCGTCTTGGTCGGATCGGCAGCGCTTGTGGCCGTGACCACGTAGTTGCCGGCGGTGCTGGGTGCGGTGTACAGGCCGGTCGAGGAAACCGTTCCACCGGATGCCGACCAAGTTACCGCGGTATTGGTTGTGCCGCTCACAGCGGCGGCGAACTGTTGCGTGCCAGCGGTGGTTACCGTCGCCGTGGTGGGCGAGACGCTAACGCTAACAACAGGGGAGGAATTCGTGCTAACAGTCACAACCGCGCTGGCCGACTTGGTCGGGTCGGCTACACTGGTAGCTGTGACCGCGTAGGAGTTGGCGCTAGGTGCCGCAGTGGAGGTGTTGGCGCTAGGTGCCGCAGCAGAGGTGTTGGCGCTTGCTGCCGCAGCGATGTCCGCAGCCACCATGCCCCACTGGTCGTTGGCAATCCGGTAATTCATCCCCACCGAAGCTGCACCAGCGGCTATCGATTGAGCTCCGTTGCTGCCTCCAGTAGAACAACTGATTTGCTTCATCCATGCCAGGGCCTGTGCCGAGCTGCCACCCGAGCATCCATAGTCGATCGCGTTGACGACCATGTCCCCGATAGCACTGCTGATCGATATCGAGGGCGTGCTGCTATACCCAGTACTGGTGGCGGTGTGGCGAAGAGGGGTCAATTGATTGACACCGGTAAAGCTGACCGACCCGCACTCCAAGTCCGCCGTTGTTCCGGACAGCGTTACCATCACCGTTTGTTGACCGGTGGGCGGGGCGACCAGGTAAAACATCTGCACCGCGCCGTCCCCCGTGCCGTTGACCTTTTTCAGGCTGACGGGGTCGCTGAGCATGCTGATGCCGCCGTAGGTCACCGAGAGCGTGAATGGCGGGAGGTCGAGTTTGCCAAGCGAACAACCGACCATCACGAGACGGTTGTCGCCAGAAGCCGCGTGCAGCCAGCTCACGGTTGAGCCGTGCCTGACCGAGGCGCCTGCCGGACTCGGTCCCACTGCGTCCGGCAGCACCTGCGCCGTGCTGACGGGGCTGGGGGCGGTGTACAACCCGGTGGACGATATGGTTCCACCGGTGGCCGACCAGGTTACGGCAGTGTTGGTTGTGCCGCTGACGGCGGCGGTGAATTGCTGCGGGCTGCCCGGGCTTAATGCGGTGCTGCCCGGTTCAATGCTGACACTGACGGGCGCACCGGCAGTGATCGTGAATGTCACCGCACTGGAAAACGTGCCCGACCGGGAATCCCATATCGCTACGTTGGCATTACCGGCACTGGCCAGGTAGTTAGCCGGAACCACTGCCTGGGCCTGCGTCAGCGAGACGAGCGTTGTGGTGAGCCGCACGCCATTCCAGGTAATCTTGTCCTTGCCATTGAAGTATGAGCCCGAAACCGTAAGAGTGAAGCTGCCGGAACCAGCGGGGACCGCACTAGGCGAAATCGACGTGATGGACGGCAGATTATTGGCTGCTAGGGGGAGGGTGACCGCAACGACGACCGCCACGATAAGAATGAGCCGCGTAGCCCGCATGAGTACATCTCCCAATAAGATTGCTTTCCTGCAAGGTTAGGAGAGGCCACGCGGCGAAACTACTGGACAGGGTGTCAGAAAAGGGACAGCAAAGGGTTGCTGTACTTCGCCTGTACTAAGGTCCAGCCTGCCGCGCATTCCGCTGCCAGGCGATGTTGGATGGGGGGTCGAGCCTGGGGGCCATGCGCTTAACCAGCGAACCGCAGGCTTGTCGCAGTACCGTGGGGACCGGAACCAGTCGAGGAGATGATCCCGAGTTGCAGTCGCAACTACCCTGCCAGGGCTCGTTTTGGGTCTTCCTTCTTATGCAATCAGGGCGCCTGCTGAGAATTGCCCACACCACGGTTTTGCGCTATTCTGAGCATTCGCGACATGCCAATACCGCCGGCGTCAACCCGGAAGATCTCCGTCTGCCTGCTGGCGAACCACCCACTCGTGCTGGCAGAGTTTCAGCGGTTGCTCAGCACGGTTCCCGCTCGCGTTCAGCCCAAGAGAGTCGAGCCGCAGCTTTCAGGCAAAGCTTCGCTTCCACGTGCGAGCGTGTATGTCGTCGATTTCGAAGGCAACCGGATGGCGACCGAATCCCTGGTGGCAAAGGTAATGGAACGGTATCCCAACGCCCGCTTGCTCCTGGTCGGTGGAGATTTCAGTGAGGACGTCGCTTTTCCGCTGCTTCGACTGGGGGTGAAGGGTCTTTTGCAGCACTCACAACTTGCGGATCAGCTCCAGCGTGCCCTGCAGTCAATTGATGCGGGCGGATATTGGGTGCCGCGGACGTTGCTGTCCAGGTTTGTCGATTCCGTTCTCGCCAAGACGACACATGGTGCGGCCATGTCCTCCCGCGCACGGCTGAGTCGGCGCGAAAAGGAAGTCATCCAGGCTCTGCTGGAAAACCTCTCGAATAAGGAAATCGGGAGTCGACTGAACATTTCCGAACGCACCGTCAAATTCCATGTCTCCAACCTCTTGCGGAAATTCGGGGTGGGTCGCAGAGCTGACCTCATTGTGATGGCCTACCAGGAGGCTTCTCGGACCTCTCCTTCCGTTGCCGGCGCCACCCTGGGCGAATTCGGGCGTGTCCATTAGTGATTCTGCTCTAATGCGTGCTCGCGTCCAGCGGTGGATTCGGATTCTAGCCGTTGTCGTCCTGGCGAGCTGTATTGCCATTGGTGTACCGGCGATTCGAAGCCACATTCTGCGGTCGGCTGGATGGGCGCTGGTTCTTAGCTACCAGCCCGTCCTGTCCGCCGACATCATCGTCGTCGGCGTGAGTGCCGACGGCGCCGGGACGCTCGAGGCGGCCGACCTTGTCCACAACGGCGTGTCGACGCGCGTCGCGGTTTTCGCCGACCCCCCGGACGCCATCGACCGCGAGTTTCTCCGCCGGGGATTACCTTACGAAGATCGTGCCGCGGTTTCCACTCGCCAGCTCCGATCGCTTGGCATCTACAACATTGAGCAAATCGCAAGAAATGTGACGGGAAGCGAGGAGGAGGGGGAAGTGCTTCCGGCTTGGTGCGACCAGCACCAGTACCGCTCTGTCGTGGTGGTGACCACATCCGACCACTCGCGACGGCTCGGCCGCATACTGCGGCGTGCCATGAAAGGCCACAAAACGAGCGTCACGGTTCAGCCCGCGCACTACTCCAAATTCGATCCCGACCGGTGGTGGCAAACGCGCGATGGCACTCGAACCGAAATCGTCGAATTGGAAAAACTCTTGCTTGATATTGCCTGGCATCCCTTTTCGTAAACTCACCTTGTGCGTCGCATTTCTTTGGAACGTGGTAAAGCGCTGAAGCCCCATCGATCAACGCTCTATTTCACCAGCCTCGCCCGCTCCCGACCAAGGCGCTCCGTGCCTTCCGTTTTCGACAATGCAGCTCCCAACCTCGGAACGACTGCAGCTTTTTTCGCTATTAACGTAACTATTACCTGGAAAATGTTTTCCACGGCTGTCGTTTCCTTTTAAAGTCAAGGGAATGAAGTGGTAATCATCCTGCAAATGCAGACTTGAAGCTCCAACAACCAGTACATATGGAGGCCCAGTTGGATCATATCCTGCAGTGTGTTGTTGTCGATGTCGAGCTTCGGGTCCCCGGTCACGATTGCGGCCCGGATTGCCCTTGTTGGGGGTCGGTAAAAGCTGAGCGCAGTATTGTTCTGCCCTTCCAGGACGAGACTCGAAATCGCGCCGCGAGCCCCGCAACCCTAAAAGCAGGTAGTCCCATGTAATGGCAAATCGTTAAGCAGCAGCACCGCGGGAAAGCCGGAAGCAAACTCGATCCTAGGCAGTGCGACGCGGATTATGGCGTTCCCACTGTGGCAGAAATCTCCGTGGAATAACTGCTTTCTGTCCCGTCTCCACCGAGGGCCGTTATTACCCAGAAATAGGTTTGGCCGCTGGCGAGACTGGAATCGACGAACGTTGTTCCCGTCACCGGCGCAACGTTGATTTTCTGGAACAGGATTCCCGATGTCGTTGACCGATACACGTTGTAACTGACGTCCGTGGCGGTTGTGCTCGCTGTCCAATTGAGAGTCGCCGTGTGGCCGGAGGCAAACCCTCCCGTGCCCGTCAATGCGACGGGTGGCGCTGGAGTACAAGTAGCATTTGTGTTGAAAGTTACCGTGCCGGAGGATGGACCGTCCCCCGGCGGTGTAAACGATATCGTAATCGGCTGGCTGAAGCCGACCGGGATTGTTATTGGCAGAGCGGGGTTGGTAACGCTATACCCGGCGCCAGTCACCGTAGTGCTGGACAGGGTCAGCGATGTGTTACCTGTGTTGGATAGCGTAACGCTCTGCAGCGACGTGAACCCCAGTATTGCTGTCCCGAACGATACATCCGTGGGAGCCACGGTGAAGCAAGTGATGGGGGTGATGCCGTTGCCGCTCGCAACCAGCGAAACTACCGGGGAAGAGGCCGCATTGCTGGTAAACGTCACACCGCCGGTGATAGAACCGATCGATTGCGGCGAGAAGGAAATCGTTACCACCTGATTCGCTCCGGCAGCTAACGCCAGCGGGAAAGTCGGACTGACAATTGCAAATCCAGTTCCACTCGCGGTGCCAGCGGACACGATTGTACTGGTCGTGCCTGGATTCGAAATGGTGATTGCCAGGGTCTGTGTATTTCCGACAGCCACATCTCCAAACGAGATCTCCGTCGGTGTGACTGCCAGCGCTGAGGACTCGGGAGGCCCGGCTGCGGCGTAGCAACGATCAGCATTGAAATCGATTAGAACCCCATTAGCGTCCTTGGTAGCGTTGTCGTAGCAAAGTTGCGCCGGAAGTTTATAGGCGTGACCATCGATATCCGGGATGTCCCCACCGGTCACATCGGGGCCGACCGCCGGCCAGGGCATGGTGCCCCACCAACCCGGCTTTGCGTTCAGAAAGAACGACGGCGGCAGGGTGTCGCCGGCCGGAACGGGGTTGGCGTAGGCGCCAATTCCGCTCGGCACTTCCGACGCCAAGAAGCGATTTGCTCGGTTCACGGTATCGTAGTTTCCCCAGCGCATCATGGTGGAAACGACGATCGAATCGTCGGCAACCACGACGCCGTCGCAACAATCTCCACGGCCGATGTCGTAGATGGGAACGTCGCTGTTTTCATAGGCAGTCTGTACTCCGGACTGGCCGAGAACGTTGCCGATTAAGTTCTCGTATCTGTTATACGAGCTGATTATGATCGGGTTAAGCGATTGCGTCTTGCCGGATTCCCACCCGTTATATCGGTTGCGGAACAGGGTGTTGAGGCCACCGGCGCCTTGCATGACGTCAGCCCGGAATCCGTTGCCATTGTTGCTTTCGAAAAGATTGTAGATCGTTCCCGCACCATGCACGTCGGTGCTCTGGTTCAAGAGACTCGGTACCCCGCTGTAATTATCGTTGATTGAGAAGTTGTAGCCGTACACCTCCGCTTCGGAAGTACCCGCCAGCAGCGGCGTATCGACGTTCTGGAAGATGTTGTTCATGATCAGGTCATCCGACGCGATGCCAGATTCAACGCCGCGGCTGCTCGTTCCCAGCACTCCGTAGAAATAGCTGTCTTGCACAGTATTGTGCGCCGACTGGAAAAGCCACACGTGATTGCGGTAGTAGCCCGGGGAGATCGAACGTACGCCCTTGATCCAGCAATTCATCGCTCCCGCGAGCATGACCGCTCCTCCCGTGAAGGCTCCATTATTGTTGTTATCGATCGAGAGGTCTTCGAGTCCCGCCGACTGGATCGGCGACATCCACCAAGCGCCAGGATTTTTCGCTGCGCTCCAGTTGCCGGCGTAAAGGCCCGGAGTGATCGTGAACGTGCTTCCGCTGGTGCAGGACGGAGTGCAATCGGTGATCTTGACGATCTGGATCTGGCTGCGGTCAACCCCGTTGAGGTTGCGCCCCGGTGAGCTGCCTAGAGCGGAGCAGGCGAACGGACTGGTGGTATCGCAAACGAAGAGACTTCCGTTGTCGGCAATGTCGTTGGCCTGGTCCAAGAAGATGTACTGACCAACAGACAGACCGGAGCTGCCGATGTTGCTCAACGTGATTTGCGTGGTCCCCTTCGCGTACCCCGCGGTCCACGTCGCTGCGTTACTGCCCCCCGGCTGAACCTCGCCACTGCCGTAGTACAGGGGATGTTTTTGGAAGCAAATGTCCGTCGGGATAAGCGTGCAGATCGCAACGTCGCTGAGTGTGAAAACCAGGAAAGTCTGGTCGGCTCCAGCTCCGCGCAAGGTCACGTTTTCTTGCATCACGATGCCGGTGGAGAGATGGTAGATGCCCGCATTTAGATACACGACTTGACCGCTCGGGCAGTTTGCAATCGCGGTGTTGATGGCATCGGCGGGCCCGGCGTAGGGATTGATCGTCGCACAGACGGTGGTGCGGTTGGGAATGCCGCCGGTGACTCCTGCGCTGCTCCAGTTAATCGCCCGGCTCGGGGCGAGGAGGCCGGACCAGACCGGCGCTCCGAGCACGTTCAGTTCGGCGACGGCAGTCCAAGGGCCACCAGTAACTTCCGTCAACGCCCGCAGCCGCACGTAGCGTCCCGCCGTGCCGGTGAAGGTCACCTGCTTCTGCGTGTGATCGGAGGCGCTGGTCATCAGCGTGCCACTGGCAACGGCTGTCCCCCAGTTCACCCCGTCCATGCTGACGTAAAACTCGTAATTGGCGATGTTGCCGTTGCTGTACTGATCCTGCCGCGGCAGGTACTGGAAGCCGCTGATGGTGTAGCTGGCGCCCAGATCAATCTGGATCTCGTGGGGCGCCGGAGGCGACGACTTGCACCATTCCGTGAACCACGTCGTGCCGGGATTGCCGTCGATGGCGTTGGTCGCGCCGCCGTTGCCGCAGGTCGCCACGCTATCCACGTACAGCACCCGCCATCCACTTTGGGGAATACTAGCCAGCGAAGGCGGGGTAACGGTCAGGATGGCCGTTCCGTTCGATCCGTTGACGGTAGCGCCAATAACCGAGGTTACCGTCGTGCTCACGGTAGAAGCGGAAGTCACAGGGAAGCTCGCGGTTATTGTGCCTGCGCTCACGGCTACCGTCGCCGGCACCGTCGCCGCACCCGGGTTGCTACTGGTGAGGGCCATGGAGACATCGGTTAAGGGCGCGCTGGTCAGGGTCACCGACGCCGTGCTGGTATCCCCGCCTGCAGCAATGGACGCGGGAGTCAGTATCACACTGGCAACTTGCGCGCCGCTGGTCGCCACGGCTGAGCCGAGCACATTTAGCTCCGCCACGACCGTCCAAGGGCCACCATTGACTTCCGTCAGCGCCCGCAGCCGCACGTAGCGTCCTACCGTGCCGGCGAAGGTCACCTGCTTTTGGCTGTGGTCGGAGGACTTGGTTATCAGGGTCCCACTCGACGCCGGGTTGCCCCAGTTCACCCCGTCCGTGCTCACGTAGAACTCGTAATTGGCGATGTTGCCGTTGCTGTACTGATCCTGCCGCGGCAGATACTGGAAGCCGATGATGCTGTAGCTGGCCCCTAGATCAATCTGGATCTCGTGGGGCGTCGGGGGCGCCGAGTTGCACCATTCCGTGACCCACATCGTGGCGGGATTGCCGTCAAAAGCGTTGGTCGCGCCTTGGTTGGTGCAATTGGTCTCCTGGCTGTCCACGTAGACCAGTCGCCAACCTGCACGTGGAATCGTGCTCAGGGCCACCGTGCCGAGCACGTTGATCTCCGCCGCATCGGTCCATGGTCCGCCGTTGACCTCGCTTAACGCGCGCAGGCGCACATACCGTCCCACCACTCCGGTAAACGTCACCTGCTTCAGAGATTTGTCCTGGGAGCTGGTTATCAGCTTGCCATTCGCAACCGGATTGCCCCAGTTCACACCGTCGGTGCTGACATAAAACTCGTAATCGCGGATATTTCCGTTGAAGTACTGATCCTGCCGCGGCAGGTACTGGAAGCCGCTGATGGTGTAGTAAGCCCCCAGATCAATCTGGATCTCGTGCGGCGTCGGAGGCGCCGAGTTGCACCATTGCGTGACCCACATCGTGCTGGGATTGCCGTCGATGGCGTTGGTCGCGCCTTGGTTGACGCAACCGGTTTCCTGGCTATCCACGTACAGCACACGCCAACCGTTGTGCGGAATCGGCGCCGTCGCTGAGGTCCCCGGCGTCACCGTCAGCAGCGCCGCTGCGGTGGAGCCGTTGTAGCTGGCGTTAATCACCGACAACGCTGTCGCACTCACCGACGAGGCGCTGGTGACGGTGAAGTTCGCGCTCGTCGTGCCCGCATTCACGGTGACCGTCGCCGGCACCGTCGCCGCCGCCGGGTTGCTGCTGGCGAGTGTGACCGTGGCGTTGGCAAGTGGCGCACTGGTCAGCGTGACCGTGGCCGTGCTGATTGTGCCGCCGCCCGCAATCGAAGCCGGACTCAGCGTCAGACTCCCCACCTGCGGCCCGCTGGTCGCCACCGCCGATCCCAGCACATTCAGCTCCGCCACGTTCGTCCACGGACCACCATTGACTTCCGTCAGCGCCCGCAGCCGCACATAGCGTCCTACCGTGCCGGTGAAGGTCACCTGCTTCTGCGTGTGATCGGAGGCGCTGGCCATCAGCGTGCCGGTCGATACCGCCGTCCCCCAGTTCACCCCGTTCGTGCTCACGTAGAACTCGTAATTGGCGATGTTGCCGTTGCTGTACGGATCCTGCCGCGGCAAGTACTGGAAGCCGCTGATGGTGTAGTTGGCCCCCAGGTCAATCTGGATCTCGTGCGGCGTCGCGGGCCCCGAGTTGCACCATTGCGTGACCCACATGGTGCCGGGATTGCCGTCGATTGCTTTGGTCCCCGCTTCGTTGGTGCAACTGGTCTCTTGGCTGTCCACGTACAGTACCCGCCACCCGTTCGCTGGCAGCACTCCCGAGGTCAGAATCGAGAACGACCGTGGGACGTCGGCGGCTGGGTTGTAGTTGTTGTCGCCGGCCTGCGAAGCCGTAATGGTGCACGAGCCAGCACCGCTGATGTGCACTGTCGAGCCGGTCACGGTGCAATTGCCGCTGGCCGCAAAGGTCACCGCGAGTCCAGAGGACGCGGTCGCGCTCACGGTGAAATCGGGGTCGCCCAGCATCTTGTTAGCAAGAGCACCAAAAGTGATCGTCTGTGCCGCCTTGGCAATCGAGAACGACTGTTGCACGTTCGCCGCCGGACCGTAGGTGCCGTCGCCGACCTGCGAAGCCGTGATGGTGCACGAGCCAGCACCGCTGAGGTGAACCGTCGCGCCGGTCACGCTGCAATTGCCGCTGACCGCAAACGTGACTGTCAATCCGGAGGACGCAGTAGCGCTCACGCCGAAGTCAGGATTACCAAACGTCTTGTTGGCCAATGCGCCGAAGGTGATCGTCTGAGCCAGCTTTTGTACGGTTAAGGTGCCTGACCCGCTGCTTGCGCCGTATGCCGAGTCGCCCGCAAAGGCGGCGGTCACCGCGCCCGGATAGCTGCCTGCACTGATGCCAGCGAGGCTCACGGCGGCGACCGTCGCATTGCCGGAGGCGTCGCTGATGGCGCTGCCGACGTCGTTTCCATTGAGCTTAAAGCTGATGGACTTGCCGCTCACACCGGCGCCGGCCGAAGTCAGCGTGGCGGATAAATCAGCCGTGCCGCCGACCGGGCCCGACGCTGCCGCCACCGCCAGCGTGCTTGGGCCTAGGTCGCTGAAGCACACACTCACGTCGTGGAGCGTGGGGGTGACCGCGCTGCTTGTGGTGCTGAGTGAGGCCTGATACTTCAGGTAGCGTTGGCCGGTGAATTGCGCCAGCGACCCGCCGTTGGTGAAGAACGTTCCCGCCGTGCCGTCGGGTCCGACAAAATTGAATGGCCCATCCGCATTGTTGCTGGCCGCCACTTGGAATTGAATGGCGGTACCGGTAGGAGTGTCGGCCGTCCATGACAGGGTGGACCAGTTTACATTCGCGCCTGGAGCCGGATTGGCATCTTTGGTCGAAGATACGAGGGTGCCGGAGGACGCAAAGCCGGACATCATGAACACCGTAAAACCGAGATCGCGGCCGCCCGACGTCGAATCTGCCGTCCAGGTTGAACCGCTGTTCGTAGAGGTTACTTGTTGCCCGTTGGCGAATGGATTGCTGTCGGGTGAAGTGCAACTGCAGACGTACGCATAGGTGCCCACGGAGGGATTCGATGTAGCGCGGAAGATCACTGCGTACGTTGTGCCTGCGATGAGCGTCGGCGGACTGCTGAAGTTCGCAGTGAAGTAGCCCCCACTGCCGCTTGAAAATCCTGTGATCGTCGCGGTCGCCAGATCGGCGCCCGTAGGCACAGCCGGGCTGCCCGTGGTCGCTCTGATCGAAACGGTAATGTCCGGAGTAGTGCCAGTGCAGCCGCTGCAGAACAGGTCCAGGTCGACTCTTGTTAGTTGACCGCTAACTCCCGCTTTGAAGGTCTGGCCGGCCCAGCTCGTGGCAGTAAAGCCGAAGCCGCTGGTGGTTACCGTTGTGTTCTGCTGATCGATGTTCGCAGGATTCGCCAGAATGACGTCGCCAGGACTGCCGGTGAGGTCGCAATTGCTGGGTACGCCGGCTTGGAAGTCCGCTTGCGTCGTATCCGTGAAGCAGCCGCTGGTGGCCGCCGCCGTCAGGGCGAAGTTCTGCGTAGTGATCGCGCCATCGCTCACCACGATATTCGCTGCCGTCTTGGAGTTGTAACCCGGGAAGCGGGTCGCAACACTCGGATAGACGCCGGAAGCAAGAGCCGCAAAACTGTAATTGCCATTCACGTCGGTGGTCGCTGTCCTGCTCCCAAATTCCACGGTCGCGCCACTGATTGGATTGCCGCTCGCTGCCGCCGTCACTGTGCCTTGCAACGAACCAGTAACCACCCCCGTGCAACCCGGCAAACTGAATGTGCCGATGCGGGTGTTGAAGTTCAATCCCGTGGTCTGGTAGTAGAGGTTGGTGTACCAGAACGTGCAGCCATCAACGTCGAGGGTCATCGCGCTGTAATCACCCCAGCGTATGCAGGACGACGAACCGCAAATCCCAGACTGTGATCCCGTGCCCTCGATCAGCGATTGCTCCGTTTGCGTGATCGAGTTCACCGGATCACCGGCGAGGCGTGCCGCATAACGAATGGCTGGTTTCAAGGTGGCGCTCGACGCCGAGTATCCGATCGCCATGTCCCCAGCGCGGTCCACGGCGACGCTGGGCATGAAGCGAAACACGGCGGCATCGGGGCTATAGGTGAAGGACTGGGTAGCGCTGGCTTCCACGCTCCCCCCGGTGACTTTCACCTGGTAGTAACGCACCGCGGCCTGGGTGGAGGTGACGTTGGAGGTTGGATTCCCCGCGCCAACGGTGTGGCTGGCCCACAAGGATTCGACTCCTCCGAGGTTGGTGTACTGGTTTTGCGCCATCAGGCGGAGGTACAGCGAATCCAGCCGGTTGGCGGGAGATGGCACAGTCGTGGAGTTGGAGTTGGAATACTGCGCCCACCACGTGGGCGTGATAGAGATGAATGGGCCGCTGAATGTGGACGTGCTGATGCTGGTCCAATCCACATGGAATTTATAAACGCTGACCGCGCTGAAATACTGCCATACAACCGCGAAGTAGTTCGGGCTGCCTGCGGGTGGCGTCCCGGTTTGCAGCCGGGCATTGCTGGGAAGCAGCGTGAATTCGGCGGACGGAGCATCGAAGGAGAGGATTTGGACCGTCGGCTCTCCGGCGTACATTTGCGCCTTATTGAACGCCCACACGCGAACGTTCTGATATGAACCGCCGGCGCCAAAGCCAAACAAGTTGGCCGACATGTACAGACCATCAGGCCAGAGACCAAACTTGGGGTAGTCGCCGAACCCGCTGGTGGAACTGATGGAATAGAAATTCCAGCCGCCCGCCACCGGATCGCCCGACTTGGAAACTGCGAAACACTGATACGCAGGAGCAATGATGTTGCCCGACCCATCGAACTTGAAGGCAAAATCGGTCAGGATCCAGCGGTCCTCAAACGTGTCATAGAGGACGACCGGATCCCCGAAATTGTTGGTGTCGCACAGGTTGCCGAAATTGCCCTGGCTCATCAACGAATTGAACGTGAACGCCGCCAGGCGAACGCCGTTCTTGCCATAAATGCCAACCGAAAAATTGATGGTCTGAATATAGTGTTGAGGCCCCACGTCTCCGTTGGTGTCGGGCGGATGGCCGCCCCCCCAGTTGGCAAAATCGAGTCCCTCGAAACTGCTGCTCGGCGTTGGGGCAGGTGCGTTGAGGGTCGCTGCTGCGGCCGAGGTTGCCATGCCACTCTGAGCGACGGCGGCGGTCCCCGGGTAAGGCACCGGCGTGACTTCCGGCTCTTCAAATTCCGGCCGCTCGAACTTCGTTGGGGGCACCTGCGGCAAGGTCCTCACGTCTCCATGAAACGGCTTCCCGCGCGTCAAGTGTTCCTCTCGGGGGTGGCGCATCACGTTGACGCCGGCAATGGCTGAGGAGGGGGCTTGCGCCGTCACTTCCTGACCACGGACGCAGACCGGCAGCAGAAATGTGAAAGGGAGAACTAAGGCACTCCACCTGCGGACGACCCCGTGGCGCATCAGGCGAACCTCACATCAGGCAGGGAAAACGGCGCGCGGTTTGGACTGAGAGGATTGGTTTGCGCTGCTGCCAGCACGGCAATAGCAAACCAGCAACAGATGGCCGTCCCGAGATGTTTCAATGTGAGTACTCTCCCCGCAGAATCCCAGTAAGGTTTAAGGGGGAGAGGAATATAGCTTACAGCAGCAGCGCCGGACAATCAACCGGAATGTTCGGTTTTGGTGCAATTTTGGCGCAGTACTGGGACGAGTTAAGACCATGCGCAGGAACACCTTACGTGGAAGGTTGGTGGACCTGACCTGGACAGGAGAACCGCTTCCCGGTTCGGACACGGGGGCGCATAAACCGTTACTGCTGATCGGGCCGAGCGAAGTTTTCAGTCCCACTTTGCACCCTGCGTGTGGCAGTCGATGAGGGCCGCTCATCGCTCCGGTAGGCCTTTGTTTTGTTCATGCCGGCGGTCGGCGCGGTCCTGCGGCCCGTCTTCCATCGGAATATGTCGTTCGACAATCTTGGGTTGATGTAAACTGCGCCACGAGCGACCCCCCTCAGGTGCAAATCGGCACACTTTCGGAGGCGTATCTGCCGACGCAGTGCTGTGAGCTAAGTGCATGGGCGCTGTTTGACGTTGGGGCAATCCCGTTGGTCCGCCTTTGTGAGGAAACTGGAATGTTGCGTCGCAGTCACAACCACTCCCGAGCTCATGGCTACCGTACAGTGTTGGGTTTAACGGCGGGTCGTGCGCGTACGATCACTGTGTTAACGTTTTTGTTAACAATAGCAACGATAGCGCAGGAAGTTCCAACCCGCCCCGCCCCGCCAATATTGAGTGCGCCCGCCGTTCAGCAGCGGTCCGTTCCCTCAGCGGTCCCCCGGGAACAGAAAGTCCATTGGGCGGAACTGAGTTGGACGCCGAGCTCGAGCAAAGGCATCGATGGTTATTACGTATATCGAACCGTCGCCGGAAGCGGCGCTAAGCCCCAGCGCATCACCGCTCATCCGGTGAAGGGAACAAAATACAGGGACACTACGGTCAAGCCTGGCACGACATACATTTACTCCATCAGCGCTGTGCAGAAGATCAACTCCCGGTGGGTCGAAAGCGATCGCACGCCACTGGTGACAGCGCGAATACCAAGTCCGTAGACATTGCCGGTTGTTGCCAACTGCCGAGACGTGCGGTTGCGGATGCGGCCCAGGCTGCGAGCTGGCCGCGATATAC
The DNA here is from genome assembly GCA_020072845.1 of Terriglobia bacterium. NCBI lineage: Bacteria > Pseudomonadati > Acidobacteriota > Terriglobia > Terriglobia bacterium. The sequence goes on from JAIQGF010000009.1 coordinate 20,217, forward strand.
TTTGGTTGAATCAGGAGGAATTTTGCGGGTTTCGATCTTCGGGTGTGGATACGTCGGGCTGGTGACCGGCGCATGTCTGGCGGAAATCGGGCACCAGGTGCTGTGCTCCGACAACGATGCCGCCAAGGTTCAGACGCTGAAAAGCGGCAAACTGCCGATTTACGAACCCGGCCTGGACAGCGTGGTCGAAGCCAACGTCGCCGCCGGCCGGCTGCGCTTCTCGTCCGATCTGGAGGACGCGGCGAAGTCGGGAGATGTGCTGTTCGTGTGCGTCGGCACGCCACCGCTGCCCAATGGCGAAGCCGACCTGAGCGCCGTCGACAACGTTGCCCGCCTGATTGCCAAGGTGGCCCGAACGCCCAAATTGGTGGTCGAGAAGAGCACGGTTCCCATTCAGACCGGCCAGCAAGTGAAGCGCGCGCTCGCGGTCTACGGACGTCAGCAGGAGAAGTTGTTCCGCGTGGCATCCAACCCCGAGTTTCTGCGCGAGGGAACGGCGGTCGCCGATTTCCTGCACCCGGACCGCATTGTCGTGGGGGTGGACGATCCCGAGTCGGAACAGATCCTGCGCGAAATGTACGGGCCGATTGTGGAGCGAAACTTCCACTGCCGGATCCACAATAACAACTGCGGTGTGCGGCCCGCCCCGCGCTTCCTGGTTACCACCATCAACAGCGCGGAGCTCATCAAGCACGCTTCCAATTCGTTCCTGGCGCTGAAAATCTCCTATGCAAATCTTATTGCCGACGTCTGTGAGCAAATGGGCGCGGACATCGCCCAGGTCACGCAAGCCATGGGAATGGATCCGCGCATCGGCAGCGCATTTCTGAACGCCGGCCTCGGGTTCGGCGGCTTCTGCCTGCCCAAGGATGTGCAGGCGTTCATCCACCTGGGAGAGACCGCCGGCGTCGACATGGCGATGCTGCGCAGTGCCGAGGAAATCAACAAGAGTCGCGTCACCAAATACGTCAACCGGTTGCGGAAGCTGCTCTGGGTCCTGAAGGACAAGCACGTCGGGGTGCTCGGTCTGGCCTTCAAGCCCTACACCGATGACATCCGTTTTGCCCCCGCGATTGACTTGATCAAGGCACTCGCAGGCGAGGGAGTCCGGGTGAAGGCGTATGATCCGGAAGCGATGGAGCGCGCTGCGACGGAGCTGCCGGGCATCCAGCTATGCCGCCGCGCCGACGAGGTCGCGGAAGGCGTCGATGCGCTGCTGGTGGCCACCGAGTGGCCGGAATTCAAGCAACTCGATTGGCAGCTGTTGCGCGAGCGCATGAGCCGTCCCCTGATTCTGGATTGCCGAAACCTGCTGGATGCGGACAAGATGATCTCGATCGGCTATGAGTACTACTGTGTCGGCCGGCCGGAGCGGGATCCAGAAGCGGGGACCAGCTTTGGGGAAGCCGCATCCCGCCGGTAGTATTCGTCGGTTTTTGCGGCATTGTGGTTCGGAAAGAATTTGCGAGCCCAAGAATCTTGAATTCTCGCGAGGGGCAGGGAACTCGTGCGCGGCGCGTTCTCGTTGCGCTGCTGATGGCACTCCTGACAGCGGCCACGGTGCTGCCCATTTGGGCGGTCAAGTTTCCGCCTCTCCTTGATTACCCCAATCATCTGGCCAGCAGCTATGTCCTCGCCCACCTGCATGATTCGCTCCCGTTTCATTCCTGGTACGCGGCCGATTGGGGACCCTATCCCTATGTCGCCATGGACGTCATGCTGCGAGCACTGCAATTTCTTTTGCCGATTGAGGTGGCCGGCCGGTTGTACCTCACTTTCGCGGTGCTCGCATTGCCGGCGGCCATGTGGTTCTTTGTTCGGCAATCGAATCCAGGACAGGACGCCATTGCCTGCTGGGCGTTGGTGGGAACGCACAACATTTTCTTTCTGCTGGGATATTTGAATTTCTACGTTGGGCTGGCGTTCGGCTTCCTGGCACTCGGGCTTTGGCTGAAATGGAATGCGCGCCCGTCACTATTCTCTTGGCTGCTCGCGATGCTGGCGGTCAGCGTGACGTATTTTTCGCATTTGCTTGCCTTCGGCATCGTTGGCATCGCGGTTACCGCCTATTGCGCCTTTGCGCGACAGTCTGTCCGCTCGCTGCTGCTGACCTGGGTCATGTTCGTGCCCGGCGCGTGCTGCTACCTGTACTCCGCCCGAATCATGGAAAAGCAACACAGCGGGTTCGTTTTTCTCGGCTTGTCCGAGAAGATCGACAACCTGCACGGCATGATGCACGGATATTCCGACGCACTGGATGTCGTCACGCTGGTCGCGTTATGCGTTTACTTCCTGTGCGCATGGTTCCGCAATAGCGAGTTCCGCTGGAACTGGCGCTGGATCGGCGTGGGAGCGGTTCTGTTAGCCGCGTACTTCATACTGCCTTATTCCTACGGCGATGGTTTCGACCTGGACATACGCGTTCTTCCCGTTTTGTTCGGTATAACGCTGGCGTTCGCCAGGGTTGGTCGGCGAGCTTGGTGGCTGGCTCCGCTGGTCCTCGCGCTGTTTTGCGTGCGAGTGGCGGATATCACATACAACTACCGGAGCATGCAGCCGGAATTGAAAGGCTTGGCAGCGTCCTTCGACCTTACATTCCCGAACGCGCGCGTGCTCCCAATCGTCCAGGCCGATGAAGATAGCGATGCGTTGCACCACGCCTTCGCGCATTTTTGGGCTTATGGCGTCATCCGCCGGCGCTGGTTCTCGCCCTACTTGTTTGAGTTACCCGGACTGAATCCACTAAAAGTAGCTCGACAGTCGTACACGCTGGATGGTTTCTGGGAATTGGATTACCGGGAAACGCCGGATTGGCGAGCGATCCAGGCGGACTACGATTTCGTGTGGAGTTATAACGCGCCCCAGTACGATGCCGGCTTGAAGAAAATCGGCACGTTAACGTATGCGGACGGAAAGCTCCGCCTGTACCGCCTCACGGCGTTGCGGTGACGTAGAACACGTTCTCAATCGTGGGGGCGGCGGCTTCCAAGGCAGCGTCAGATGCGGCGCGACATGGCGCGCCGGATAGTCAGTTAAAATGAAATCTATCCAGGGCATGGCATCTATAGGAAATTCATTGCGCTCAGCGGCGCCCTCGAATGGCGCCGGCGCACGCACCTCTCTGTCCGTTGTGGTGCCGGTGCACAACGAGCAATACCTGGTCGAGGCCAGTCTGTTGCGGCTCCTGGATTTGACAGAATCTCCCCTATTAGCCCGCATCCAGGTGATCGTTGTGGATGACGGCTCGTGCGACCAGACCCCGGCCGTGCTGGAGCGCTTCCAGAAGCATCTACCGGCCGATAGTTCCGGCGCCATCGAGTGGCTTTTTCTTCGCCACGAGCGCAATCAGGGAAAAGGCGGCGCGGTTCGAACGGCGATCGAGCACGCTGATTGTGATCTTTGCGTCGTCCACGACGCCGATCTCGAATACCACCCGCGAGACCTGCTGCAAATGTTGCCGCTGTTCCTGCACGAGAATGCGGACGCTGTGTTCGGCTCGCGCTTCATGGCCGGCGGATTCAAGCGCGCCCTGTTCTTCAAACATTCCGTCGGCAATCACATCCTGACATTCCTCTGCGATCTTGCCTGCGACCTCAACCTGACCGATATGGAAACCTGCTACAAAATGGTGCGCACCGATCTGCTGAAGACCATTCCCCTGGTGAGCAGCGATTTCCGTATCGAGCCCGAGTTGACCATCAAACTGGCCAAACGCGGCGCCAACATTTTCGAAGTTCCCATCAGCTACTCCGGTCGCACCTACCAGGAAGGGAAGAAGATTGGGTGGAGGGACGGAGTGCGGGCCCTGGGGGCAATCGTCCGGTTCAAAGTTTCCGACCTCATCTGCAAGCCCGATCAGTACGGCAGCGAAGTATCCGTTCGCCTCGGACGTGCGCCCAATTACAGCCGTTGGCTGGCGGATCTGGTGCGGCCGCAACTCGGCTCGCAGGTATTGGAAATTGGCGCTGGTACCGGCAGCCTGACCGTGCAGTTGATCCCTCGGGCGCAATACTGGGCCTGTGACGGGAACCCGCTGTTTGTGCGCGCCTTGCAAAAACTGACCGTCACCCGGCCCTATCTTGCCGCCGCGGTTGTCGATCCCGCGGATCCGAGCTCGTTTCCCGCGGGTCACTCGTTTGAGACGGTGATCTGCCACAATGTGCTGGAGCACGTCGATGACGACGTGGGCGTGCTGCGCGGCATCGGCAACACGGTCGGTGAAAGCGGCCGGATTGTCGTTCTGGTGCCGAACGCGCCCGGGCTGTTCGGCGCCATCGACCGCAGCTTGGGCCACCGGCGGCGGTATACGCGCGCCCAGATCCGTGCGCTCGCCGAAAACGCCGGCCTGCAATGCGTCGCCATTATTCCTTTTAACCGGTTCTGTTATGTGCCGTGGTGGGTTGCGGGCCGTCTCCTGCGCCGCCGCCATTTCAGTCTGTTGCAAGTTAAGCTGGTGAACTGGATCGCGCCCGTCCTGCGGCGTCTTGACAGGTTTGTCCCGGCGCCGCCGCTGTCGTGGATCGCAGTTTTCGAAAAGCGGGCTGGGTAGTCATCGCCGGCAACATCCGTCGAGGAACGGAACTCTTCTTCTGTGCTTGTCCCGTGAAACGAACGCGATGCCGCCGGGACCAGCGATCCGCTTGCGCCGCCGAGGAGCTGTTCATGCAGACAAAAGCCGTTACCAAGGCCCCTGCTCCCGTACCCATGCAGTTTCCTTTTCTCGACTTGAAGGCGCAGTTTGCCACGATTCGCGACGAGGTGATGGCGGCGGTGAACCGGGTGATGGAGTCGCAACGCTTCATCATGGGCCCGGAAGTCAGCGCCCTTGAAGAGGAAATCAAGGCGCAGGTCGGTTGCCAATTTGCGTTCGGTTGCGCGTCAGGCTCCGACGCGCTGCTGCTTGCGCTGATGGCATTGGGGATCGGCCCTGGCCATGAGGTCATTACGGTTCCGTTCACATTTGTTGCCACTGCCGGCAGCATCGCCCGCTTGCATGCCAGGCCGGTGTTCGTGGACATCGACAGCGCCACCTTCAACATGGACCCGGCCAAGCTGGAGGCAGCGATTACGCCGCGTACCAAGGCCATCATTCCGGTCCACCTGTTTGGATTGTCCGCCGATCTCGATCCGATCCTTGAGATCGGCAAGCGGCATGGCATTGCGGTGATCGAGGATGCCGCCCAGGCGATCGGGGCGAAGTACAAAGGGAAGCCGGCCGGGAGTATGGGAACCTTTGGCTGCTACAGCTTTTTCCCGTCGAAAAATCTTGGCGGCGCCGGCGATGGAGGGCTCATTACGACCAACGACCCGGCGCTGGCAGCCCAACTCAAACTTTTGCGCGAGCACGGCAGCCGCACCAGGTACGACTATGAAATCCTCGGCATCAACAGCCGCCTTGACGCGCTGCAAGCGGCGATTCTGCGCGTCAAGCTGAAGTATCTGGATGGTTGGACTGCCGGCCGGCGGCGCAACGCCGATCGCTATCGCCATCTCATCCAGGAGCGCGGATTATCCAAGCACGTGCGGGTTCCGGCATGCCCGTCGCACGCCACCCACATTTACCACCAGTTCACCATCCGCGTACGCCAACGCGATCAACTCAGAACGCACCTGGCGCAGCAGGGCATTCCGAGCGAGATTTACTATCCGCATCCACTCCATCTGCAGCCGGCGTTTGCAGATCTCGGATATCGGCCCGGCAGCATGCCGGAATCGGAGGCAGCGTCGCGCGAAGTTCTGTCGCTGCCGATTTATCCGGAACTGACTGACCGGCAGTTGCAGATGGTGGTCAAGGCGATCGCCGGGTTCGATCACGCCACGCCAGCGCCGGAATCCCGAGCCTAGACGTCGCTCTCCCACCGTCGCTGGAGGATCGTGGACGTCGGTGCCTCAAAAGCTGTAGAGCGCGAGGGTCGTAATGCGAGCGATTCTGGAGAAATCTTGGTCGAGGGTGAAAACGCTGGCCTTGTGTTCCAGAGCAATGGCCGCGATCACGGCATCAATTGTGGTCGGAGTAAAGCCTTTCGCGCGTGCTGCCCGGTAGATGGCCGCCGCCTCGCGGTAGGTTTCAAAGCCGCGGGGTTCGAGCATCTCCCAGTGCGCCAGATACTGCTCAATGCGGCTCGCGTCCCTGATGAGACCCTGCAACACTTCGGCAACGATGACTCCGGTAAGGGCGAAGGGCTCGGCCTCCTCGATCAAGCGGCGCAGCTCGGCGCCGGCGCGACCGGGAGAAGAACTGAAGAAATCGATCCAGACGGAGGTGTCCACCAGGATCAAACGCGGTTTCTCCGTGAGGCTTTGAGGTCGCCCTTCCAGATGCCGCTCCCGTAGAAGCGAAGAATGCCTTTGCGACTCTCGGAGCGAACGAGCAATTCCAGGGCTCTATCCACGATCTGCCGTTTCGTCCTGAGACGAGTCAGTTTGCGTGCCTTGCGGATCAAGCCCTCGTCGATGTCGATATTGGTTCTGCTCATAGACAAACAATACACCATTTCGCGAAAAAATTGTGTATCCCTGGCCATTCGTCGAACCAGCCAGGGGTGCCTTCGGGTGGCCGGACTGAAACCCGGGCTGAGCCTGCGGCGGCTAGCGCGCTGCCGCTTGCGTGACCGCCGGCTTGGCGTACTTGCCGCTCACGCCGTTCCAGCGGATGCTGAGCAACTCGCGGAACATCCGCGCGCCATCCACGACAGGATTGATCTTCGATTCTCCCACGTGCCCCCACTCCACCGGTACTTCGGCCACGCGCAGGCGATACAGCTTCGCTAGGAACAGCAATTCAGGGTCAAATCCCCAGCGCTCAATTTTCTGCGCCGAAAAGATCAGGCGGGCCGCCGGGCGCGTGAACGCCTTGAATCCGCATTGCGTGTCCCGGTAGTCCAGGCCGAGAACGACCCGGAGCAGCAGGTTGTAAATCCGGCCGTACAGTTGTCGCAGTAGGGATTGCCGCTGCGTCTGCACCTCGGAGTTGAGCCAGCGTGAGCCGATGGCCACTTCGGCGCCGTTTTCAATGGCGGCGAACAGTTTGGGCGCTTCTGAAATCGGGGAAGAAAGGTCGGCATCGCTGAACAGCAACACGTCGCCATGCGCGTTGAGCATCCCGTTGCGCACGCTGTACCCTTTGCCGCGATTGCCGGGGTTCTGCACCAGCCGCACGATCGCGTTGCGGCGAGTGTATTCGCGCACGATGTCGGCAGTACCATCCGTGGAACCATCATCGACCACGATGATTTCCGCCTTCCAGTGCTGCTGAGACACGTAGCTCAGCACTGTTTCGAGAGTCGGGGCCAGCCTCGCACTCTCGTTAAAGGCGGGAAAGATTAGGCTGTACGTTGCCATTTGGGGATATGTGTATCTTACCTTGGTCTGCCCCGTCGCGGCGATTGCCACCTTTGAGTGAGGCTGGCTGGGCCTCATCGGCATTATTCCCCGCAGACTACAAGGAAGACTCTGGGGACCCTGTGCAAGAGGTCAGGCGCGTTTCATGGCCTCGAGCACGCGTGCAGGAGTCATAGGCAACTGCAGCACCCGCGCACCCACGGCGTCAAAGATCGCGTTGGCGATGACGGCGCCCATGGTGATGATCGCCGGTTCTCCGCAGCCCTGCGGCGGCACCTCGGGATTCTCGACCAGGATGGTCTCGATCTGTGGCAGCCATGTAAAGCGCGGGATCTCGTAGGTGTCGAAATTGCGATCCAGTATCTTGCCGTCTTGGAACCGGACTTCCTCGGTGAGCGCGTAGCCCAGGCCCATGGTGATGCAGCCTTCCATTTGCTGGCGCGAGCCGTCGGGGTTGACGATCACACCTTCATCCTGGGCGCAAACCACGCGCTTCACCTGGACGCGCCCTGTGCTCTTGTTGACGTCCACCTGGGCCATGGTGGCGACATAGGATCCCGAGTCGATGCCGCAAGCCACCCCCACGCCGCGGCTGCTGGGCGTGCGCACCGCCTTCCAGTCGAACTGTTTTGCGGCTGCTTCCAGAACACGCCGCATGCGCTTGTCGGCGAGGTGGGTCCGGCGGAACTCCACCGGATCCATCCTGAGCTTCCAGGCCAGGATGTCGATCTGCGACTCCCGCGCAAACGTGTTGGTGTTGGCGGAAGGCGCGCGCCAGGGGCCAACCCCAAAGGGATGCATCTCCGCCGGATTGCCCCCCTGCCAACCACCGGCGGAAGTCGTCCGCTGGTGGGGGATCTCATAAAACTGGCGCGCTCCGCGGTCGCCGGCGGCCAAAACCTCGAACTGCCACAGAACCAATTTTCCAGCGCCATCGACACCGGAGCGGACCTTGACGACGGCCGCGGGCCGGAAGGTATCGTAGAAAAACTCCTCCGCACGCCCCCACACCACCTGCACGGGTTTCCCCACCAATTGAGCGAGGCGTGCCGCCTCCGCTGCCTGCCTCGCGGCAGACTTTCCACCAAAACCGCCGCCCAGGTACGGCGTGATGATCCGGACATTCTGCGGCGGGAAGCCGAGCGCCTGCGCGATCTGCTGTTTCAATGGGAAAGGCGTCTGCGTGCTAGCCCAGACTGTCGCTTTGCCGTTTTCGATCTGCGCCGTCGCGGAGTGGGTTTCCAACGCGGCATGGGCAACGTAGCTGTTCAGGTAGGTCTGCTCCACGAGCGTGGTGGCGGCTTTTTCGCCTTCCGCGAGGCTGCCGCTTTCGTGCACCACGCGGGGCTGCGGCGCATGCTGGAGCAGGTGTGCGAAGATCGTCTTTTCATCCGGGCCCGGGCGGGGCCGGTCGAAGCTTGCTTGGACGAGCGCAAGCGCCTTGTCAGCCACATCGCGACGTTCGTGCAACACGGCGATGAGGTCGTGGTCGCGGACTACGCGCACGCCGGGCAGCTTCTCCGCCGCCGTGGTGTCGGCATCCTTCATGGCCGAGCCATGCGCCGGGGGGCGCACCAGGCGCGCATGCAGCATGCCGGGTAGCGCGATGTCGCCGGCGTAGCGGGCCTTGCCGGTTACTTTTTCCAGCGTGTCTTTGCGCGCCGGCGATTGCCCGATCACCGTGGCCATGGTGGCCAACTTGATCGGCACTTTCTCGATGTGCCGCTCGATGCGCTGGCCCTTTACCAATTGGCCGTAGGAAATGTGCCTGCCTTGCTGCGGGTCGGTGACGATCCCGTCCTTGACCTGCAACCGCTCGACCGGCGCTTGCAGTTGCTCGGCCGCCATCTGTAGCAATACCGCTCGGGCTTCGGCGCCGGCAGCCCTCAGGACGGGCCCGAACTGCCGCACCGAAAGCGATCCGAAGGTGCCCATATCCCAGGGGCACTGGTCGGTGTCGCCCATGATCATGTCGACGGAGTCCAAGCGCACATCGAGTTCATCGGCCAGCAATTGCGCCAGAGAAGTCATGATCCCCTGGCCCATCTCGATCTTGCCCACCAGGCAAGTGACGCGCCCATCAGGAGCAATTCGAAGGTAGGCGTTGAAATCGGTCGGGTAGCCCGGGCGGACAGGCGCGCGCTGCGCTTCCTGCAGGGCAGAGAGGGGGTCGATCATGCAGAAGACAAACAACCCTGAACCGAGCGCGAGGAACTCGCGCCGGCTCAGGTCCGGAGGTTCGGCCGTCTCGACACCGGCCTGCAGATGACGATCGTCCTTCACGACGCGCCCCCTTTCATGGCGGCCGCGGCTTCCTGGATGGCATCCACAATGCGGGTGTACGCGCCGCAGCGGCAGAGGTTGTCGTCCATGCCCTGGAGAATTTCGGCGCGCGTGGGCCGCGCTGTACGCAGCAGCAGTGCATAGGCGTTTAGGACCATTCCCGGCGTGCAGTAACCGCACTGAAAGGCGTGATGCTTGGCGAATGCCGCTTGCAGGGGGTGCAGGGTGCCGCCGGCGCCGAGCCCTTCGATCGTCAGCAAGTGTTTGCCGGAAACGTCCTTCATGCGGACGGAGCAGGAACGTACCGCTTGCCTGTCCACGATGACGGTGCAGGCGCCGCAATGGGCCTCGCCGCACCCGAACTTCGTGCCCGTCAAGCCCAGGTCCTGGCGCAGAACCCAAAGCAGCACGCGGTCTTCGTCGACCTTGACCTGGGTCGGTGTTCCATTGAGAGTGAATGAGATGGTCCGCTGCATCAGGACCTCCGTCGGCGTATGCCGTTCCTACGCTCTTTACACGAACTCCGGGGCAAGAAGCTGTGACAGATGTGACCCGCGAATGTGACGTAGAGCCGCGGGCAGTCCCGTCGTATGAAGCTAACCAGGATTTTCTGGTTGAGTATGCGGTCGTTGGAATAATCCGCTAGAATTGCAGGGCGAAACCAACACTAATCAAAGGACCTATGACTGTCGCCTCCGCTGCGGTACGAATCCCGAGCGATTTCCGGTCCAGGATTGATGCCCGCACCGCTCGTATCGGAGTGATTGGTCTCGGCTACGTCGGCCTCCCCTTGGTGCTGCTCTTTTCCGGCGAAAAGTTCGCCATCACCGGTTTCGACGTGGACCAGCGGAAAGTTGACACGCTGAACAGCGGCGGGTCGTACATCGTCCGTATTGAGGCTTCGCAGATCCGGTCGGCCCGCGAACGCGGGTTCACCCCCACCACCGAATTTGCCCGCATTTCCGACATGGACGCGGTCATCATCTGCGTTCCCACCCCGCTGGACGAGTTCCGCCAGCCGGACATGAGCTACATCGTCAAGACCGCCGAGTCCATCGCGCCCTATCTCCACGCCGGCCAGCTCGTGATTCTCGAGAGCACCACCTATCCGGGCACGACGGAAGAGGTGCTGGTTCCCATCCTCGAGAAAGGAAACAAGAACGGCCTGAAAGCCGCGCGCAACGGCCAGTCCGCGGACAACGTCTTCTATGTCGCTTTCTCGCCCGAGCGCGAAGATCCGGGCCGAACCGACATCGAGCGCCATGACATTCCCAAGGTTGTCGGCGGGCTGGATGCGACCGCCGGTGAGCTGGCAGCGGCGGTGTACGGCGCCATCTTTCGCCGCACCGTCCGCGTCTCCACCCCCGCGGTGGCGGAAATGACCAAGCTGCTGGAGAACATCTATCGCTGCGTCAACATCGCCATGGTGAACGAACTCAAATTGCTTTGCCTGCGCATGGGTGTGGACATCTGGGAAGTGATCGAAGCCGCGAAAACCAAGCCCTTCGGATTCCAGGCGTTCTATCCCGGTCCGGGTCTCGGCGGCCACTGCATTCCCGTCGATCCCTACTATCTCTCGTGGAAGGCGAAGGAGTTCGATTTCCAGGCCCGTTTCATCGAACTCGCCGGCGATATCAATACCGCCATGCCGTACCACGTCGTCGCTTCCGTTTCCGGGGCCCTGAACCGCCACAAGAAGGCGCTGAACGGCGCCAAGGTCCTGGTGCTCGGGGTGGCTTACAAGAAGGACATTGACGACCTGCGCGAATCCCCGTCGCTCACCATCATCGAGCTATTGCAGCACGAGGGCGCCGCGGTGTCGTACAACGATCCGTACTTTGCCTTTGTCGGGAAGGGGCGCAAGTACGATTTGCAAATGAGGAGCACGCCGCTGGACAACCTCGGACAGTACGATTGCGTGCTCATCGTGACCGACCATTCCGCTTACGACTACGCCCGCATCGTGCGTGAGTCCAAGCTGGTGGTGGACAGCCGCAACGCCACCCGCGGCATCACTGCGCCCAACATCGTGCGCTGCTGATCTGACGCAAGAACATGCCTGTTTATCTGGTTACCGGAATCGCGGGCTTCATCGGATCTGCGCTCGCCCACGCATTGCTGGAGCGCGGCGAGCGCGTGCGCGGCATCGACAACTTCAGCACCGGCAAGTCGGCCAACGTTGCCGGCATCCGCTCGCGGATCGAGCTGATCGAGGCCGACCTCAACGATACCGCAGCCGCCGCCGAAGCCTGTCGCGGCGCCGACTACGTGCTGCACCAGGCGGCCATCCCTTCCGTTCCAAGGTCGGTGGTGAACCCGATGGAAAGCAACCGTGCCAACGTGGACGGCACCCTCAGCCTTCTCATTGCCGCGCGCGATGCCAAAGTCAAGCGCGTCGTCTACGCGTCGTCGTCGTCGCTGTACGGCGACACGCCCACTCTGCCGAAGCGCGAGGACATGCTCCCCAGCCCCATTTCGCCGTACGCCGTGTCCAAGCTGACCGGCGAGTACTACATGACTTCCTTTTACCGCGTGTACGGATTGGAGACGGTGTCGCTACGCTACTTCAATGTCTTCGGCCCGCGCCAGGATCCCACGTCGCAATATTCCGGCGTGCTGGCGAAATTCATTTCCTGCATGCTGCGGGGCGAGCAGCCCACCATTTTCGGCGATGGCGAGCAAAGCCGTGACTTCACCTTTGTCGATAATGTTGTGAATGCCAACCTGTGCGCCTGCACTGCACCAGCAGCGCAGGTGGCGGGACACGCGTTCAATGCGGCCACCGGGCGCCGCGTGACGCTCAACCAGACATATGCGGCGCTGCAGAAGTTGACCGGCTACAACGGCCCGCCGGAATATGGCCCTGAGCGCGCGGGCGACATCAAACACTCACTCGCCGACATCTCACGGATCGAAATGGTAATCGGGTACAAGCCCACGGTGATGTTCGAGGAGGGTCTGCGCCAAACCGTGGACTGGTATCGTACCCAGGCGGCCGCCGCAGAGTGATCGCCGGCTGCTGGCGCCATCAGCGCCTAGTTCCGACTGCAGCAGCCCGGTCACGGAAGTAATGCAACGTTCGCTCCAGCCCCTCCTGCAGCGAAATTTCCGGCTGCCAATTCAACAGGCGCTGTGCCTTGCTGATGTCAGGCCGCCGTTGCTTGGGATCATCCTCGGGCAGCGGCTCAAACACAATCGGTACATCGGATGCGGTCAGCGACTTGATGCGTTTCGCAAATTCCAGGATCGTAATCTCGTTCGGATTACCAATGTTGACCGGAAAATGTTCCTCCGATTGCATCAGCCGGTAGATGCCTTCGATCAGGTCCGACACGTAGCAGAAACTGCGCGTCTGCGACCCATCTCCATACACGGTGATCGGTTTGCCCGTCAGTGCCTGGTAAAGAAAGTTGGGCAGAGCGCGGCCGTCGTTCAGGCGCATGCGAGGACCGTAGGTATTGAAGATACGCACGATTCTGGTGTCCACGCCGCGGGCCCGGTGGAACGCCATGGTTAGCGCTTCGGAAAACCGTTTGGCCTCATCGTAAACGCTGCGCGGCCCAACCGGGTTCACGTGCCCCCAGTACGTCTCCGGCTGCGGACTGACTTCCGGATCTCCATAGCACTCCGAGGTGGATGCCAACAGGAACTTGGCGCGCTTCTCCTCCGCTAGCCGGAGCGCGTGGTACGTGCCGAAGGACCCGACCTGCAGCGTCTCGATGGGAAACCGGTGGTAATCCGGCGGGCTGGCGGGCGAGGCAAAATGCAGCACGTAATCCAGGCTGCCGGCATACGTGAGGTCTCGACTGACATCCGCCCGAACGTACTCAAATCGTGTATTGCCGAGCAGATGGCATAGGTTCGACTCGGTTCCGGTGACCTCATTGTCGATGCAGACCACATCCCAGTCGTGAGCTAACAGGTAGTCGCACAGGTGTGACCCGAGAAATCCCGCACCACCGGTGACCAATGCTCGCATAGGCTCTCTGGGTTGAATTATGGCGGCCGGTTCCGAGTGTAATGGGCGTCGCCACTCTTGGCAATTTTGCCGCACACCGATGAACGACCCCGGTGGTTGGTGCGGCAGCCCTGCAGTATCAGTTGGTCTGTCCTGAAAGCAGCCACGGCAAAGAAGTAACAACGTTACGGTCCAACGACTTACTCCGGTTTCGACATTTTTTCGCCACCTCCTCGCTCCACCTGCGTGCCCCGGCATAGTGACGTACCCGGCACTCTCGTGGTATACATACTTTTCGTCCTAAGTGCTCCTGGCCAGCTCTTTTCCTATGGGACCGCCAAGTGCTGGTGTCCGATAGTTGCGACCTGGCGGTGAGACCGGTTTGTGTGCGCGACTGAACTAGGGCAACAACCCCGATAGGAGCTGATCGGCTTTTCGGTTATTGTTGGGCCGAGTCATTTCGTAAGTGGTGGAGCGGAAGGTCCTCACGCCGTTGTTCTTGCACTCGTCGGCAGATGAGAAGCAGCCCCACTGATGGCCCACAATTTCTGCCCGTCTCCAGGGACACTCACGGCAGTATTTTTTTCTTATAAGTAGATGAAGTAGCTAGGTTTATTTCAATTAAGGCCCTGTAACTGACAGGGCGAAGCCATGTCATCGCCTGCCACTGTGATGAGCACATTGCTGTCCTCGCCGATGCTCACGCTGGCTCCCGCCGGGCTGGCAGAAGCGTCACCCGCTGAGTGGTACGCGCTCTACACTCGCTCTCGTCACGAGAAGCAAGTTGCCGCCAGGCTTCAGCAGCTCGACATTGAGTATTTCCTTCCGGTCTACTCCAGTGTTCGCCGCTGGAAAGACCGCCGGGTCAACCTCCAGCTCCCCTTGTTTCCCGGTTATATCTTCGTCCAGACCTCCTTCCAGCACCGCATCCAGGTGCTGAGTGTTCCCGGGGCGCTACGCTTCGTCGCCTTCAGCGGGCGTCCTGCCGCTCTTCCCGAATCCGACCTGCTGCGGTTGCGCATCGGTCTGGATCACGGAATTCGTGCCCAGCCTCATCCTTATCTGAAAGTCGGCCGGCGGGTCCGCGTCTGCAGTGGTCCCCTGGCCGGGACCGAAGGAATTCTGCTACGCAAGAAAAATCAGTTTCGGCTGATTGTGTCCATCGATCTCATCATGCGCTCGGTCGCGGTTGAAATCGACTCCGCCGACGTCGAGCCCGTGCGCTGAGGTTCCCAAGGTTTTCGTTTGATGCGGTTGAGTGAGAGGTCGTATGAGCAGTTTGATCCCCCAGAATGACCGGTCTTCGTGCAAAGTGGTCTGCGCGCTTGGCGCGCCTCATCCGGGCCGTTTCATGGGCAGTCTGATCCTGGTTGCTTTCCTGTTGACCGCCGCTTCGGTGGCCCAGGTCCCGCGGGATGACGTTCGCCCGCGTCGTGACCCGGACGAGCCGCAAGTCTCGGCCGCGCGCCGTGCCGCCGACGCTGCCGTCGCTTTGTCACCCGAAATTATTATTGACACCCTCCGCCGCGAGCCCGGCCTCTTGCTCCAATTGAAGAAAGTGTTGGTCGAAAAAGCCTATGAGCAGGGACGGCTGCTCGATCCCGAAGACTTGACCGACGACGTCCTTTTCCATCTGATCCGCGACGACCAGAAGATCCGCATCCTTGCCACCCGCGAGATGGAAACTCGCGGCTACATTCACGTCAAGCCGACGCTGCAGGAACAGAAAGAGCAACTCGAACTGGAACGCCGCTGGCGCCAGTTGGAAGGCACGCAAGGACGCGAACCGGCGCAACCGCAGCAGCCGGTGGGAACTGACCAGCGTCGTACCCTGAGCACCAGGCAGGAAGACGATTACTACGCCCGCCACGAACCCCTTCCTTACGTGCCGCCTTCGCAGGCGCGGCCCCGGCAGCAATCTCCGGACCAGCAGCCCGTCCCCGATTACGACCAGTCCCAGCCCCAGCAACAGCGTCGTCAGAATCGCGCCTCGCTCAACGCCGAACCGCCGGCTGATACCGACGTTCCGCAAATGGCGCGCGTCCGCCCCGATGATTTGTCCGGCATTCTTCCTGAGCAATCCGTCGAGACGCCGACCCTTGCGGCTGACCGTGGGCGGCTGCGCCCGAGGCCGGAGCAGTCCGACATACCGCCGGGCAGCCTGCCTCCCGCGGGTTCGTATGGCTCACAAGTCGAGGAATCTTCGCGGCCGCGGACCTCGGAGACCGCCGCCTTGAACCGGAGCGCCCTTGGCCCCTGGATGCCGGAGCGCGAGCCCAGGTACGAGCAACCGCCGATCCGGCGTCGCCCGAACCCCTATGCCGACGTTCCCTCGCTCTACGATGTTTATGCGCAGGTGGCGCGGCATGCGCCGGTGCTGGACCGCTTTGGCAGCGACATTTTCGTCAATGGCACCGGGAACACCGACGAACTTCCCATGGACTTGCCGGCCGGTCCCGATTACGTGCTCGGTCCGGGCGATGGCCTTACCATCAATCTGTGGGGCGGAATCTCCCAGCGGCTGCAGCGCACGGTGGATCGCGAGGGCCGGGTGGCGCTTCCCGAGGTTGGTACCGTGCTCGTCGCGGGGCGAAACCTGGGGGATGTCCAACGCCAGATTCAGACCGTGCTGCGCACCCAGTTTCGCGACGTGCAGGCCGATGTCTCACTGGGAAGGCTGCGCACCATCCGGGTGTATGTGGTTGGGGACGTTCACCGTCCCGGCGCCTACGACATCCGTTCGCTTTCCACCCCGCTCAACGCCCTGTATGGGGCTGGCGGGCCTACCTCGCGTGGCTCGCTGCGCACGCTGAAGCATTACCGCGGCAAGCAACTGGTCCAGGACGTCGATCTTTACGACCTGATCCTCCACGGGGTGCGCTCGGACGTGCTCGGTCTGCAGCCGGGTGACACCATCCTGGTGCCGCCGATCGGCCCCCAAGTGACCGTGGAAGGCATGGTGCGCCGTCCCGCCATTTACGAACTGCGTGGGCCCGACGCCAGCCTGGCGGAAGCGCTGGAATTGGCGGGCGGCGTGCTCTCCACCGGCACCCTGCGCCACGTCGCCGTCGAGCGCGTGCTCGCTCACCAGCAGCGCACCATGCTCGACCTCGACATTCCCGAGACCAACAACCAGGAGGCGGTCACCACGGCGCTGGAAAACTTCAAGATCCAGGACGGCGACAAGATCCGCATCTCCCCGATTTTGCCTTACAGCAACCGGACCGTGTACCTCGACGGGCACGTGTTCCACCCCGGCAAGTACCCGTGGCAAGAGGGCATGAAGTTGACGGATCTGGTGAAATCGTATTCCGACCTCCTGCCCGAGCCCTCCAAGCGCCATGCCGAGATCATTCGCCTCAACCCGCCCGACTTCACTCCCACCGTGCTTGCCTTCAACCTGGCGGACGCGCTGTCGGGCAAAGGCGACGTGCCGGTGCTAAAGCCTTTTGACACGGTTCGCATCTTCGGACGCTACGACTTTGAGGATCCCCCGCAGATTACGGTTTCCGGAGAAGTTCGCGACCCCGGCGATCGCCTAACCAATGGAGTCACGCACGTGCGCGATGCCGTGTATTTGGCAGGCGGCGTGACCCCCGACGCAAAGCTTGACGACGCCGAGATCCTGCGCAAGGACGGCAACACGCTTCAGGTCATTAGCGTGAATCTGGCCAAGGCGCTGGCTGGCGACGACGTCCATAACGTTCTCTTGCGGCCCAAGGATCGCCTCATCATCAACCGTGACCTCGCCAAGCTGGACCCCCCCCGCGTCACGATTGAGGGCGAAGTGGCTAAGCCCGGCAAGTATCCGCTCGGCGACAACATGACTGCCGCCGATCTGGTGCGCATAGCCGGAGGGCTGAAGCGCGGTGCATATAGCAAGTCGGCCGATCTTACGCGCTACATCCTGCAGAATGGCGCCAAGGTGATCGCAGAACACGAAGAGGTCGCCATTGGCAAGGCCCTCTCCGGCGACGCCGACACTGACATGCGCCTGCGCGATGGCGACGTGCTTACCATAGGCCAGCTTGCCGGCTGGTCCGATGTCGGGGCCACGATTGCGGTCAAGGGCGAGGTCGTTCACCCCGGGTCCTACGGCATCCAGGCTGGCGAGCGCCTCAGCTCGATCCTCGAACGAGCGGGCGGCTTCCGCGCTGGGGCGTATCCCTATGGCGCAATCCTTCTGCGTAGCCAGGTCCGCGAGCTTGAGGAGCAAAGCCAATCCGAAATCATTCGCCGCGTCGAGGGTCAGAAGGGCAGTCTGATGCTGATTCAGGACACTGACCCACAGCAAAAGCAGGCCAAGGAAGCTGTCCTCCAACAATGGGAGGTTACGCTGGAAAAGCTGCGCAGCTATCCGCCCCAGGGACGCCTGGTGGTTCACATCGGCTCCAGTATCGAGCACTGGAAGAATACCGCCGGCGATGTGGAAGTCCGCGCCGGCGATGTGCTCATCATCCCCAAACGTCCCAACTACGTTACTGTCTCCGGCCAGGTATTCAATCCCACCGCGCTGACTTACAGGCCGGGGAAGAGTGCGCGCTGGTATCTGGGCCAGGCTGGCGGACCGACAACCCTGGCCAACAAGAAGGCGATTTTTGTTATCCGTGCGGACGGCTCTGTGGTGGGCAGCTCCGGCGGCGGATTCTGGCAGGGAAGTCCCCTCTCTACGACTTTGCAGCCGGGCGATACGGTTGTCGTCCCCGAGCGCGCGATTGGAGGGCCGAGGAATTGGCAGGGCATCTTGCAAACTGCTCAAGTACTGTCTTCGATCGCTGTGACTTCCCTCGTGGTTTCCACCAGTTTCTAACTGCGAACTGGCTTGCCTAGACTCAGGGACGGTGCAGGGTGATTGAATCTCTGAAGCCTGTTGTCGCAAAACTCGTCATCGGGTTACTGCTTGGTGGCGCCGCATGGGCGCAGTCCCCTCCCGGCAATAGCGACTCCACTGCGCCAGTATGTACCGATCTGTCGGGCAAGATTCCACTACCCTGTCCCGGACAAAAGAACCCCGCGCCGGCCCGGCCTGCTAAAGCACCCGCACCGGCGCCGGCCCCAGCGTCTGATGTGCAAGGGATGTCGGCACCGGCTGCCCAGGCGAGTCAGCGTGACGCATCTGCCGCAACTGGGCTGCATCCGATTTCGGCTACCACACCCCCGCCGGTAAAGGTAGAACCGCCTCATGCGGAGCCGCCGCCGTCCGCGAGCAGTTCCGCGTCTGCCGCGCTCGTACCGACGCAGGGCTGCACGGATCTGTCCGGCAGGCATGCGGTGCCCTGTCCAGCCAAGACTTATGCCGTGGTTGCGACGGAGGCGACTCGCGGTCCGGATGCGGGTCCCGGTGCGACTCCTTCCGGTGCAGCTTCCTCGGCTGCCGTTGAACCGAAACCGGATTCGCCACCGGCCGGCCCCAGTGGTCATTCGCCCGAGCGGGCGTTGGTCCGCAACCTCGTCCAGGACCAGAAGGACATCTGGACCAGTCCCCTGCGCTTGCGTCTCAACGACGTCCAGTGGCTCGTTCCTCTCCTGGCAGCGGGAACCGTAGCCGCTCTCAGCGATACTGATATCCAGCGCCATCTGCCCACCAGCGCCACGCTGCAGTCGCGCAGCAAAAGTTATTCCACTTACGGTGCGGTTGCGTTCGCGGGCGCCACCGGCGCCGCCTGGCTCTGGGGACGCTCCACTCACAACGACCATTTGCGGGAGACCGGCATTCTGAGCGGCGAAGCCGCCCTGGATAGCTTCGCGCTGACCTATGCGATCAAGAGCGTCACCCAGCGCGACCGGCCGTATCAGGGCAGCGGGCACGGTACTTTCTTTTCCAACGGCGACTCCTTCCCCTCCGAACACGCCGCCGCTGCCTGGTCGATGGCCACGGTAATCGCGCACGAATATCCCGGGCCCTTCACCCAGCTGTTGGCTTACGGCGGCGCTGCCGCGGTGAGCGCCCTGCGGGTCACCGCCCGCCAGCACTTCACTTCCGATGCCCTGGTCGGAAGCGCGCTCGGATATTTCGTCGGCCGTCACGTCTACAATGCACACCACGACCGTGAGGACCTGGCCAGGTATGGCACGTTTGAACGTTTGCCCACGGCCGAAACGCCGCGCTCGCCCGAGAATATGGGTTCCGCGTTCGTGCCGCTCGATAGCTGGGTCTACGATGCCTTCGATCGCCTGGCTGCGCTCGGTTACATCCACACTGCGTTTACTGGCCTGCGGCCGTGGACCAGGCTGGAATGCCTGCGCCTGGTAGACGAGGCCGCACCCGCGCTACAGGAGTCAACCGGCGACAACGACGCAGTCCTTCGGCTGTTCCGCAGCTTGCAGGCCGAGTTTGCTCTCGATGCCGAAAGCGTTGCCGGCGGACGCAACCTCAGTGCTGAACTCGAGTCCCTCTACACGCGCTTCACCGGCATTTCCGGCAAGCCGCTCAACGACGGCTACCACTTCGGGCAAACCCTCATCAACGACTACGGCCGGCCCTACCAGCAGGGCTTCAACATGGTGTCGGGATTTTCTGCCCGCGCCGAGGCCGGCCCGCTCGCCTTCTACGTCCGTGGCGAATACCAGCACGCCCCGGCAGGTCCCGCCTATCCGTTGAACGTGCGTACGCTCATCAGCACGGTTGACTGGAATCCTGTGCTGCCCGCCACTCCGGTAGCGGGCCACGATGACTTCCGTTTGCTCGACACTTATGTCGCCTTAAACATCAAGAACAATGAATTCTCCTTCGGCCGGCAGAGCGTGTGGTGGGGTCCCGGCCAGGGCGGTGCGTTGATGTTCTCGGACAACGCTGAGCCCTTCTACATGCTCCGCTGGAACCACGTGAGCCCTTCAGCGCTGCCCTCGTTCCTGCACCTGCTCGGCCCCATGCGGACAGATATGTTCGTGGGAAAACTTGAGGGCCATCACTTCCCGGCAGATCCATTTATTTCAGCCCAGAAGGTCAGCTTCAAGCCGACCGAGAATCTTGAGTTGGGCTTTTCGAAGCTGTCCATTTTCGCCGGCGGAGGCCGCACGCTGACTTGGTACAATTTCTACAAGTCAAGCTTCAGCATAAACGACACTACTTCACTAACGCTTCAGCAGTATCTCGCAAACAAGTACGACGTCGGGGATCACCGCGGTGGCTTCGATTTCTCGTACCGCCTTCCCGGGTTGCGCAATTGGCTGACCCTCTACAGTGACTCCCTCGTGGACGATGATCCTTCCCCCTTGGCAGCGCCGCGCCGGGCTGCGATCAACCCCGGCATCTACCTGTCGCACGTGCCGGGCCTCCCAAGACTCGATTTCCGCGCCGAGGCAGTCAACACCGATCCGCCCACCGGCCGCAGTTTGGGCGGAAATTTCATTTACTGGGAAAACGTTTATCACGACTCCCATACCAACGCCGGCAATCTCATGGGAGACTGGATCGGGAGGGAAGGCAAGGGTCTGCAGCTCTGGTCCACGTATTGGCTCTCCGGCGTCAGCACGGTCCGTGTTGGCTACCGCAATGCTCACATCGCTCACGACTTTATTCCCGGAGGCGGCAGTCTGAACGATTTCTCCGCCAGAACCGACCTTCGCCTCCGCCGCGATCTGTTCTTGACAGGCTGGATGCAATACGAACGCTGGAACCTGCCGCTGCTCGCCGTCACCCCACAGACGAACTTTTCGGCATCCTTTCAGTTGACGTTCCGTCCCGGCTGGCGGCTGGAAAAGAAACACTGAACATAAATGTCTTTAACCGAGGTGGCGCCGCTTTGAAACAAAGAGCCTTGATCACCGGCATTACCGGCCAGGATGGCTCCTACCTGGCGGAATTTCTGCTCGCAAAGAACTACCAGGTATTCGGTCTGGTGCGGCGAAGCAGTACCATCAATTTCGAACGAATCGCGCACCTGCAGGATCGCGTGACTCTCCTCCCCGGCGATCTCCTGGATCCCAGCTCGCTGGTCAGTGCCATGCAGCAGGCGGAGCCTGACGAGGTGTACAACCTTGCCGCGCAGTCTTTTGTGCCGACTTCCTGGAATCAGCCGGTGTTGACCGGCGAATTTACCGCGCTCGGTGTCACCCGCATGTTGGAAGCGATTCGCATCGTGAATCCGAAGATTCGCTTTTACCAGGGTTCTTCCAGCGAAATGTTCGGCATGGTCCAGGAATCGCCGCAGAACGAAACGACCCGTTTTTACCCGCGCAGTCCTTACGGTGTCGCCAAGTTATACGGCCACTGGATGACCATCAACTGCCGCGAAAGTTATGGCATGTTTTGCTCGTCGGGCATCTTGTTCAATCACGAGTCGCCTCGCCGCGGCATCGAATTTGTGACCCGCAGGGTCAGCTACGGGGTGGCCCGAATCAAGCTTGGGCTCGAGGACAAATTGAAGATCGGCAACCTGGACGCGGAACGCGACTGGGGATTTGCCGGCGATTATGTGCGTGCGATGTGGTTGATGCTGCAGCACAACCACCCCGATGACTTTGTTATTGCCACCGGGGTTACCCATTCCGTGCGCCAGTTGGTGGAACTGGCTTTCACCCACGCCGGTCTCGATTATCGGGACCATATCGAAGTCGATCCTGCGCTCCTCCGCCCGGCGGAGGTACATCATTTGCGAGGAGATTGTGCGAAAGCCCGCCGCGAACTCGGTTGGATTCCAGTGGTCAGTTTCGAGCAACTGGTCGCAATGATGGTTGACAGCGATCTGGAGCTGGTCAGCGCGACCGCCGGCAAGGTGGCCACGACTGCGGCGGCGCGGTGATCGGCATCGCGGGCCTAATCGTCCCTTCTGAGTCATGCGAGCTCTAATCACCGGGGGAACCGGGTTTGCCGGCGGGTACCTGAGCGAGTTTCTCCTGGCTCAGGGATGGAGTGTCACGGCAGTTTCCAACATTCGAGATTCCGCCGGTCCTCCCGGCGTGAATGTCGTCACGGCTGACGTTTCCAATGCCGAGGCAATCGCGCGTGTTATCCATGAGGTGCAGCCCGATCACGTTTATCACTTGGCGGCCATCTCTTCGGTCCCGGATTCGTGGCGCGACCCGCAACTCACCTTGACGGTGAACGTCTGGGGCACGTACAACGTGTTTCGGGCATGCGAGCATCTGGCTCAGCCGGTTCGCATTCTTTACGTAAGCACCGCCCACGTTTACAGCACCGGCTGCCCGACTCCCATCCGCGAGGACTGGCCGGTCCGCCCCGCCACGCCCTATGCCTCCAGCAAAGCGATGGGAGAAATCGCTGCGCTTCAGTTTGTCGCACACGGAAGCCACATTGTGATTGCCCGGCCGTTCAATCACTCCGGTCCAAGGCAGACCCCTGACTTTGTGCTGCCGGCGTTGACCAGGCAGGTCGCCGAAATTCAGGCGGGTCTGCGCCCGCCGGTGGTCGAAGCCGGCGACCTCAATGTACGCCGTGATTTGCTGGACGTCCGCGACGCCGTGCGCGCGTATTATTGTCTGCTGGCCGACGGTGTGCCCGGTGAGGCCTATAACGTCTGTTCCGGCTTCCCCTGCCTTCTTACTGACGTGGTGGATGCTCTGAAGAACATGGCCGGCGTTAATTTCGACCTTGCGTTGAAGCAGGGTCTCGGCCACTCAGGCCAGCCATCGACGGTCGTGGGTGATTTTGCAAAAATACAGAAACAGACCCGCTGGTGCCCCACGATTCCGTTGGAACGAACGCTGCGGGATCTGCTTGAATACTGGCGAACACAACCTCGCCGTTCCGTCGGCAGTTCGGCCGTCTCTTGTTCGTGATCTACTGAGAGCAAGTAGGGAATTCCAGCAACCGTAGATTGATGTAACCATGGATTACGACAGCGCGACCGATCAGCACGAAACGCTGGAAGACCGGATTCCTGATTCGGTCATTCTGCCCGCCCCGGCGCCGCGTGGCCGGCTTGCCTTTACCAGGCTGCTTTGGGAGCGGCGGGCTCTTCTATGGCGCCTTACGTGGCGTACGGCTGTCGCCGCCACGATTGTGGCCTTTCTCCTGCCAAAAACATGGACATCCGTTGTCCGTCTCATGCCTCCTGACCAGGCGCCCGGTGGCTTGTCGGCCTTGGCCTCGCTCTCCTCGTTCACGTCGCGAGTCGGGGATTCTGTGCCAGGTCTTGCTTCTCCCGGCGGGCTGGCGAGCGATCTGTTGGGGGGCAAGAATAATGGCGCATTGTTTGTCGGTGTGCTTCGCAGTCGCACCGTGCAGGATCGGCTGATCAATCGTTTTGACCTTCGCCGCGTCTACTTCGTCAAAACCTACGAAAGCGCTCGCAAGATCCTCTCCGAACGTAGCGATATTGTGGAGGACCGGCGGAGCGGCATTATCACGGTTTCGGTGCGTGATCGGGACCCAAATCGGGCGCGCGATCTCGCCAGCGCCTACATCAATGAGCTGGACCGCCTGATGGCCGAGGTCAGCACTTCCTCGGCGCGCCGCGAACGCATATTCCTGGAGCAGCGCCTGGTTGCCGTCAAGGCCGATCTCGACCTCGCTTCCAAGCAGTTGAGCGAATTCTCCAGCAAGAATGCCACGTTGGACGTTTCGGTTCAGGGCAAGGCCATGCTGGAAGCCGCCGCCACATTGCAGGGGCAGTTGATCGCGGCTGAGTCCGAGCTCCGCGGCTTGGAAGCAATTTATACCGAGAACAATGTGCGAGTGCGTTCCTTGCGTGCCCGCATTAAGGAACTCCAGAGTCAATTGGATAAGCTCGGCGGCAGCAGTACCAGGCCTGACATGACGGGCGGCAACGAGCCACCCTATCCCTCGATCCGTCAGCTGCCGGTGCTCGGTCTTACCTACGCCGACCTTTATCGCAGGACTAGGATTCAAGAGGTGGTCTACGAGACACTGATCCGGCAATACGAGCTTGCCAAGGTACAGGAGGCGAAGGAAATTCCGACCGTCAAGGTCCTGGATGCGCCTCTAGTTCCGGAGAAGAAGACTTCGCCCCAGCGGCTGCAGATCATCTTTGCGGCCTCCGCACTCGCTTTTCTGTTCGGCGTCGCCTGGCTGGGCGGCCGGATGAAGTGGGAGGCCCTCGATCCTGCGGATCCTCGCAAGCTTTTGGCCGAGGAAATGTTCGGAACCGTGCAAGCGAGTCTCTCCGGCCGGCGACAGCAACTCCTGGAATCGAGTTCTGTCGGGAAATGGTGGAGGCAGCGTCGCCTGACCTCCGGCCACCCTTCCGAGGAGCCCTGAACCTCGGCTCGCGGCCTGCACCCCCGCTTCCTAAGAATCCCAGATCATTGTTTCCCGGGCAGCTAAGCGCCGTTGCCGTTGCGTCTCGTCGAGGAAGTGACACCTAAGGTCAAGCAAACGATCCGTTCCTTGCTGCGCCTCAGTATGGGTGAGGCAGGTTCCCGCGTTGCTTCATTCATTCTTTACGCTTACATCTCGCGCCGTCTTGGCGTCGAAGTCCTCGGCATCGTGGCCCTGGCACAGACGGTCGCCTCGTACGTGACCTTAAGTACCGACCAGGGGCTGCGGCTAATCGGTGCTCGCCTCGTAGCGAGGGATGCCGGTTCGGCACGCATAGTGGCGCGGCAGCTTGTGCCCAAGCGGCTGCTGCTCGCGGCATTTTCGATCGCTGCTGGCACGCTTTATGCGCTTTTCGGGCCTTTGCCCGTGCCGGCGCGCCCCTACGTGCTCTGTTTCGTTCTGGCAGTACTGCCCTACGCGTTTTCCCTGGACTGGCTGGCGTGGGGACTCAATCATTTGGGCTGGCTCGGTGGGTGGCGATCGGGCATCAGCTTGGCTTTCGCCCTGGGCGCCGTCGCCGGTATTCACTTTACCGGCAACGTATTTTCTTCCATTACCTTGGCCAATGCGCTGAGCGCCGTGCTGGGTGCAGCCTTCCTCTGGCCGGTGTGGCGCTTCTTCTGG
Organism: Terriglobia bacterium; assembly: GCA_020072845.1. Lineage (NCBI taxonomy): Bacteria > Pseudomonadati > Acidobacteriota > Terriglobia > Terriglobia bacterium. The sequence continues at coordinate 45,665 of JAIQGF010000009.1, forward strand.
GGTGACGCAAGTCGGCCCGCGCAGCCGCGATCCGCAAAATTGGACTCCGAGATTCTCAGCGAGCTGAGATGGGCCCCAATCATGACTCTGGGCATGGCGAGCATTCTGAACCTGATGTTCAAGAATTTCGACACCGTCATGTTAGGCGCGCTTTCCACGACTGCGGAGGTCGGCCGTTATAGTGCCGCGACCAAGGTTTTGTTTTTCGTTTTTAGCGGCTATTACCTGCTGATGCAGACCTTGTATCCGCAGTTGTCGCGTGTGGCAGATGACAGAATGCGATTTCTCGTCAAGCGCGCGCTGGTCAGTGTTGCCGCGATTGGCTTCGTGGTTGCCATTTTGACGGCAGCGCTCGCCCCCGTCATCCTGCGCATCATTTATGGTTCCGACCTGGGTTCAACCCGGTTATTGCGCATCTTGGCCATTTCCGTACCTTTCGATTTTTGTGTTTCGCTGCTGGGTACGGTGTTTGTGAGCCGTGGTTTTGACAAGCTGGTCCTCGCGACCGCCGGAATCTCTGCTGTCGGCAATATCCTCATGAACTGGTTCTTGATCCCGCGCATGCAAGCGGAGGGCGCCGCTTGGGCCACACTCGGCTCCTATGTCTTGTTCTTAGCCATATTCTTGGTGTTTTTGTTCCGTCTGCCAAAGCTGGAACACCTCAAGGCGCGGGGGAACGAGACTGAATCACTGGCGGTCGTGCCCTAAGCAATTCCGCCTACTGCAGATCGCACCCGGAAATTGATGACAATCACCAGCCTCGTACCGCGCTCGATCCGCCGATTGCCCTTGCTACGCCGGCTCTATTTCAATCTGTTCACGATGCGCTATGTTCGCGCCCTGCTATTCCCGCGCCCCAGCTACGCGCAAGCAGGCGAGGACACCAGGATTCGCGAACTGTTGAAGGATGTTCGTTTCTTCATCGATATCGGCAGCTATGACGGCATCACCGATTCCAACACGTTTTTGTTTGCCCTTCGTGGAGCCCACGGTATCTGCTTTGAACCCGTACGGGAGACCTTCATCAAATTGTCGGCGCTGTACCGTTTTAATCGGCGTGTCGAATGCAGGTGTTGCGGCATCTCGGATATCAAACGGCAGGGAACCATCTACCCCATGCAGGGTCTTTCCTGCATCCCTGAAACCGAAGATCCCGACCACAGCGTATGCCATCCCGTCCTCGCCCAACGCACCCGGTGTGAGCCAATCCAGTTGGTGACTTTTGCCGACGCCGTTGCCGGCCTCGACCTCCCTGACCCCATTGATTTGCTCAGCCTCGATGTCGAGGGCCACGAACTTAACGTCTTGCGCTCCATTCCATTCGAGCAGTTCCGGTTCCGCATGATTGTCGTCGAGACCCATCTTCGGCAACCGCTTACGAGTGGATTTCTGTGGCGGCATCGCGACCTGGATGCAATCAATGCCTTACTGAGGACTTGCGGCTATTACCCCGTTTCAGAGAGCTGGGCAAATACGCTTTATGCGCCTCGGTCAGAACCCGCTGACGTCGCTCGGGAGGAAACAGGTGCTGCCAACCACGCGCAGGAACACCCATTCGCCGAACCGCGAATGACAGTGCTTGACCCTCATAATGATTGTTGCGTTTGACGCCCGTTCGCTCGGTCCGGAAACGCGGCACTGGGGCGTCGGAGTAGTGATTGACAATATCCTCTCCCGGCTCAACGCCCGGTTCTCATTTGTCGGCATCACGCACCGGTTCCAGGGCGCGGCCGCGCAAGGTCTACGGACTTGGCCGAGGTTGCCCAAGACGAACGCTCTGTTTTTCGAAGCGAGCACGATCTTGGCCGGTACCTTTGATCTGTACTGGGGCACCAACCATTTCGTCCCGGCCTCCTGCCATAGACCGGCCGTAGTGACCGTCCACGACCTTTTGCTGCTGAAGTATCCGCATGAGCAACCCCATTCAGGAATGTTGGCGCGCCGCTTGGCGTCCTCGGTTAACAGGGCTCGCCGCGTCTTGGCAGACTCTCGCACCACGGCCGATGACTTGATCGAGGCGTTCCCGGAGGTCAGGAGCAAGGTGCAGGTCGCCACGCTGGGATTTGAAAGCTGCGAAGCGGTGGTTCCCGGCGGCGACTCACAAGCCGATCCCTACGTCATCATGCTGGGCGCGCATCATCCTCGAAAGAACCTTGCCTTCGCAGCACAGGTGATGCAAAAGCTGCAGGAAGCCGGCTTGCGCGTGCCCCTGAGGCTGACCGGAGACGTGCACCCCTGCTTTGCCGAAATCCTGCGCTCGCATGGCGCTTGCATCCAGGCGACGGGAGTGTTGCCCAAGCAACAGGTGTTCACCCTTTTGCGCCATGCGCGAGCCATGATGTTTCCGTCTCGTTATGAGGGTTTCGGATTTCCGGTCTTGGAAGCCATGGCGGCCGGCTGCCCCGTTCTCGCGCTGGATACCCCGATTAACCGGGAGACCGGCGGAGATGCAGCCTGGTTCTTGCCGGACGATGCCCAAGCATGGGCCAGCGCAATCCAGGAGTTGCTGCGTTCAACCTGGCTCGCGAGCGACCTGTCGGGCAAGGGTGCGGAAAACGTGAAGCGATTTTCCTGGGATCACACCGCACAAATTTATGCCGACGCGTTCGCCGGGTTGTGCGGTTAATACGCCTTTTCCGAGTTAGGCCGTCGCCGGATTTCTCATGATTCACACTGCTCCCGGCCAGTCCGCAATTGGCGTCGACATCAAGGGCATTCCCCTATGCTGCCCTCGTTGCAGGAATGTGCTTGCCGCCAATTATGCATGCGCCTCCTGTGGCATCACGTTCCCAGCGGCGGGCAACCGCCCGATCTTGATTAACGAGACCAACAGTGTATTCCGCATTCCAGAAATTGAGAGCTTCAGCTTCATGGGCATGCACCAAAGGCCCTCGATTTTTGTCAGGCTGCTTCCTAGTCCGGATTGCAATGTCGCTGCCGACCGCAACTACCGCCGACTGGCTCAGCAACTTCTGCCCGGCGCTCGCATCCTCGTGCTGGGAGCGGCCAACGGTGGGTTGGGAACCGAGACAATCTATCATTCCAATTTCACGGTCATTAATTCCGATGTCTGGCCCGGCGCCGTTGTCGACATCATCCTCGACGCGCACGACATCCCTTTTCCCAGCGAGTCCTTTGACTGCGTGGTCGCGCAAGCGGTGCTCGAACACGTGGCGGATCCGTTCCGCTGCGTCGCCGAGATTCACCGCGTATTGAAGCCGGACGGCATCGTCTATGCGGAGACGCCGTTCATGCAACAGGTCCACGGCGCGGAATACGACTTCTGCCGCTTCACACACCTGGGTCACCGGCGCCTGTTTCGCTGGTTTTCCGTTATTGACAGCGGCATCGTTGCCGGACCTGGCATGTCGCTGGCGTGGGCTTGGGAGTATTTCTGGATGAGCTTTGTCAACCGGCGCGGGCTCATGCGCAAGCTGTTGCGCGCCATGTCGCGCCTCACTGCTTTCTGGATGCCTTGGTGCGATGCATTTCTCAGCACTCGATTGGGCGCGTACGATGCTGCGTCGGGCTTTTACTTCATGGGTCGCAAGGCGCCACAGCCAATCAGTGACCGCGATCTGCTGGCCGAATTTCGCGGGGTGCGCTAATGCAGGCACTCCCCCTCGCTCCGACCGCATGCGGTGAACCGGTTGGGCGCCACGGACGAATGAAGTTCTCTCTCATCTTGTGCACTCTCGGCCGGACAACGGAGCTGGCCAGGTTTCTGGAACACTTGGACCGTCAGACCTATCGTAATTTCGAACTGGTCGTCGTGGACCAGAATCCTGAAGGCCTTCTCGATCCGGTATTGGCGCCGTATCGGGACCACTTCCAGGTCGTCCACGTCAGATCGAAGCTGAGAGGACTGTCCCGTGCCCGCAACCTCGGGCTGGCGCACTTGAGCGGCGATATCGTCGCCTTCCCTGACGATGACTGCTGGTATTCGCCCGATATCCTGGAGCAAGTCGCACAGAGCTTGCAGCGTCACCCCGACCGCAATGGACTGACCTGCCGCTGCGTTGATGAATCGGGTAGCGATGCGTTCAACAAGTTCGATAGCGCCGGCGGCGATGTCACCAAGTACAACGTCTGGCGGCGCAGTAACTCGAATTGCATTTTCCTGAGCGCTCGATTTGTGGCGGCTGCGCGGCAGTTCAACGAGGATCTTGGAAAAGGCACCGCATCCGATACCGCCGCGGAAGAAATGGATTTTCTGTTGCGGGGCATGCAGACGGGCTTACAGGTCTTGTACTGTCCGGATTTTCATGTGTATCACCGGCTGAAAGTCCCGTCCTACGACGAAGCCGGCACGCGCGAAGCCCGCAGCCACGCCACAGGTCAAGGCTACGTCCTCCGCCAATATGGCTACTGGTTTCCTTACGTGGTGTATTTCTGCTCTCGCCCGTTAGGGGGAATGCTGGTGGCTTTGGCGACCGGCAATTCAGGCCGCTTCCGGTACCACTTGGCGATGATGCAGGGGAGACTTCGAGGATGGATCGGCTAACCCCAACCCGGTACCTGTTCGGCTTGGCCCTGGTGTTGATGCCGGCGTCGTACACCATGAAGTACTTTCTAGGGGCGCTGGACATCACCTGGGTCAATCCCACCCTGGTGCTCGGTGCCGTGGCGTTCCTGCTCGTCGGGTACCGCGCGCGCGACGGATGGACCTTTGCCCTCACCGCCTACGCATTCATCGCGGCGCTGCTCGGCAGTTTTTATCTCGCGCCGTCCCTGGAAAGGGAGAAGGCGCCTCTGTATGTCATTTATGCGGAGCCCGTTCGTCTGGCCCTGAATGTTGCCTGGTTCTGGGTGTGCTTACAGTACTGGAAGAAGCACCGCGACTTCACACTGCGGTGGCTTGCCATCTCCGCCATTCTGCAATTTGCCGTCGCGGTTTATCTGTATCTGGCTATGCTGGAGCTGCTGCCGGTACCGCAACTCGTTCAACTCTATCTCGACATTTACAAGACCCGACAGGTCGTTTGGTTTGGCGACCTTCCGGTGTATCGGATGGCAGGGACGTTTTTCGAATCGCCTCCCTTCGGGCTATTCATGATCTGCTGTTTTGTCGTCCTGGCGCTAGAATGGATTGCGCCGGCTGAAACCCACGATCCGCGTCTGCAATTGTGGATTAAGACCGGTGCGGCTGTTTCCCTGATCGCAACCATCGCCTCCCTTTCCGATCAGATCCTGATCGCGTTCTTTGTGCTGGGCGTAGCGTTCCTGTTGCACAGGATGAAACAATCCAAGCGCAACCAGGCGCTCGTGTGGGCTGGTATTGCTTTTGCCGCAGCTCTTTACATTGGCGCTCAAGCGATCGCGAAGTGGCAATCCGCGCAATCCGTCGGCCAGGATATCTATGGGCAAAGCATGGGCGAGCGGCTGTACCACACCGGGTACAGCTTCCGGATATTGGCCGAGGCGCCGGCCAGCATAATCACGGGCATTGGCCCGGGACGATACGGCGACTATGTTGCGCGTACCGGTATCTTTGAAAGTACAGTTAATCCCGGAGTGACCGTCATCCAGTGGATGGTTGAGTTTGGGCTTGCCGGCTTAATCCTGCTGACGGGCTGGTTTTGGCGAATTTGGTCGAAGGCATCGCTTCGCTTCGGGCCGCTGGGCACCGCCGCGGTCGCCACGCTGCTCATGGCCAATATGTTCCAGATGAACTGGAAACTGGAGAGCTGGTTTCTCGCACTCGCGTACCTGTACGCCGCGGATCCCGTCGAACACTTGGCCTCCACGGCAGAGGTGAGGACGAACACCGGCGGCGCCTTGGCGCGCGCGGGGCTATGAAGCAGCTGGTTTGCGACGCCCGTTGCATGGGCACAGGACTTGGCACCTATGTGACCAACGTGCTTCGCTCGCTGCGCGCGCTCAAGCCCGAGTTTTCCACCACGGTAATCACCACCCGCCAGTACGAACCCCAAGTGCGCGGCTTGTGCGACAGAACCATCGCACTCGATCTTCCAGTCTATTCGGTGCGTGAGCAGATTCAGATACCGTGGGCTGCGCGCGGCGCCGACTTGCTGCACGTCATGCATTACAACGCTCCTCTGGCCCGAACCGGGCGCCTGGTTGTATGCATTCACGATTTGACCCACATCTTGGACAAGACGCATGCGCGCACATTGAAAAGTTGGATCTATGCCCGCCCCATGTTGAACCTCGTGGCGCGCAAGGCCGATCACATCTTTACCTTGTCGACCTACTCCAGGGACCAGATCGTGCGGTGCTTGGGTGTGCCGCCGGAAAAGATCACCATCACGTATGTCGGTGTAGGTGATCAATTCCATCCCATGTCCGCCGAACAAACCAGGCCGGAGTTGCGCAGCCTGAAGGTGGATCGTCCGTATCTATTGTTCGTCGGTCATCTCAAGCCCCACAAGAATGTCAAGACATTGCTGCGGGCGTTCGCAGAATTGGTCAAACACGGCCACGATGCGGACCTGGTCATTGTCGGTGATGACCGCATCGGTCGCCCGGCCGTCCTCGCCGAGATTGAAGCCCTGGGCATCCAGGATCGCGTCAGGATCTTTCAGGGACTCGAAATTCGACTCCTGGCCGCACTCTATAGCGCTGCGGAAGTCCTCGTACTCCCCTCGTTCGAGGAAGGCTTCGGGCTCCCGGTTCTGGAAGCGATGGCGTGCGGCGCGCCCGTGGCCTGCTCCCGGGCGGCCTCGCTACCCGAAGTCGGAGGCGATGCCGTGGAGTACTTTGATCCGCATAGTTGCTGCGAGCTCGTGGCCTGCCTCGACCGCATCCTGCAATCACCCGAAAAGCGGCAGCGCATGCGGGAACTGGGATTGGCCCGGGCGCGCTTGTTTAGCTGGTCCGACTGCGCGCAAAAGCATTACGATGTTTATCGGCGATTTCTGTCCTAATATCCATGAATCCCAAAGAAATTATTGCAATTGCCAGGACCGTTGTAATGAATGCGAATTTGTCTGCGCTGCTTCTGCTTCGCCGACCACGCGAAGCCGCCTACTACGTCAGCGAATGCGGATTCTTGAAGCGTGCGCTCTTTCCCAACCGCGATTTGCCGCAACGCCAAGTTTATGAGGTGTTTGGCGATCAGGATTTGTGCGTGACCATTCTTCCCAAAATAGCCGCAGAATGGATGCGGCCGGTTGGTTCTTTTACCGCCGATTTACTGGCATTATGCATGATCTGTCGTGCCATTAAACCCAAGATGATCTTTGAGATTGGCACATTCCACGGAGCCGGCACATTGCACCTGGCGGCAAATGCGCCGGAAGCCGAGGTTTTTACGCTTGATCTTCCGCTCGAATCCGCTGCCGCGCTGAATGTGACTGCCGTGGATTCGCTACACATCGCTGCAAGAACGAGAGCCGATTGGCTGAGCGGGGCGAAACGGATTAGTCGAGTTTATGGCGACAGCGCCACATTCGATTTCTCGCCCTGGCGTGGGAAAATCGACCTGTTTTTCATCGACGGCGCCCACTCCTACGAGTACGTTAGGAACGACACCCTGAAAGCTCTCGACTGCTGCCGGCCGAACGGCGTCATCGCTTGGCACGACTACGGCCGTGTCGGCGTAAACGGAGTCTCCCGCTGGCTGCACGAATTTGCCCGCCAAGGCCGTCAAGTATCCCGGGTGCCGGGCGGATCTTTGGCGTACTACATCAAGCATTAACCGACTTCTTTCCTCGGCGGCATAGGATTGCGTGTCGGGGGATGGTCGCCGTCAGGAGCGATCGCTAGCCGCCTCCCGCCTTTTTTCGGGATGCCACACTTTCAATCTGATGAGCATGGAGCCCATTCCTCGGTCGGCAAGACAGCCTCGACCGCATCTTGCAGTCACCCGGGAAGCGACAGCGCATGCGCGAACTGGGATTGGCCCGTGCGCGCCTGTTTAGCTGGTCCGACTGCGCGCAAAAGCATTACGAGCTTTACCGTCGGTTCCTGTGCTGATGGGAGATAAGAACATGGAAGCTGCACAATGTCCCGCATGTGGGGTCAGCCGTCCCGACCACTTGCCGTGCGGCAGTCGTAGCGAATATCAGCTATTGTGCTGCGCTGCGTGCGGCATCCTTTTCTCTGACCCCATGGTGCCGGCCGACAATGCATGGTACGAGCACTCCGAAATCTATTCAGCCCGTCATCAATGGCTTAAACACGTGGCAGTCTCGTCACAGCGGCCACGTTGGGAGTTCAACGAGGCGTTGAAGGTGGTGGGCTCGGGTGCGACGGCGCTATTGGACGTGGGCTGTGGCTTCGGCGATTTCCTGTTCCACGCACGGCGTGCAGGCTGCGACGTGACTGGAATCGATTTCAGTGCAGCGTGCGTAGAGTTCGCGCGCACGGAGCTTGGCATTCAGTCTGTTTTCAATTGCTCTCTTGAACAGCTTGCCAGCCGCTGTTCGGGACAGTTGTTCGACGCGATTACAATTTTCGAGGTACTGGAACATACCGCCGACCCGTTTGAAGTGCTGCGGAGTGCCAAGTCACTGCTTCGCCAAGGTGGTCAGTTGTGTGTGTCCGTTCCCGGGTACCGACGCTGGCCGGCATTATTCGACCCCGACGTCGATTTCCCGCCGCACCATTTGACCTTATGGAGCGAGCAGGGCCTCGAACGTCTGCTGGAACGCGCCGGATTTCGAGTTATAAAGGTTAGCCGAAAACCGCTACAGGCAGCCGATCTGGGACTGCACATAAAATGGGCGATTCGACGGGCACTGAAGCGCCGGATCACCACCGTACCTGCGTCAGAACAGCAGGTGTATGCAGCAACACCTACGGCTAAGAAAATCGTTGCGAGAGCAGTCCGCAGGCTTGCGGGAGGGCTGCTGGCAATCGCTTGCGTTCCGCTGCGCGTACATCGGCGCGCGGGCGGCTTTACCCTTTTCGTGCACGCAGAGAATGCTTGAGACAAAAGTAAACCTCGACCGGTTGCGTGTTGCCATCGTCCACCACTGGTTCGTAGAACCGTGGGGTGGGGCCGAGCGTGTCGTCGAAGTCATCGCTAGCGTGTTTCCAAACGCGGACTTATTCACCCTCATGTCCGACCCCAGCGTTCTCCCGCCCGATCTTAAGCGGCGCAGGATCCAGACCTCTTTTCTGCAGCACATCCCCGGCAAGTATCGCTGGCGTCGGCAACTGATGCCTTTGTATCCCCTGGCCCTGGAGCAACTCGACCTCAGCGGTTATGATCTGGTGATCAGTTCCGAATCCGGTCCTGCCAAGGGCGTGGTGACTTCTCCTCGCACCTGCCACATCTGCTACTGCAACTCGCCGATGCGCTATATCTGGGAGATGTACCACGATTACCTGGGCAGCATTCGCGGACCTGTCGCTCGTGCTGTTTTCAGGCTCAGCGCCCATTACATGCGGCTTTGGGACTTAGCGACGGCTTCGCGCGTGGACTACTTCATTGCGAATTCTCACAACGTGGCCTGCCGCATAGGCAAGCACTATCGCCGTGATGCCGCTGTCATCCACTGCCCGGTCAGAACTTCCGAAGGATTCCTTGCGTCCGATGTCGGCGATTATTATTTGGTTGTAGGCCGGTTGGTGGATTACAAACGCGTCGACCTGGCCATTGAGGCCTGCAACCGGCTGAAGCGTCCGCTGAAAGTGATCGGGGATGGCCCACAATATAATGCACTCCGTCGCATCGCCGGTCCCACGGTGGAGTTTCTCGGTTTTGTCTCGACGGAACTCGTGCAACGCTCTTATGCTGGTTGTCGGGCACTGCTCTTTCCGGGCGAGGAAGATTTTGGGCTGGTGCCGGTGGAAGCCCAGGCTTTTGGCAGGCCGGTGATCGCCTTTGGCGCTGGTGGAGCTTTGGAAACGGTGAATGGTCTCTATCCTGGCGATGCCTTTGCGTCCGCGGCCACCGGCGTTTTCTTCCGCGAGCAGTCGACGGAATCCCTGATCGAAGCGATCCGGTATTTCGAGGCGGTGGAATCGCGGTTTTCGAGCGCATCCATTCGCGAGCATAGCGCGGCTTTCGACGAGGCGCATTTTCGCGCCGCTTTTGAGAGCTTTGTCGCTGCCAAATGGGCGGAATTCCTGGATGTTACCTCGCATTCGGCTAAGAACACTCAGATTGCGGCGGGACAGCGTATCTAGGCGTAATCACAGACTCATGCTCAAACCTGTCGATTTCACTGAAACCACCCGGGGTGTTACCGGGCCGATGCTCGTGTCGTCGCGGCACTGGAATGATCCGGTGCAGCGGGCCTTGAAGCGCGTCTTGGATATTGGCCTTTCGGGGTTCCTGCTCGTCGTCCTGTCGCCGTTGTTCCTGTTGTTGGCCGTCTTGGTTAAGCTGTCCTCCCCAGGTCCGGTTTTCTTCCGTTGGTGTGTCGTCGGAAAACGCGGGCGCCCGTTCGTCGGCTACAAGTTCCGGACTATGCTGGTCGGCGCGGACCAGATGAGGGAGCAGTTGGGGCACAAGAACGAAATGACCGGCCCATTTTTTAAGATGACCTACGATCCTCGAGTGACCGCTGTAGGACGCATCCTGCGGCGGTTCAGCCTGGACGAACTGCCGCAACTATGGAGCATCCTCAAGGGCGACATGAGTTTGGTCGGCCCCCGTCCCACCCAGGTCTTCGAGTATGAGCGGCTGCTGGAATGGCAGAAGACCAGGGTGCACGTGAGGCCAGGTGCGGTTTCATCTTGGATTGTCTCCGGCAAATCGCGTGATTTTGACGAAATGGTGCGCTTGGACTTGCGGTACATCCATGAATGGTCCATTTGGACGGATATTCGCATTTTGCTCAAAGCACTGCCCTACGTCTTGCTGGGCAGGAATTGTTGACGGACCAGTACGAGCGGAACATGCGTCCGATTTCCTCCTGAAATACACATTCTGCTGATGGGCTCTCAGTTCGCATGGATTGGATCTGGGTCCGGAAGGAGCACCTGATGGCCAGGGTCCTCGTAACCGGCGGGGCCGGCTACATCGGTTCCATTTGTGCTCGAGAATTGCTGCGCCTTGGGCACGAAGTCATCATCATTGACGATCTCTCGGCCGGGCATCGGCAAGCCGTGCCGGCGGGAGCGAAGTTTTACCACCTCGATATCGGCGATCGTAATGCGATTCGTGAACTGCTCGCCTCCACGCCCATGGATGTCGTCTTCCATTTTGCGGCCAAGGCGCTGATCTCGGAATCGGTCACCAATCCCGGCGTTTTCTTCGATCGCAACCTGGCCTCCAGCATTGCCCTTTGCGAAGAGCTGCGGCGCGCCGGCGTCGCCAATTTTGTGTTCTCCTCGTCCGCGGCCGTCTACGGCAATCCTTCCACCGTTCCCATCCCCGAAGACCATCCCAAAGAGCCTGTCAACGCATACGGCGAGAGCAAGCTTGCCTTCGAACGTGTCCTGCGCTGGTACGCCTCCAGTTACGGTTGGAGCGTGGTCGCTTTCCGCTACTTCAACGCTTGTGGAAGCACTCCGTCCGGCGGTGAGCTCCACGACCCCGAGACCCACATTCTCCCGCTGCTCCTGCAAACCGCATCCGGCCGCCGCGCGTACTTTGAGATCTACGGCGCTGACTACGAAACGCCGGACGGAACTTGCCTTCGCGATTATGTCCACGTGTCGGATATCGCCGACGCACATCTGCTGGCTTTCCAAAAGATGAATGTTCCAGGCTTTCGCGCCTATAACATCGGAACCGGGACCAGCTACTCCGTGCGGCAGATCTGTGATGCAGTTGCTGCCGTGACGCAAAAGCAACTTGACCTACGCGTCGGCCCCAGGCGATCGGGAGATCCGGCCGTGCTGTGCGCCAGTCCCGCGCGTTTGATCAATGACTTCGGCTGGAAGCCCGGGCGATCCGATCTGACGACGATCGTGGCATCGGCTTGGGAATGGGAACAGCGGCAGGTTCGTAACCTTCGACCCGCCTCGCGCTCTCTCTCCTGACATCTCCCAAAACGTATCGCGTCCGTCCGTTAACCTGGCGCTCATTAGATTTCCGGCTGTGTTTCGACCTGCGCTCGATTTCCACAGCCCGAGGGTCGTTAGTAAGCGTCTAGCGACTCCGGCGTTGTATACTTGGCGACGATCTGAATACCTGCGATCCAGGTACTTTTGTGTTCCGCAACAACTTGACCCACCTTTACGGGTTTCGGGTGATTGGGACAGCGAACAAGGGGCAACCTAGATGAATGTTTCTCCCGATCCAGTTTCCGGCGCTCCCGTGCTCGACGTATTTCGTCCCGCCGGCTACTTCAGGGCATTGACGGATGTCATTGCGCGCATGCCGTTGTCGGTCATCAATGGCATCGTGGATGTCATCTTGCGTGCCTATCACGAACGCCGCACCGTGTTTCTTTACGGCAATGGTGGTAGCGCAGCTCTCGCTTCGCACTGCGCCTGTGATCTGGGCAAGGGGACCAGCAACGGTGATGACCGGCGCCTGCGCGTCGTCTCGCTGACCGATAACGTACCGTTGATCACCGCCTGGGCCAATGATTCCGCCTACGAGTATATTTTTGTCGAGCAGCTTCGGAATCTCTTGCGGCCGGGCGACATCAGCTTCGCAATCAGCGCCAGTGGCAATTCGCCCAACGTCGTGAATGCGTTGCAGTACTCGCGCGATGTGGGTGCAAGTAACGTTGGTATCACCGGATTCGGGGGCGGACGAATGAGGGACCTTTGTGATCTCTGTCTCGTCGTCCCGTCGGATAACATGCAATTGGTGGAAGATCTTCACCTTTCCGTTTCCCATGCGGTGTTTACCAGCGTTCGCCATCGCATTGCCGAGTCCGCTCGCGCCAAAGCGGCAGAGGTGGCGGCAGATTGAACGGCGGTTGTAATTCCGCCAATGGGAAATGGGAAGTGCGTTACCACGGCATGCCGTTCGAAGCCTTGACTTCGCATTGGCAACGCGAAACAATTCTTTGGCATCATCGTTCTTGACAATCGCTCCCAACTGCAAACCCTACACGACGTTTTAGTCTGGCAACTGGTCGACGACACCCAACATGACGCGAAGACTGGCGCAATTCATTTTTGTTGCTGATTTGCTCGTCGTGGGCGCCTCGTTGTTCCTGGCGTACTACGTCCGCTCCTTGGCCGGACCCTCGCCGGGGACCCTTGCGGTCTTCATTGCACAGTGGTGGCCAATGATCCTCTCCGCCATTGGCCTATGGACGATCCTGTATATTCACATGAAGCTGGACGGATTCCGCGGCGGGTGGCATCTTCCCAGACTTACGTCGCAGCTTACCCTGGCTGTCTTTCTTCTTATCACTCTCCTGCTCGCGGTGGGCTATCTCCAGCACCAATTTTATTATTCCCGCCTCGCGCTGCTGTCATTCGGATTTCTTGTTCTGGTTGGCTTTATCCTCGTCCGTTGTTGCGTGCGTTCGTTGGTAATGTCGAAGACCCGCTCCGGTGGCAGCCGGAAGGTCGTTATCCTGGGCAACGGTAACGTCGCCCGCGAACTGGCCCACAAGATTGAGCAGCATCCGGAACTCCTGCTGCAAGTCGTGGGCTTTCTCTACCCGGGGACTTCCGAGTCCATGAACGGCGCCGCCGCGATTCTTTCGTCCGCGAAGGACTCGCAGCCGGTGACGAGTCTCGGTGTCGTCGACCTCTTCCGGGCATCGCAGGTCGAGGAACTGATCGTCGCGCTTCCCGACTCCTCCGCCTTGGAAACAAGAAAGCTTATTGCGGTTTGCCGCAGCGAGGGCTTTCACGTATCCCTCATTCCGCAGTGGTATGAACTCTATGTTTCCAGGGCGCGTCTCGTGGAACTCGACGGCCTTCCGATGATCTCGCTGGAAAATCGCAGCCTCTCGCCCGTCAGTTTGTTGTACAAGCGCACCATGGATCTGGTTCTCGCTTCCTTCCTGGTTCTGCTCGCCTCGCCTCTTCTGCTCGTCATCGCCGCCTCTCTACTGGTCCGGCGTGGCAAGATTTTCAAGTTTGAGGTGCGCTGCGGAGAGAATGGCAAGCCCTTTAGGATGTACCGCTTCAACGTTGATCGCGAGCACCCGGATCGCCTGATTGGTTTTGAGCGCCTGCTTGCCCAGCTCAGCCTCACCGAGCTGCCCCAGCTGTGGAATGTGCTGCTCGGAGACATGGCTTTGGTCGGGCCGCGTCCCGAATCACCGGATCGCGTTCGGCACTACTCGGATTGGCAGAAACAACGCCTTACCATCACCCCGGGGCTCACCGGCCTGGCCCAAGTCTATGGCCTGCGCGACCGCCATTCGTCCGAGGCCAAGGCGCGCTTCGACGTTCAATACATCTACGACTGGTCGCCATTGCTCGATTTGTCGCTGGTGTTGCAGACGGTGTGGACGTTGGCAGTTCGGCTCTTCCATCCCGATCGTGCCGTGGCGCAGGTTCCGCCGGTCGTTGCGCCCGGGCTCACGGAGGTGATGCGTGCTAATCGTACGCACTCCGGTGCGGATTAGCTTCGGCGGGGGCGGAACCGATCTCCCTGCCTATTACGAGCAGTTCGGCGGTGCCGTCCTCAGTGCCGCTATCAATAAGCATTTCTATACCATCCTGCAGAAGCGCACCGACGGCAAGGTGCAGGTGATTTCCTCGGATCTGCGGGCGATCGAGACCTGGGAAGACATTACCCGCATGGCGGGCAAGGGCAGTGATCTCGAGATCCCGTTCTCCGTCCTCAAGGAAATCGGCTGTGCGGTTTCCGTCAGTTTATTTCTCGCATCCGAGATTCCGCCCGGCACCGGCTTGGGTTCCTCGGCCAGTGTCTGCGTCAACGTCCTCAAAACTCTTGCGACCTACTTGCGCATGAACCTGTCCAAGTACGAACTGGCGGAACGCGCGTTTCACATCGCCCGCAACGTCCTGCGCAAGCCCGTCGGTAAGCAGGACGAGTACGCTGCTGCCTTTGGCGGCCTGAATTACATCAAGTTTGAACGTGACGGCTCCGTCGTTGTTGAACCGCTGATGCTTGACTCCGACGTCATGCGCGAGCTGCAAAGCAGCCTGATGTTGTTCTTCACCGGCGCTTCGCACGATTCCTGGAAAATTCTGGCGGAACAGGAGTCCTCGACGAAAGACGAACATGGGTTGGCGGTGGAATCGCTGCACCAGATTCGTGAACTCGCCGATGAGATGCGGGTCGCCCTCAAAAGTGGTAACTTGCGCGCCTTCGGATTGCTGCTGCACCAGGGGTGGCAAGCCAAAAGACGTGTCTCCAACAAGATCTCTACCGCTCGCATTGATGCGATGTATGAGGCGGCTCGCAATGCCGGTGCTCTGGGCGGCAAGATTACCGGCGCGGGCGGCGGCGGTTTCCTTCTTTTCTTCTGTCCGGAACAGCAGCAGGCTGACGTTCGCGCAGCCATGAGCCAGTTCGGCGCACGGGAAATGACCTTCGATTTCGATTTTAACGGCGCTCAGGTCGTCGCCGACGACCCCTTCATCGACGGAGATGAACTCGGCGGCATGCGCTGGACCTTTTCCCCGGTGCGTTCCACCGCTTCTACTCCTCATCCCTAGAAATCATCCAGGAATCTCCGCGTGAAAGCCTTTCTCCTCGCGGCGGGGCACGGAACACGCCTGCGTCCGCTCACCGATAGCATTCCCAAATGCCTCGTGCCCATCCGTGGCACCCCGATGTTGCGCATCTGGCTGGAGCTGTGTCGCCGCTACGGCATCAACAAGGTCTTGATCAATCTTCACGCCCACGCCGACCAGGTGCGCGCATATCTGTCGCGCGAGAATTGCGGGCCCGCCGTGGAGGTCTTCGAAGAGCCAACGTTGTTGGGCAGCGCCGGCACGCTGTTGGCCAATCGCGGTTGGATCGACTCGGACGAGTTGTTCTGGGTTTTTTACGCCGATGTCCTGACCACCGTCAATCTTGGGCGCATGTTGGATTTCCACCGCAGCCACGGCGCATGCGCCACTCTCGGCGTATACTCCGTGCCCGATCCCTCACGCTGTGGCGTCATCACCGCCGACCCGCGGGGAGTGGTTCGCAATTTCGTCGAGAAGCCGCTCCACCCCACCAGCAACGTAGTGTTTTCGGGGATCCTGATCGGAACCCAGGCCATGCTCAGCGCCATTCCTGCTGTGCCGCAAGCGGATATCGCTCGCCACCTGCTCCCCAACCTGCTGGGCCGGATGTACGCCTATCCCATTTCCGAGTTTCTGGTTGATATCGGTACAATGAATAACTATCGCTTTGCACAAGAGAGCTGGCCCGGTCTTTTGGGTTCCAAGTCCGATTCGGGATTGACCTCATGCTGAAGGGCATAATTTTCGACTTGGATGGCGTCGTGATTGACAGCCATCCCATTCACAAATCAGCTTGGAAGCGTTTCTTGGCCTCCCTCGGCAGGCACGTGACCGACGACGAATTGGACTTTGTTCTCGACGGTCGGAAAAAAGAGGACATATTGCGGCACTTCCTGGGCGATCTGTCGGAGGAACAGATACGCAATTACGGCCATCAGAAAGAGATGATGTTCCGTGAAGAGTCGCGGGCCATCAAGCTGGTGGACGGCGTCGCCGACTTCCTCGGCCAGATCCAACGAGCCGGAATTCCCATGGGTTTGGCGACTTCGGGGAGTTATAGCAGGGTGCAATACATTCTTGACCGCTTGGACTTGCGCCGCCGCTTCCAGGTCGTTGTAACCGGCGATGATGTCCTCAAGGGCAAACCCGATCCCGCGATCTTCGTCCTGGCTGCCCGACAACTTCAATGCCCCCATGCAGATGTGCTGGTTGTAGAAGACGCGGTCGCCGGGGTCCGGGCAGCCAAGCAAGCCGGTATGAAGTGCCTCGGCATTGCCGGCTCCAACGGCCTTGGCCCGTTGTTGCGCGAGGCGGGTGCGGACGGGGTTGTGTCCAACTTCGTCGGCCTTTCCGTGGAATCCTTACACAATATCGGAAACGGCTATCGCATTGATCTGGCCTGACGGGCCGTGCGGAGAAAGTTCGCACCGTTTATTGCCCGGCCCTTAAGGCCGGGTTTTTCTTTGGGCGCGGTCCCTGTGCCGCTGTAATGCCTCACAACTGAGGCAACGCCTTCGCAGTTATCACTTGCAAAAGTGACCGTCGATACAGACAATATGCTTCGCGCTGAAGGAGCATTTAGCGCTAACCTTCATTCCCCCACGGCCCCGGGTTCCCACAAGACGGGCAGGATAGGATCACGCTTTACTACCCATGGCCAGCAAGCAGGCCATGACATGTCAGCTCCGCATGGCAGCACTTCAGGATAAAACGTCACCGCAAACACGTTCCCTGAATGGAGGCATGAAATGAAATCGCTAATCCTTCGTCTTCTGCTGATCACATTGAGTTTCAGCCTGTACGCCAATGCGCAGAACTCCACCAAGAGAATTCCCGGACCACGTCCGGATCCCACCCGAGATGCATCGTTCTTGTGGATGCGCGATTCTGAGCGAGCCGCACGAGGCCTTCCGCTCACCGACTTCGACATGCGCAACCGGTGGCGGCCCACGACGCCGCCCACGCATGCTCCCGGCGATGTCCAGCCGCTGCAACGCAGCCTCGGAAAGAGGGCGGAGGTGTCGGTATCGTACGACGCCGCGTCCGGCGTGCCGCGCCACCTGTTTGCGACGAAAGGCCGGTTGAGCGCGCCCGGCACCCCGTCCAGCGATGCCGTGATCGGGTTCCTGCGCTCCCACCCGGAGCTTTTCCGGATGAGCGACAGCGACCTGAATCGGTTCCTCGGCGTCCGTAACTACACCGACGCTCATAATGGCGTCACTCACGTCATCTTCAAACAATTCGCCAACCGAATTGAAGTCTTTCAAGGAGATGTCACCGCCGCGTTTGACCGCGACGGAGCGCTGGGCAACTTGGCCGGCTCGCTCCATCCCGGATTGCAGTTTCCACCTCTGGCTTACAAGATCGATGCGTTTGAGGCGGTGCGGCGGGCTGCAGCGAACGTTTTCCCCGACTTGAAATACAACCCCCAGTACTACACGCTCCCGCAAACCGACGACCAACTCACAGAATTCGAGCAGGGGCCGTTCACCAGCAAGCCGTGGGCGCGGCTGGTGTGGTTCCCCATCGACGGCACCGCGCGGCTGGCCTGGCGCGTGCGCCTGAATTCCGCTCGGCGTCTGGGTTGGTACGACATGCTGGTAGACGCCGTCAGTGGAGAGCTCCTATTCCGCTACAACCTGTTCAAATCCGACCAGGGGCTCTATTTTCCGATCAGCCCGGATGCCACGCCGGCACAGCAAATCTCCTTCAATGGTGACCCGCTTGCCTCGCCTAACACCTGGGTGTTTGGTTTCTCTCCGCAAAAAACGCGTGGCAACAATGTTGTCGCCGGCGAAGATCACGATGGCGATCTGGAAAATACGAGCAGCTTCCTCTCCGTCAACGCCGGTTTCCCCCTGATTCAGGATTCGCATGCCGCCGGAGGGAACTTCAGCGTTTACACCTTTAAGAACACCTTTTTGAATACTGGCTCAAGCCAACTCACGACATTCGATCTGGCCAATAAGCGGGTTCGCTACGCCCCAAATGCCGTGACGGGAGGTTATGACGTAACGCTTTCTTCCGCGGCATTCACCGCTCCCGGCACCGTCACAGTGGCTGGCGTCAGCACATGCGATGACTGCTTCGCCAGCGTTACGGCGACCGGCTTTACTTTCCAGTTTTATGGAACCCCGTACACCACCTTCTACATCAGCAGCAATGGTCTGGTGACCTTTGCCGCCGGGGATTCGGACGGTTACCCGAGGACGGACAAACTCCGCGTCACGGCGGCGATTGCTCCCCTCTGGGACGACTTCGATCCATCGGCCAACCCGGGCCACGTTTTCCTCGATACCTTCGCGGAAGGCACCGGAACCAGCCTTCGCATCACTTTTTCCGCCATCCCGGAGTTCCTCACAACCAATTCCAACACGTTTCAGATCACGTTGCACAATCATGGCGCCGGGGCCTTGGCGGACGTGATTGACGTTGATTATCAGGCCGTGGCTGCCTCGGTTGGTGTTCTGGGTATCAGTCCGGGAGGAGGCGCCAACACGGTGCTGTGGCTGCGTGATTTCTCGGCTGATCTGCCCGTCACCAGTCTGGTGAGCGCCGGACAGGGCATCGCAGAGCCCTATCCTGCCCCCGACATCAACGTCGCCATCGTGAACCTCTTTGTTCAGGCCAATCTGTACCATGATCGCATGTATCACCTCGGGTTCACCGAAGCGGCGGGCAACTTCCAATACGACAACTTCGGTCGCGGAGGTGTGGGCGGAGATATGGTTCTGGCGGGAGCGCAGGCGGGTGTCCTTAATGGCGACCTGTGTAATGCGTTTTTTGCGACCCCGGAAGATGGTACACCGGGGATCACCATGTTCTTCCTCTTCTCCCAGCAGTTCTGCGGCTTCCGAAATGTGGATGGTGTTCTCGACGCGACCGTCACCATCCATGAGTTAACCCACGGTCTCTCCAACCGCCTGGTCGGCGGACCTCTGAATGTGACGGCTCTCGCAGGATACCAGGGTGGGGCGTTGGGAGAGGGCTGGAGCGATGCCTACGCGGCTCACTTCAACAATACGCCGATAATGGGCGTGTATGCCACCGGAAACAGCACCACCGGGATTCGCACCGTGGCCTACAACAACAGCCCGCTCACCTATGCGCAATTCGGCAATCGCGTGCAGGTACTGCTTCCCCCATCGTTTGCCCCGCCCATTGGATCTATATTCGTGCCGGAAGTGCACACCGATGGCGAAATCTGGGCCTCTACCATGTGGGATTTGCGTACTCAACTGGGTGGCGACACCTTCATACAACTGGTTACCGATGCGATGAAGCTGACGCCCCCCTCCCCATCGATGCTGGATGCCCGCAATGCCATCTATGTCGCCGACGTGCTGGACTCCGGGGGGGCGCACATCGCAACCATCGTGCGTGTCTTCGCCGCGCGCGGCATGGGGTCATCAGCGTCGATCGAACCGCATGCGACGGGGAGCAGCAACGCCACGACGGTGTTTGCAGCTTTTGACAATCCTAAGGTGGATCCCATCCGCCGGATCGTGTGGCAGGATCGCGCCGAGTCGGGCATGGGCGGTTGGACCTTGGATCCGAACCCCAACAATCTCTGGCATATCACCACCTACCGCTCGGCGGACCTCCCCGGGGGACACTCCTTCTACTTTGGGCTGGAATCCACCCATACCTACAGCAACGGCAGCCGTGTGCTGGGCACGCTGACTTCACCGCCCATCGCTCTCCCGCGGGTGCTGAGCAATAGCAACCTGGTATTGGAATTCGATGATTTCTTGGCGACGGAAGCTTTCTCGATCTACGACTCCGGTTATGTACGCGTGTCCACTGACAACTTTGCCACCTTCACCCAGGTTGCGTTTCGCAACCTGAACACCATCGGCTATTACACCAGCAGCAGTTTTGCTCACCAGCGGATCAACCTGGCGCCGTTTGCCGGCAAGACCATTCAAGTCCAGTTCTATTTCGATTCCCTCGACAGTGGTGGAAATGCCTACGAGGGCTGGTACGTGGATAACGTCCGCGTCGTGATGGAAGGCAATGACGTTCGCCTCATGCGCAACCAGGCTGGACGATTCTTGGCTTCCAGCGGAGCATCGAATTTCGGTGTTTTCCGTCCCAGCACAGGTCAATGGTTCATTAATCCCAGCGGACTTGTAGCTGTGTTCGGCGGCATTGGGGACGTGCCCGTGCCCGCGGACTACAACGCGGACGGCAAGTCCGAAATTGCCATCTTCCGGCCCACTACCTGCCAGTGGTTTATCGCTGGCGTCACTGTTACCGCGTTCGGCTGTGGCACTCTTGGAGACATCCCCATGCCTGGAGACTACGCGACTAACGGTACTTTCACCGTGGCTGTATTTCGTCAGCCTACAGGCGAGTGGTTTGTGCCAGGTTTGCCGGCAGGATTGATTTTGTCCAATGCACCGGATGCGATCCCCGTCGTCGGCGACTTTGATGGCGATGGCCTTATTGACCTGGCTGTCGTGGCCCACGAGTCGACCGATGAGCTAACCGACAACCTGACTTGGACATACCGAAGGAGTTCCGACGGAGTAATCGTAAAGTCGGTCTTTGGCAGTCTGCTGACGGGCGATATACCCGTCCCAGCAGATTACAACGGCGATGGCAGAACAGAAATGGCAGTCTTCCGCCCAACGACGAGTCAATGGTTCATCAACGGTGTGGGCACATTCTATTTTGGGGCCGCGGGCGACATCCCCGTGCCGGGCGATTACGTAGGAGATGGGAGGGCCCGGATCGCGGTGTACCGCGTCAGCGGCGGAATTGGCCACTGGTTCATTGTCGACGTGGGAAATTTCTATTTCGGCAACTCTACGGACATTCCGATAGGAGCACAGAACTAAACAGAACCAGATTGTAACGGCGCCTCGACCGCTCGTGCGTTCTGTGGCGCCGTTGGGTTCGCAGTGGATCTTCACACCTCTTGGCTTGGCGATGGCGAGGGCACGCAACCTTCGCTCATCGCCAGGCCATCTTCTGTCTAGCATCTATTTTGCTACCCGAACAGACACCAATCCAGCGTGGCACGGGTGCTATGAAGACCCATCAAAAACGCATGTGGGCGCCGGCCCTTCTCGCTGTCGCCGCCGCCGCGGCGGTTTATATTGCATGGCAAGACAAACGGCCACAGCAGGTGATTTCACCGCAAGGCAGCGAACAACGGCTGATCACTCCGGCAGTGGCAGCGCCCGCCCCGCCTCCGCCGGTTGCTGGCTCGCGACCGCCTGCGCCAATGCCGGCACTATCTCCCAAGTCGCAATCAAAACGCGCTTCGAGCTCGGGACTTCCGTCCCGTGCTTCCGGTACCGTCCTTCGTCCGCTGCTGATATCGTTCTCGCACTCGGCACACCTGTCGACGTTTCCGGTACACCGCTTCGCCTCACCGTAACCGGGTTTGCCGATTCCCGCTGCCCTCCAGGAAAGTCGTGTGTTTGGCAAGGCGAGCTTGCGGCAGCCGGAGAGGCGGTCAATACGCAAACCGGCGAGAAGACCGAATTTCGCTTCGGAACGGTCAAGATGCCGGAAGCGCAGATTCTCGGCTACAAGTTCGAGCTTGTCAGTATTGATGCGAAGCGCAGGATCTTGTGCCTGCACCGACTCCCCTAGAAGCGCACAACTTTCCCATGACGAGGCGGTCTGCGGCTGCTGTTCATTGAGTGCACGCGCGCGCTGATGGCGGGCTCTCATGCATTCGTTAGGCGTTCCGCCGCCATCTTCACGATCTCCCGGCCGATGACGATCGAGGCCGTCGCTGCGGGCGAGGGAACGTTGACGACGTGCACGGCGCGCTCGCTGACGGCAAACCGAAAATCGTCCACCAGTTTGCCGCTGCGGTCCACGGCTTGCGCTCGCACGCCCGAGCCGCCCGGCGCAAGATTGGCGGCCTGCAACTCCGGGACTAGCCGTCGCAGCGCCTTCACGAACGCCGCTTTGTTGAGCGACCGGTAGTACTCGCCGGCGCCCACCTTCCAGAACTTGCGCGCCATGCGCCAGAAGCCGCCGAAGGTCATGGCTTGGCCTAACTCGCCGATGCTGATGTCGGTCTTGCGATAGCCCTCGCGGCGCAACGCCAGCACCGCGTTGGGGCCCGCTTCGATGCTGCCGTCCACGCGCCGGGTGAAGTGCACGCCAAGAAAGGGCAGGTCGGGGTCGGGTACGGGATAGATCAGGCCGCGCACCAGGCTCCGCCGCGCGGGCGCGATCTCGTAATACTCGCCGCGAAACGGAATAATCCTGACATCGGTTTCAGCACCTGCCAAACGGCTGATCCGATCGCTGTACAGCCCGGCGCAGTTGATTAGAAATCCTGCACGGTAATCCCCGCGCGTAGTCTGCACCACAACTTCTCCGCTGCCGCGCACGATCCCCACGACTTCCGTTCCCGTCAGCACGGTTCCATTCGCCGCCGCGACGATTTCCGCATACTTGCGGGTGACGGCGGCGTAGTCCGTGATGCCGGTGGTGGGCACGTGCAGTGCGCGGATTCCGGCGGCGTGCGGCTCCAGTTCGCGCAAGCGCTCCGGGCCGATCATCGCCAGGCCGAAGACACCGCTGGCATGACCACGGCGCTGCAACTCCTCCAAGCCCGGAAGTTCGCGCTCGTCGGTCGCGACCACCACCTTGCCGCAGATCTCATACGCGATGCCATGCTCGCGGCAGAAGGCGACCATGGCGGAGGCGCCGGCGACGCACAACTTCGCCTTCAGCGAGCCGGGACGGTAATAAAGGCCAGAGTGGATAACGCCGCTGTTGTGGCCGCTCTGGTGGGCGGCGAGGCCGGCTTCCTTCTCCAAGACGGCGAGGCGCAGGGCGGGGAAGCGGCGCGTAACTTCCATGGCGGTGGCGAGTCCGACGATTCCGCCGCCGATAATGATGAGATGGAAGTGGTTATCAGTCATGTAACGTTTGTTTGAAAGTAAACATTAGAACGTCCCCGGACCCCCTCCCCCCATTCATAATGGAATCAGAAACTTACACCCGAGATCACGGCGCCATTCAGACTGTAGCGCGAGCGCAAATGGTGAAGGTGGTGCCGGGGAGTCGAGAGTACCACCATAGTTAATGGAGATCTGAACTGCCGGCGGCACTCTGCACTAGTTCACCTGCAGGGTGATCTGTGTGAAGTGCGACAGGGAGGTGGCCCCGCTGCCGGAGGCGCCGGTAACGGTGATTTGGTATGTGCCCGCGGGCGTGCCCGGCTTGGGGATCGGTGGCGTGGTGGTGCTACCGCCGCCGCCTCCGCCACAACTTGCCAGCATGAGCAAGATTCCGAGCACTACAACCAGCCCGATATGACCGAGCAATTTTCCGCGCCGGTTCCTGGGCGTAACCCCGATTCCGATGATCCCAACCACGATGCCGGGCAAGGTCAGCCAGAAGGCGTAGAGAGGAACGGTATGTCTGTCCGAAGGCGGGCGCAGTAGCGACACACTGGGCGCGGTGGTGGTCACGGTGAGCACGGTGGAAACCTGACCGTTCGTTGGATCCAAAGTTATGGACGAGGCGTTGTTTGCGCCAAACTGGCATGCGGCGAGACTCGGCACGCCCGAAGTGCACGAGACCGTGACGGACCCCGTCGCTCCTGCCGACCCTGGTGCGATTGCAATGGTGTAGACCCCGGACTGACCTGCTGTCACCGAGCCGGTGGTGGTAGTCGGGGTCATCCTGAAATCGAGAACCGGCAGATTGGGCGTCATGCTATGGCTGACAATCGAGTCCGATGTCGCGATGGTAATCGCGTAGGAACCGCCGCAGGAATTCGCGCTGTTGGTGCAGTTCGGGCCGGAAATGGTTGCCGTCGTAAGCGGCACGGATACAGATCCGTTAATGGGGAAATTTGGTCCCGGCGGGTTGAGCGAGCATCCCACGCCGGAGCCGGACGGCCCGGTGCACGTCACGTTCACAGTTGCGTTAAAGCCGTTTAGCGGGGCGATGGTGATTGGAATCTGGGTTGATCCGCTGGCGCCATTCGGTATGACCGCAGCCGGAGTCCCTGTCGTGAGGGCATAGTCGATGATCGAATAGTTGAACGTCTGGCTCTTGCTGGTAGTCGTGTCTTGAGCGGTGACAGTGACCACCTGGTTTGTTGCCGGGGTGGCGACCGTGGTGGTAACGACCACGTTGACCGTCTGAGCGGTCGACGACGTCGCCGGGGTGAACGTAAGCGTTAAGGTAGTCAGAATCGTTGTCGGAGAACTTGGTAAAGAAAAGCCGCATGATGTACCGGTCGAATCAGACAGGGCGCATGTGAGCGAAACTGTGCCGGTGTACGCGGAAGGTGTAATGGTCACGGTGCCAGAAAGTGGCTGTCCGGGTCTGGCGGGCGTGGGAGACAGGTTGCCGGCCGAAATTCCCCACGAGTTGCCGGTCACATTCAGCGTCAGCGACTGCGAATGCAGAACCACGCCGTTGGTAGTTGACACGCTGGCGTTGACGGCGACCGTGTAGGTCCCCGGCGCGACGGCGGAAAGCGGCAGGGTCACTTGCACCGAGGTGGCAGTTGTCTGCCCGGCGGTGAGGCTCGGCGAAGCAGGAGTGAAGGCGCAGGGTCCTGCGCCGGTTGGCAAGCCAGTACAGGAGAGACTTACCGTGCCGGACAGCGTGGTGTTCGGCAGGAGAGTGAAACTGCTGGCAGCCGTGTCGGTCGTGCTCAGGTTCAAGCTCGCCGGCGACAGCGCACTCATGGTGAAGTCGGGCGGCGTTGTCACACTTAGGGTTGTCGTCGTTGTCTGCGAGAATCCGGAATAGGTTCCGGTAATCGTGATTGAATAGCTGCCGATAGGGGTGGTCGAGGCCGTCGGGATTGTGACGCTTACGCTGGCGGTTTGCCCAGCACTCAAGGTCGGAACGGCGGGTGAAAAGCCACACGGGCCGGCGCCTGCCGGCAGTCCCGAGCATGCGAAGGAAACATTGATGGTGCCGGAGACAGCAGTGGAGGCGGTGACCGTAAAGCTGGTGGTGGCGGCACCGCCTGCGGGAGCGCTTGTGTCGGCGGCTGCTCCCAGGCTGAACGGGATGACGGAGTTGAGAGTCACCGGAAACTGCTGGGTCACGGCTTTGGGATCGCCACCGACGGCGACAATCTTGAAATTAAAGGTGGCTGCGGTGGAATCGCCGACAGTCACGGTGAACGTGGTGGCTCCTGGGGCTAGCGTCGGCGGGTTGGCGGTGCACGTCGAGGGAAGGGCGCCGCCGACCGGCTGGCAAGAAATAGAAATCGAGGAGTTGTAGCCGTTGAACAATGTGATGGTGCCGTTCAGGGTGGCGGTTTGGCCGACGATGGAGGTTGCCGCTGCCGGAGTAACACTCAACTGAAAACCGGGCGCGGTGCTGATGGGAATTTCCCAGATGCCGCGGCCGTAGGTGGAGGCGCGCAGGCGCAGCGGAATGGAGTCGCTGGGATTGTTGTAGATCTTTAGCTGCGTGATCGTCACATTGGGCAGGGAGCCGGCGCCGGAAGAGGGGCCAAGCTCGGTCCAGGTGCCATCTCCGATTGACTGGAATGCGCCGACGTCGGTGCCGATATAAACCAGGTTGGCGACGCTGGGATCGGCGACGACGGCGTCGGCGGGGGCGTCGGGCAGGCCGGTGGTGCTGGGATCGCCGTCGAGCTTGGCCCAGGTGACGCCGGCGTCGGTGGTCTTGAAAATGTGGCCGACGCCGAAGCCCATGACGGTGACGTACGCGGTCTTGCCGGTGGCGTCCTTGGGATCCAGCGCAATGCCGGAAATGTTGTAGTGCTTGGGATTGATGTTGCAGGCCGACGGCGTGGAGGTGCAGGCGGTGCTAGGGTTGGTAGTGAGGCCACTGACCTCGCTCCACTTATTCGGCGTTGTTGAAAGATCAGCATCTGCTTGAGTGGTTACCCACACCTGGCCGCCGCAGGGAAGGCCATTGGGACATTGCACAGCCGCGCTGCTGGAATCGGCAATGCCTTCCATGCCCGCCCAGACGACCTGTGAGCCTCCACCGCTGCTTGTTCCAGGCGTGGCTCCCGGATCGCACGTTCCGTTGCACGGGCCGCCAGCGGTGATGGTGTTCACAAAAAATGGCGTGCTCGCGCCGCAAGTGGCCCCGCTTCCTGTCGTGCCGGTGTCGAAATTTTGACTGAGCGGACTCCCACCGCCGGACGACCAGTCGCTGCCGGAGCCGTCGCTATTGCCGCGCCAGACGCGGCAAGAGCCCACCAGCATTCGGCCTGAGGCCTGCGGATCGAGCGTGAAAAACGTGTAGAAGGACGAATTGTCGCTGCCGATCTGGTTTTGCGTGATGGCCGAAAGGAAAGTCTGAAACGTGCAGGTAATCCCTGTCGCACAGCGCTGAATTCCGCCACCCAGGGTGAGGGGGGCGGGATTGGAGGTGAACCATTCGTTGGCGTTGAGCGGGTTGATGGCGTTGAATCCGCCGTCACCATTGTTGACTTGCAGCCAATTGCCGGTGGAAGGAGAAGCGCTGCTCACCGCCGGCGATCCATTGTCCTGAGTGCCGCCGACCAGGGTCGTGGCGTCGGAGGCGGCCTGCGAGAAGCCCACAAACTGGATCATGGAAAAGCCGGTGGAGGAACTGAGGTTGTCAAATGGGCTGGCCGGTGTTGCACCCGATGCCGGACACGTTCCGTTGGTCAGCGACGAGCTTTGCAGCACGCGATAGACGCCGCCATCGTTGCCAAAGAAGACGGGAGGGCTGAACGTGGGGTGGGCGGCGAAAAACGCGCCCGTGCCGTCGTTCCCCAGGAAATCAACGCCGTGTTCGTCGGGATGAACGTGGGCGATATTGGCAGTCGGGCTGCAACCGTATACATGCGTCAGGTTCAAAAAGGGCGACGTGGTGCAGGTGGCGTTGGTTACCGGATTGATGGCGCACTTGTATTCGTTGACGCCTCCGGCATAGAGATCGGTAGCGGAAGTGCCGTTGGGCACCGCGGCGAGCGCGATGTTGTAAGTGCCTTGGCCGGTGGAATCGTTGCCGCAACCCTGCTCCGGTCCACAGTTATCAATGCCGGTGGTCGAGATCTGCGTCCAGGCGCTTTGCCCGCCGTCTTTGGTCTGGAAGATTCCGATGTCATTCTCGCTGGAGTTGTAAACCCAGACGTACATCTCGTCGCGTCCGGAGACGATTGCCATCTCCGCGCGGTAGAGGGGACAACCGCTGCTTGCCGGGGAGGAGGGGCAATTGGACAGCGTGATGTTGGCGGGTTGGTTGGCCAGGCGCGTCCAGGTGGCGCCATCAGCAGAGGAATACACGCCGTGGAAGCGGAGGTTGGCGTAGAACTTGTGTTGCTGCGCATTGTAGATGACGGCATTGGCGGAGCCGGGATCGGGAGTAATTTGAGTCGCACCCGATGAGTCATCGGTGACCTTTGCACGCGTCCAGGTGATGCCCACGTCCGTCGAGAAGTAGATTCCTCGGGCATTGCTGCCGCCGGTCTCGGCGCCGACGCTGATGCCGCCGCTGGCCGCCGCGGCGGTGGCGACCACGCGGCTAGGGGCATCGGTGCTGAAGGCAATATGCGTGAACCCCAGGCCATGGAACGACACGGTTCCCGACGCAGCGCAGGCCGGATTTTGAGTGGGGCAGGTGGCGCTGCTGATCAAGCTCCAGGTGGCGCCGGCGTCGGTGGAGCGCAGGATGCCGAGGCCGTAATACGAATCGGCGGAGTTGTTGGCCTCGCCGCTTCCGACCAGGATGAGGTTGCTGTTGCCGGGCTGAAGCGCGATGGAGCCGACCGTGAGCGTCGCCTGGCCGTCGGTGAGAGGAGCCCACGTTACCGGCGCGGTGCAGACTCCGTTGCTGTCGCAGGTGCGCGCGGCGCTCACCGCGTTGGTGGTCTTCCACACGCCGCCGGATGCGCCGCCGATGTACACCGTGTTGCCGGTTGTGTCGCCCTGGTCCACCGCAACCGCGGTGACGCGTCCCACGGCGGGGCCGTAGTTCTGCTGCTTGAGGTTGTTGAAGGCGGCGGTGGAGGTTGGGGCTGGGCCGAGGAAATTCCACGGCGCACTGCCGGCCGGCGCCGGCACGAACAACGGCCTGGGAGACGCGGTGGTTCTACCGGATGTGCCCTGAGCGGCAGTGGCCCAGGCCAGTCCCAGTAAGCGGCGATTATTCAGCTTCTGGTCGTAGGCGCGGTGGAGCTGCTCGGCGCCGGGCTTGCCGTCCACCATGCGCCCGCGCATGAACCACTTGGCGCGCTCCTGGGGCCGGTCGCGCTCGCTTTCAGCGGGATTTTCCGTTGACACTTTGGCGCCTTGCGCGAAGGCGGTCGAACAAAGCAGCAATAGAACCATGGGAAAGGACAGGAATGGCCTGACAACTGATCTCATAATTCCTGGCAGCAGAAGGATTCTGGGAAAGCGGTCAAGTATGTTGCTGGCTAGGAACTCTGTCAATCGGGAAGGGAACCTAAGAAAGGCTTCAGGCTCCAGGCTTCAGGCGCAAGGCAGAAACGGTTCGATTTTCTTTGGCCGGTTGAGCTTGGTCGGTTGAGTTTCGTGCCTAAGGCTTCCAGCACGCCTGGAGCCCGAAGCCTGAAGCCCGCAGCCTAGTCTTCCAGCACCGGCATGTGCTGTAGAACTTCGATGGCGCGGGGGCGGTTGGAGAGCACTTCGTCGCGGCGGATTTTTCCATCGCGGAAGAAGAGATTGCGCTTGGCGAACTGCGCAATGTCTGGCTCGTGCGTAACCAGCACGATGGTCAGCCCGCGCTCTTCGTTGAGGCGCTGGAAGATGTCCATGATTTCCACCGCGGTGCGGCTGTCGAGATTGCCGGTGGGTTCGTCGGCGAGCAGGATGGTGGGCAGGTTGACGAGCGCGCGAGCGATGGCAACACGCTGCTGCTGCCCGCCGGAAAGCTGGGAAGGGAAGTGCTCGGCACGATCCGCGAGGCCGACCTGGTTGAGCGCGGCCACGGCGCGGCGCGTCGCTTCCTCACGCGGGATGCGGGCATAATGCGTCGGCAATTCGACATTCTCCATGGCGGTGGTGCGCGCCAGCAGGTTGAATCCCTGGAAGACGAATCCGATTTTGCGGTTGCGGATGGCGGCCAGGTCGCGCTTGGTCAGGGTGGAGACGTCGGTGCCTTCCAGCACGTAGCGCCCGCTGCTGGGCCGGTCAAGGCAGCCAAGGATATTCATGAAGGTGGATTTGCCGCCGCCGCTGGCGCCCATGACGGCAACGAACTCGCCGGCGGCGATGTCCACCGAAACACCGCGCAGGGCGTGCACCTTCGCTTCGCCCAGGTCGTAGTACTTGTGCACCTCTTCGACATGGATGACGGGGGTGGAAGCGGTGGTTTGTGATGTCGAGGATGTGGTCGTTTGTGAAGTGGTTCCCATGAAGAATTAAAGTATCACTTAAAGTCTGCGGCACGCTCTCTGGTTTGTCATCAACCAACAACTGCCAACTGCCTTACCGTCCCGGCGGGCGACCACCCATTGGCCCTCCCACGCTCGCACGCCCGCTCTTGCTGGCGCCGATGATGAGTTCGTCGCCCTCCTTCAGGTCGCCGTGCAACACCTGCACCAACTCGGTGACAGTGTGGTCAGTAATGCCGGTGCGTACCTGGACGGGCTTCAGGGTCTTGTCGGCCAACTGCGTCCAGACAATGCCGAGATCGGTCGGCGCTGCTTCGTGCGGCTTCACGCCGCCGCCGGGCTGCTCGCCGCCCTGACCGGCGCGGTGTCCACCGGTACTGGGGGCACCGCTTGCGACTTGAGCTCCCGGACCGCGCGCGCCACTCGCGCGTGGCTGGCCTTGGGCTTGCGGCGGTCCTCCACTCGCTTGCGTTGCCGGTTGTGCAGGGACTTGCGCCGGCGTTCCCGGCTGTCCCTGACCTTCGCCTTGCCCCGCGCGGCGGCGTCCGCCAGCGGGCTCGATGCCGTTCTCCTTGAGCAATGCGCGGAGTTCGTCAGGCTTTAAGTCCGGCGTGTAGCGGAGGGCCCCGTTGGGAATTTTGATGACATCACGCGCGCTGGCCACCGGGATGGTGACGTAGGCGGTCATGCCGGGAAAGAGCTTGAGTTCGGGATTGTCGAAATCAATGATGGTGTCGTAGGTGACGACGTTCTGCACCGTGGTGGGATTCATGCGGATCTGCGAAACCGCGCCGCTGAAGGTCTCGCGTGGGAAGGCGTCCACCTTGAAGGAAACCTTTTGGCCGACCCGGATCTGGCCGACGTCGCTTTCGTCGGTCTTGGTGTAGACCTGCATCTTGGTCAGGTCCTGCGCGATGGTGAACAACGTGGGCGCCTGTAAGGAGGCGGCGACGGTCTGTCCGACGTCGATGGCGCGGTTGACTACGGTGCCGTCAATCGGGGCGTAGATGGAGCAGTGATCGAGATTGGTTTGCGCCACTGAAACCGCGGCCTTGCGCTGTTCGACCTGGGCCACGGCCTGCGTCACTTGGGCGTCGGCGGCGGAAACGGCAGCGACGGCGGAGTCGTAATTGGCCTTGGCGAGATCGAGCTGCTGCTGGCTCATGACGCCCTGCCTGGTCAAACCCAGGGTGCGCTCGTAATCGGCCTTGGTCTGCTCCTGCGCGGCCTTTGCTTTTTCCAGATTTGCCTTGGCGGAAGCGACATTGGCCTTGGCGTTTTCATAATCAGCCTTGGCTTGGAGCAGCGCGCCGTCGAAAAGCGAGGGTTCAATCTCGGCGATCAACTGACCGTGCTTGACCTTGGAATTGAAATCGGCGTGGAGCCGGTAGATGTTCCCGGAAACCTGCGATCCGACCTGGACCGAGGTGACGGCGTTAATGGTGCCGGTGGCATCCACCACGGCGCGGATGTCGCCGCGCTCCGCCCGGGCGGTAAAGTATTGCGTTTTGTCCTTGCGATTGAGTCCGAAGGCCGCAAACAGCACCACGGCGACCAGGATGACGGCCACAATCGTCCATTTGTTCTTCAGTATGTTCACGAGGGAAACAGCCTCTCTTATGACTTATGATCGCAGATGAGCACGGTGCAATCTTTAAGTGTATCTCGCCCTGCCGGAGAGCACTGCGCGTTTTTACAAAAAATTACACCCTGCATCTATTGTGGCGCGCGCGGAATGGAACCGCAACTGGCTTCGGATTCCGGCCCCTGAGACCGGGCGCGTACAATCGTTGGTCCAAGATTCGATGCTTTTTCGCGGGAGAGGTCTATGACGCGGGTCACAAGAGCAGGGCCTGTCGGTCCGCCGGTCTGCCGGTCCATCGCAGTTGTGTTGCTGGCCGTCATTTGCGCAAGCTGTGCGCTGCAGGCGCAAACCACTCTGACCGTGGCGGCCGCTGCCAATCTTGGCCCCGCCCTGCGCGAGATTGCCGCCGACTTCGAAAAAAGCAACGGAACGCGTGTCACGCTGGTGTACGGGGCTTCCGGTAATCTGGCGATGCAGATCGAGAACGGCGCCCCCTTCGACGTATTTCTTTCCGCGGACGAGGATTACCCGCGCAACCTGGAAACCAAAGGTGCGGCTGCACCCGGGTCACTTGCCGTTTATGCGACGGGGAAACTGGTTTTGTGGGTCACAAACGCGTCCGGCATTGATGTTGGCCGACTCCAGCCGCAGATGTTGCTCCTGGATTCCGTGCACAAAATTGCCATTGCCAACCCGCAGCACGCGCCTTACGGCAAGGCAGCAGTCGAGTTTCTTCGCAAAGCTGGACTGTACGAGCGTGTCGCAGGAAAATTCGTCCTGGGGGAAGACGTTGCGCAGACGGCAGAATTCGTCCGCTCGGGTAACGCGGATGTTGGCATCATTCCTCTGTCACTGGCGCTCGCGCCGGCGATGAAGGAGCGGGGAAAGTACCAAGAGATCGCGGCCGGCTTGTATACGCCGATCCGGCAAGCCGGCGTGATTCTTAAGAGTGCGAAAAATCCATCCGCAGCGGCGAAGTTTCTTGATTACATCAGGTCGGCGGAGGCGGCGGCGGTGCTGACGCGTTATGGCTACGAGCCGCCGGGAACGCAACGATGAACTGGCAAGCTTTCGCCCTGACCGCGCGGCTGGCGGTGATCGTGGCCGGTGTGCTGGTGGTGATCGGGTTGCCGATCGCCTATTGGATCACCTATTCGCGCTGGCGCTGGAAGTTCCTGATCGAAGCCGTGGTGTCGGTCCCGCTGGTGTTGCCGCCGACGGTGCTCGGTTACTACCTGCTGGTTTTGTTCGGCAACGCGACGTGGTTCGGGCGTTGGTATCAATCGCTGACCGGCCACACGCTGGCGTTTACCTTTGCGGGCCTGGTGATCGGCTCGATCTTGTATAGCCTGCCCTTCGCGGTGCAGCCCTTCGCCGCTTCGTTTGCGGCCGTGGACACGCGCCTGCTGGCGGCTTCGGCCACCTTGGGGGCTTCTGGATGGCGGACGTTCTGGCGCGTGGTCTTGCCGCTGTCCAAGCCGGGGCTGGTGACCGGAATCGCTCTCAGCTTCGCGCACACGGTCGGCGAATTTGGCGTCGTGCTGATGATCGGCGGAAATATTCCCGGCGTGACGCGCACCGTCTCCATTGATATTTACGACCGGGTGCAGGCGTCGGAGTTCGCGCAGGCGGGGCAAACCGCGCTGCTGCTGCTGATTTTTTCCTTTGTTGTGCTCTCGCTGGTGTATGCGCTGAACCGCAAGGTATGGGCGGTCTGGCCGTTTCGCTAGCAGCTCGGAACTTGCTGCTTGCCCTGCGCCTCCTGCTGGGCGCGCTCGATTTCCTGGCCGATGCGATGCCAGACCAATGCCGCCGCCACGAACACCAGCACCACCGCGACGGTGATGCTGATGGTGACCACCGCGTACTGCTGGGGATGGCGGAAGACGCGGATGATGCGGCGGCTGTAGTGTGACGCGATCCAGGCCACCAGCGAATAACGAAACGCGCGCCCGGCGACGAGCGCGGCCAGGTACTTGCGAATCGGAAATTTCAGCGCCCCCGCCGCCACGAAAAACGGCGAACTGGGAAATGGCGGCGGCGCGACCCCCGCAATCACCACGGCGAACACTCCGTACTTTTCCAGCATGCCGTCAACGCGGGCGACCCGCGCCGCCCCCATCCGCTTCTGCAGCCACCCGGTCCCGGCGCCGCTGGCCAAGCGGTACATCAGGTAGGCGCCGGCCACCGATCCGGCCGTGCTCATCATGGCGTAGTACCACCACAGGTCGTGATGGCGCGCGGAGAGCACGGCGTTGAAAATATCCAGGCTGCCCAGCGTCGGAATGAACGAGCTGTCAATGATTCCGATCAGACACAAGCCGGGCCCGCCCCAGCGGCGCAGGGTGGTCCAGAGGGAAGCCGCTGCCAGGAGCTTCACCTGAGGCGCGACTTTAGCGTGCACGATTTTGGCCGGAACGATTTCCATCCCACAGCTAGCTTAGATGTGAATTGCGGTGCGCGGCGGGAAAAAGCGACGAGGCATCAATCATGGCAGCAGCGACCGATTACAATGTCCCGCTACGACCTGCCCACCACCATCCGCGCTCGCCGTCTCGCTCCGCAAGCGGCTGTCCGAGAGCTTCACGCTGGAAGTGTCGTTCACGGCTGCCGCGGGCATCACCATGCTGTTTGGGCCATCGGGCGCGGGCAAGACCACGCTGCTGGAGTGCATTGCCGGGCTGCTGGCGCCGGACTCGGGGCGCGTCGCCGTGGGCAGCATGGTGCTGTTCGACTCCGAGACAAAGGTGAATGTGCCGGTGGCAAGCCGGCGCGTCGCCTATGTGTTCCAGACGCTGGCGCTATTTCCCCACATGAGCGTGGAAGCGAACATCGCGTATGGTCTTGACCGCTTGCCGGAGGAGCAGCGCCGCCAAGCCGTGGACGCGATCGTGGACGCATTCCGCATCCGGCATACTCGCGAACGCCGGCCAGGGGAAATCTCCGGTGGCGAACGGCAACGCACCGCCCTGGCGCGCGCGCTGGTCACCAATCCGCGCGTGCTGCTGCTGGACGAGCCGCTCTCCGCGCTCGACGTTGCGACCAAGACGGCGATCATCCAGGACCTGCGCGCCTGGAATGACGCGCACCGCATTCCCGCGCTCTATGTCACCCACAGTCGCGACGAGTTGTTTGCGCTCGGCGAGGGCGTGATCGCGCTGGAGCAGGGAAGAGTGGTCGCGAATGGATTGCCGCAGGAGGTGCTGCACGCCCCCCGGCTGGAGTCGCTGGCGCAGGCGGCGGGTTTCGAAAATATTTTCGACGGCACGGTGGCCGCGCTACACGAGGACCTCGGGACCATGACGTGCCGCATCGCCGGGGATGTGCAACTGGAAGTCCCGTTGGGGCACGCCGCGGTTGGAGAAGCGGTGCGCATCGGCATTCGCGCCGGCGACATCCTGCTGGCCAAGGCGAAACCGGAGGGGCTGAGCGCGCGCAACCTGCTGCCCGCGACCATTGTTTCGCTGGTGCGTCGCGACGTGACGGTGGTAACGCGGGTGCGGTGCGGCGACGCAGCCACCGGTTCGGAAATGGAGGTCCACCTCACGCCGGCGGCGCAACAATCCCTGGACTTGATACCCGGACGCGCGGTGTGGCTGGTGATCAAGACCTATTCCTGCCATCTTCTGCGGTGAGAAATTCCCACCTACTCGAAGCCGACGAATACCGGCTCGGGCGCCAGGGCTACGCCGACTTTGTCCTGTACGGCGCGGCGAATCTCGTCTTGCAAGGCGATGACTTCGGCTGCGGTAGCGCCGCCGCGGTTCACGATGGCCAGTGCGTGCTTGCGCGAGAGCCCGACATGGCCGCGGGTGTACCCCTTGTGAAACCCGGCGTTCTCGACCAGCCAGGCGGCTGGAATTTTGCAGCGCCCGCCGGGCGCGGGATAGCTCGGCACGGTTCCGCCGGCGCAAGCGGCAACGCGCTCGTACTCCGCCGCATCGAGCACGGGATTCTTGAAGAATGAGCCGGCGCTGCGCGAATCCTCATCGCCTTCCACGATCAGCATGGCTTTCGACAAACGGATTTTTCTTACCGCCTCGCGCACCTCAGCGAGTGTGGGCCGGGTGGTCGCGGGCAAGGAGGCAAAATATGCTTTCAGGTCGCGGTAGTGGATGGTCGGCTCTCCTCCCGCTTGCAGCGCGTACTTCACTTTCAAAATGATGTAGCGCCCGCGCTCGCCGCTGTTGAAGATGCTGCAGCGATACGCGAACCGGCACGCCTCGTTGCAGAGGCTGCGCAACTGCCCGTCGCGGAGATCCAGCACCTGTACTTCCGCAATGGTTTCGGAAACTTCCTGCCCGTACGCGCCGACGTTCTGCACCGGCGTGCCGCCCACGGTGCCAGGAATGCCGCTCATGCATTCCAGGCCGGCGCAATTGGCCGCGACTGCCTGGGCGACGAGCGCGTCCCACGCGACTCCCGCGCCGGCTTCAAACATCTGCTTTCCGTTTTCCGAGAGACGCTCGACACCGCTGATGCCGATGTGGAGCACCAGGCCGGGAAACCCGGTATCGGCGATCACCAGATTGCTGCCGCCTCCGAGTACGAAGAGCGGAAGCTGGCGCGACTTTGCCCAATCCACCGCCTGCCGCGCGTCCGCGGCGGTGACGGCGGTCGCGAAATATCGCGCCGCGCCTCCGACCTGCAGCGTCGTCAGCGGCGCCAGCGGCACATGTTCGACGATTTGCATGCGCTCGAAACTATACACGGAGTACTGCCAGCTACCCGGCCCCGCACAGGCAAAGAAAAAAACCGGCGGTCGTGGAACCGCCGGTTGTGATTTGAATTCCAAGCTGGCGCCGCAGCTTATGGTGTCACGGCCTTGTGCTTGTACCTGTCGCCTCCAAATACGACCGACTGTAAAACTTTTTCGCCGGCGTCGTTTTTGGTGGTGTCGTACTCGGTTTCAGCCGCCTTGTTGTCCAGTTGCTCGATGGTGCAGTTGACGCGCGCCCGTTCTTTGTTGCCCGCGTCTTTGAAAACGAGCACGTGGTTGTCGCCATCTACGAGCTGCTGGGCCTTATAGGTGCCCGCGGGCAGCATGGTCGTTCCCACCTTGGTTGAGTTGTAGAAGGTGATGCTCCACGTCTTGCCGGCACGGGGGGAGGACGCGTCCGCTGCGAACGCGCCCGCGGCAATCGTCACCAGCAGAACCAACACCAGGGTTTTCGTTACTCTGTTCATCGCAATTCCTTCCTGCGTTGAGCCGGCGTGGCTCCCGCAATCGGCGTCGTCAGAGTCCGGACTGCCCTCGTCAAGCACCGTCCGGAGCGGGCGACGCGCACTTTGTGGTGCGCGGCGGTGCTCGGCCGCACCATCAGCGAATAGGGTTTGATAGACGCTAACTTTCAAGCAAGGTGAGCACAGCAGAAGACCTGAAGGGACGAAACCCCAAGATTAGGGGGCGGGCGCTATCATTTTCACCGCGATTCCATTGGGCTGGATTCCGACCGGCACCATGGTAAAAAGCGCGCGCTGCCGGTTCGGATTCTGTCCCTTGATGATGGCCTCGGGCAAGCTGATCTTATCGCCGCGCGGCAGCTTGGTGAGCCGCACCACCGCGACGTCGCCGGGCTGCGTATCCAGCGCGAGCAGAAAATCCTCCGCCGGCGTGAGCGCCAGTTGGTCGGGATGATTGCCCACGGAAATGGAATCAATGACGCGCCCGGTGTCAATGCTCAGCACCGACACCGCGTCCGAGCCGAAGTTGCTGACATAGAGCAGGGA
This sequence comes from Terriglobia bacterium, assembly GCA_020072845.1. NCBI lineage: Bacteria > Pseudomonadati > Acidobacteriota > Terriglobia > Terriglobia bacterium. The sequence continues at coordinate 82,774 of JAIQGF010000009.1, forward strand.
ATTATCGGCGCTGACCACCGCGTGCACCGGCTGGTTGCCGATCAGGTAGGTGGCGCCGACCTCGTTGGCCGCGGTCTCGATCACCGAAACCGATGCCGAATCGAAATTGCACACGAACAGCTCGCCGCCGTCGGGCTTAAGCGCAAGGTGGATGGGAGTCTTGCCGACATCGAGCAGGGCAAGCAGCTTGTCCGACTTCAAATCAATCGCCGCCACCTGCGCCGACCCGGTGCAGGCGACGAAGGCCTTGCCGGAGTCGCGGAGGATGGCAATGTCCTCGGGGTGTTCGCAAATCGGCACGGTGGCGCGCACCTGCATCTTCGCGGTGTCCAGGATCGACACGGAATTGCCGCCGCGGTTGGACACCACCACGGTTTTTCCATCCGGCGAGACGCGCGCCAGTCCCGGCGCCGCGCCCACGCCCACGGTGGCCAGCACGAGCCGTTTCTCCAGATCGAGGATGCTGACGTTGGCGGAGCCGGAATTCGCCACGTAGCCGCGCGTCCCGTCCGCCGAAACGTCGATAAAATACGGCGCGCGATGCACGCCCACGGTCGCGACCACCACGTTTTTCGTCGCGTCAATGAAGCTGATGTTGTTGGACTCGGTGTTGACCGCGTAAATCTCGTTCTTCTTCGGGTTGGCCGAGACGCCCGTGGGATTGCGTCCGACAGCGATCGTCTTTGCGATCTTGAACTGGCCAAGATCGATCACCGAAACGCTATCGCTCTTTCCATTGCTGACGTAGGCGTTCAGGTCGCCGGGGTAATCGCGCTGCTTGCGCCGGCAGCCCGAAAGCAACCCCGCCGCGAGCACCGCGACAGCGACCAGGATGAGGAAGTTTTTTCTCAATGTAGAGCGATTCCAGCAAGAACGGCGCGGCTCCTTCCGCCGCGCTGCGCTCGGCGTCAGGACAAGCTCTGCCGCGCGGTAAATCACACGATCACCTGATCGCCCGATTACCGGATGTGTGTTGCCGCCACCGCCACGGGTTGCGGAACCGTGCGCTTCACAATCGGCGCGATCTGCCGCATTTCGGCGATCAATGCCTCGAACTGCTCCGGGTAGATGGACTGCGGGCCGTCGGACAAGGCGCGGTCAGGATCGTGGTGCACTTCCACGATCAGTCCATCGGCGCCGACCGCGATGGCGGCGCGCGACAGCGGAATCACCTTGTCGCGCTTGCCGGTACCGTGGCTGGGGTCCACCAGGATGGGCAGATGGCTGAGGCGATGCACGGCCGGCACGATGCTCAGGTCGAGCGTGTTTCTGGTGTGGTCGGCGAAGGTGCGCACGCCGCGCTCGCAGAGCACCACCTGGTAGTTGCCTTCGCTCATCACGTATTCGGCCGCCATGAGGAATTCTTCCAGGGTGGCCGACATGCCGCGCTTCAGCAGGACCGGACGCCGGGCTTTTCCGGCGCGCTTCAGCAGCGAGAAATTCTGCATGTTGCGCGCGCCGATCTGGATCATGTCGGCATAGCGCTCCACCAGGTCGAGCGATTCGTAGTCCACCGCCTCGGTCACGATCAGCAACCCGAAGCGGTCGCGGATCTCCGCCAGAATGCGTAGGCCTTCTTCGCCCAGTCCCTGGAAGGCGTAGGGCGAGGTGCGCGGCTTGTAGGCGCCGCCGCGGAAGAAGCGCGCGCCCGCTTTGGCAACACGCTCGGCGACCGCAAACGCCTGCTCGCGCGATTCCACGGCGCAGGGCCCGGCGATGACCGCCAGGTCAGCTCCGCCGATAGTAGTGTCGGTGCCGGGAAATGCGATGACCGTATCTTCGCCCTTCACATCGCGGCTCACCAGCTTGTACGGCTTGCTGACCCGGATGACATCCTGGACGCCCGGCATGTCCTCCAGGCCGATTTCCACCATGCCCTGGTTGCCGGTGATGCCGATCGCAGTTCGTTGCGCGCCCGGAATGGCGTGCGGGCGCAGCCCCATCGACTCGATTTTTTCGCAAACCGCGCGCACCTGCTCTTCGCTGGCGTGCGCATCCATGACGACCAACATAATGACCTCTATGCTCCCGAGACGAAACATCTAGTCTAATGCCAATGCTGCACGCGGGACAATGGCTTCCGCCAATCCGGTGATCGGGTGATCTGGTGATCGGGCGATCTGGAATGCGGCGAGGCTGCGCGGTTTAATGTCATCACATTGCGACTTCCTCGGTCTGCATCCGCTCTGCTTCCTCGCGCAGATTGGCGAACAGCGCGCTGCTCAAGTAGCGCTCGCCGAAATCCGGCAAGATGACAACGATGAGTTTGCCCGCGTTCTCCTCGCGCCGCGCCACCTGCAACGCCGCAATCACGGCCGCGCCCGACGAGATCCCCACCAGCAAGCCTTCTTCGCGCGGCAGGCGCCGGGCCATGGCAACGGAATCGTCGGTTGGAACGGCAATCACTTCGTTGATGTAATCGGCGCGCAACACATCAGGGACAAAGCCGGCGCCGATACCCTGCGAATTATGCGGTCCCGGTTTCCCGCCCGAGAGCACCGGACTCTCTGCCGGTTCCACCGCCACCACGCGGAAAGAAGGTTTTCTAGGCCGGATGTACTCGGTGACGCCGGTAATGGTGCCGCCGGTGCCGGCGCCCGCCACCATGATGTCCACCTTGCCGTCGGTGTCCTCCCAGATTTCCGGCCCCGTGGTCTCGAAGTGGATCTTCGGGTTCGCGGGATTGGAAAACTGTTGCGGCATGAATGCATTCGGAGTCTTCGCCAGCAGTTCATTGGCTTTGGCGATGGCGCCCTTCATGCCCTTGATTCCGGGGGTGAGCACGACCTCGGCGCCAAAGGCGCGCAGCAACACGCGCCGCTCCTGGCTCATGGTGTCCGGCATGGTGAAGATCATCCGGTATCCGCGAATGGCCGCCGCGAAGGCCAGACCGATGCCGGTGTTGCCGCTGGTCGGCTCGATCAGCACCGTCTTGCCGGGATCAATGGCCCCCGCGCGCTCCGCCTCGCGGATCATGCTGACGCCGATGCGGTCCTTGACGCTGTTGCAGGGGTTGAAGCTCTCCAGTTTCGCGACCACCGTCGCGCGGCAGTCCTCGGTCACGCGGTTCAGCCGCACCAGCGGGGTGCGGCCAATCAGTTCCGTAACATCGTTAGCGATCTTCATAGTCACCAAAAGTCCTTTTGGGAAATCGTGATTCGTGAGTATTGATTTTCTGATGCGCGGGTCGCGACCAGCGATGACAAATCGTCAATCGTCAATCGTAAATCATCCATCTAATTCGCGATGCCCCGCTCCATGGCGCAGGAACAGAAAGACATTCTCAAGCTGCCGCCGCCGAAGACACCGCCACGCCGTACTGCGCGCCGCATCGGCATCCATACCTCCACCGCGGGCGGGGCCGGGAATGCCGCCGAGCGCGCTTACCGCCTGGGCTGCAGCGCCTTCCAGATTTTTTCGTCGAGCCCGCGGCAGTGGGCGCCGTACCAGCTCACCAGCTCGCAATGCGATGCGATGAACCGCCTGCGCCTGCAATATGACCTGAAGCCGCTGGTAATCCACGCCAACTACCTGGTGAACCTGGCGGGCGGCAATTCCGAGTTTCACCGCAAATCAATCGCCGCCTTCCGCGGCGAGATCGAACGCGCCCTCGCCCTGTGCGCCGACTACCTGGTGGTCCATCCCGGCTCGTTTCGCGGCATGACCCGCGAGGAAGGTCTGGCGAAGGTCGGCGCGTCGATTGCCGAGGCGGCCGGCGGTCACGATCTGCGCCGTGGCGGCCTCACCGTTCTCATCGAAAATACCGCCGGCGCCGAGTTTTCCCTGGGCGGCAGCTTCGAGCAGGTGGCGGCGCTCGTCGGCGTCCTGCGCGACATTGTGCCGGCCGAGGCCTGCATTGACACCTGCCACACCCATGTCGCCGGCTACGACATCGTTACGGAAGAAGGATACGCCTTGACCCTGGAGCACCTGGACCGCACGGTCGGGCTGAAGAACGTGCCTGTCTGGCACTGCAACGACGCCAAGGCGGCGCGCGGCTCCCATCTGGACCGCCACCAGCACATCGGGCAGGGAACCATTGGGCTGGAGCCATTCCGGCGGCTGCTGAACGATCCGCGGCTTGCAACGTGCGCGTTTATTGCTGAGACGCCGATTGATAATCCCGGAGACGACTTGCGAAATGTGGAAACGCTGAAGTCCCTGGTCGCCGACAAGGCGGTACGAAAGCAGAATGCGGTAGGCCCCGGCGCCCCCGCCGGGGCCGCTGCCCGCGCTCGCCGGAAGTGATGTGGCGCGGGCGCCCTCGCCCGCGCGCCGCCGACCATCGACCATCGACCATCGACCTTGTAAAATCAAGAATTGCTTTCATCAGGACTACGCATTCATGGCCGATACGCCGCAGATTACCGACCGCCGCGAAGAGCGCTACGATCCCCAGCCGATCGAGGAGAAGTGGTCCGCCCGCTTCGAGGCCGACCCCGAACTCTATCGCGCCGAGCCGCCCAGCACCGACAAGCCCAAGTATTACGTCCTGGAAATGCTGCCGTACCCCAGCGGCGCGCTGCACATGGGACACGTGCGCAACTACTCCATCGGCGACGCCCTCGCCCGTTACATGTGGATGAAGGGCTATAACGTGCTCCATCCCATGGGCTGGGATTCGTTTGGTTTGCCGGCGGAAAATGCCGCCATCAAAGCCGGGGTGCAGCCGCGCGAGTGGACGTTGGGCAACATCGCGCACATGAAGTCGCAGATGAAGCGGCTCGGCTTCGCCTACGACTGGCAGCGCGAGATCACCACCTGCCTGCCCGAGTACTATCGCTGGAACCAGTGGCTCTTCCTCCAGCTCTACAAACGCGGGCTCGCCTACCGCAAGAAGAGCAAGGTGAACTGGTGCCCGGAGTGCGCCACCGTGCTCGCCAATGAGCAGGTGGTCAAAGGCTGCTGCTGGCGCCATGAGACCACGCCGGTGGAGCAGCGTGAGCTGGAACAGTGGTTTCTGCGCATCACCGATTACGCAGAACAACTCCTGCGCGACCTCGACCAGCTCAGCGGCTGGCCGGAAAAAGTCCGCATCATGCAGCAGAACTGGATCGGCCGCAGCGAAGGCGCGCTGGTGGATTTTCAGGCCGAAGATGCTGCCGACAAGATCTCGGTATTCACCACGCGCATTGACACCATCTTCGGCGCCACCTCCATCCAGCTCGCGCCCGAGCATCCGCTGGTGGACAAGCTGGTAGCAGACAATGCCGAACTGCGCACGGATATCAACACGTTGGTCGAGGAACAGCGGAAGGCCAAAGAAGTCGGGGATGTGGGCGCCATCGAGAAGCACGGCGTGTTCATCGGCCGCTACGCTATCAACCCCTTCAACCAGGACAAGGTGCCCATCTGGGTGGCGAATTACATTTTGATGGACTACGGCACGGGCGCGATCATGTCCGTCCCGGCGCACGACGAGCGTGATTACGAGTTCGCGAAAAAATATGAACTCGAAGTCCGCGTGGTGGTGCTGCCGCGCCGGGAAGGGGAAACCGACGAAGAAAAATTTTCCGATGCCACCATCCCCTACAGCGGGACGGACTCGCTGGTCATCAACTCGGGCGAGTTCAGCGGCCTGGGCTGCGTGGAAGCGATGAAGAAGATGGCCGCCTTTGCCCGGGAGCACGGCTTCGGCAAACCGACCGTTACGTACCGGCTGAAGGACTGGGGCATCTCGCGCCAGCGCTACTGGGGCACGCCCATCCCCATGCTCTATTGCGAGCGCTGCGGAATTGTGCCCGTACCCGAAAAGGAGCTTCCGGTCAGGTTGCCGGAAAATGTCGAGATCACGCTCACCGGCGGGTCTCCGCTCGGGCGGCTGCCGGAGTGGGTGAACACCGCGTGCCCGAAGTGCGGTGGCCGCGCGCGCCGCGAAACCGACACCATGGACACCTTCGTGGATTCGTCCTGGTACTTTTATCGCTACACCGACGCGCGCAACGACAGTGCGCCGTTTGACAGCCGCATTGCGAATTACTGGTTTCCCATCGAGCAGTACATCGGCGGCGTCGAGCACGCCATCCTGCACCTGATCTACTCGCGCTTCTGGACCAAGTTCATGCGCGACATGGGACTGGTGGCGAATGCGGAGCCGGTACAGCGCCTGTTTACCCAGGGCATGGTGATCAAGGACGGCGCCAAGATGTCGAAGAACTTGGGGAACGTAGTCGCGCCCGACGACATGATTGCCCGTTACGGCGCCGACGCCACCCGCATGTACACCCTGTTCGCCGCGCCGCCCGACCGCGACCTCGACTGGCAGGACGCCGGTGTCAAGGGGGTGCAGGACTTCCTCTCGCGCGTGTACCGCTTCGTCTCCGCCAACGCCAAGCCGAATGTCCCGGGGTGGCGCGGCCCTGTCCCTGCCGAGCTGTCGCCGGAAGCGCGCCGCATGCAGCGCCGCCTGCACCAGTCCATCAAGCGCATCAGCGACGAGTTTGCCGGACGCTGGCACTTCAACACCTGCGTGTCCACCCTGATGGCGCTGGTCAATGAGTTCTACCTGCTGCGCCCGGAAATTGAGCGCGGCCTCATTCCGCTCCCCTTACTGGCACAGGCGCAGCGCGATCTCGTGCTCTTGCTGCATCCCTTCGCGCCCTTTTTGTCGCACGAACTCTGGGAAATGCTCGGAGAGAAGGGAAGCCTGCTGCGTCATCCCTGGCCGCAGTACGACCCGGCGCTCGCCCGCGAGGAGCAGGTCGAAATTGTGGTTCAGGTGAACGGAAAAATTCGCGCCCGCCTGCTGGTGGCCGCCGACGCCGGCGAAGAAGACGTGCGCCAACTCGCCCTGAACGATCCCAAGGTGCTCTCCTCGCTTGACGGCAAGAAAATCCTGAAGGCGATCGTGGTGCCGCACAAGCTGGTGAACATCGTCGTGAAATGAGCGCGTTTGCGGGTAGTGGCATGAGCAGAGTGCGCGCAATAGTGGCCGGAATCGTGGCCCTCGGCCTTTCTTTTCCGGTATTGCGGTTAGCAGCAGAACTCTGCGCAATCCTCATTCGCCGACAGTGGCCGAACGCTTGGTTTTCAGGTTTGATTACCTGGTACGCCCTTTTCTTCGCTGCCGGATGTTCAGTCGTAATTGCTGTGTTTGTTGGGCGATATGCATTCAAACATCAGCAAAACTTAAACTGACCCACTACCCGTTGGTGGGGCGTGTGAGCCCCGCGCGCTCATCCCGAGCGAAGCGGGGGATCTCCCGCCTTGGGACTAGAATGTTGGGGAACTCCAATCGAGGTGACTTATGCGCAAATTGATCGCCCTCGCAGTCATGTTGGCCATCGCCGCTCCCGCGTTCGCGCAGAAGAAAGAACAGGAACGCCTGCAGGAAGCGGGCACGGTGATGAAGGAGATCCTCAACATTCCGGAGGGAATCCCACAGAGCATTCTCAATAAAGCGGAGTGTGTGATCGTGTTCCCATCAGTGTTGAAGGTTGCCATCGGCATTGGCGGCAGCTACGGCCGCGGCGCCATCACCTGCCGGACCGGCAAGAACCACAGTGGCCCGTGGAGCGCACCGGCCATGATGGCGCTGGAAGGCGGGAATATCGGGATTCAGCTCGGAGGACAAGCCACCGACTTCGTGTTGCTGGTGATGAACGATCGCGGCGCCGACTCCGTTCTCTCCAGCAAAATCAAGCTGGGCGCTGATGCCGCCGCGGCCGCAGGTCCGAAAGGCCGCGATGCCGCTGCCGCGACCGATATCGTCATGCGCGCCGAGATCCTCAGCTACTCACGCTCGCGCGGCCTGTTTGCCGGCGTATCGCTGGAGGGGTCCACGCTCCGCTCCGACGGCGGCGCCAACCAGAATCTTTATGGCAAGAAGCTCGACGCGCGCGACATCGTGCAGGGGGGCAAGGTCGGAACGCCGCCAGCGGGCAGGGAACTGATCGGCGTGCTCAGCCACAAATCTCCCAAGCGCTCGAAGTGAAGATTGGTTTTCGGTTAACGGTTTTCGGTTATCGGTCTTAATCGGTGCCGACAACCGTAAACCGACAACCGTGAACCGATAACCAGATGCACATTCGCGCCGGATTCCGCGCCGTGGTTCGCCGGCCCGCGCTCGCGCTGGGCGAGATCGCCTGGCGATGGGCATTCGGGGCAGCAGCGTGGACGCTGGTCATCATCGCCATCCGACGCATCCTTGCGCACGTGGATATCACCCAGGCCGAACTGCTGCTCGCCCGTCACAGCGATGTTTTTCTGATCGCCGATGCCGGTGCGCACATCATTGTCCAGGTCCTGCCGCAGTTGGCGCGCGAGTGCCTGGTGCTGGCGCCTGCGATCGCCGTGCTGTGGATCGCCGCCGCCACCCTTGGCCGCGCCATCACCTTACAATCCCTTTTTTCGACAATTGTCATCCCGAGTGAGGACGCGCCGGCCGACCCGCGTGCCCTGCGCTTGAGCGACGCAGGCGCGTCCGAGCCGAGGGACCTGCATTTCGGCCCTCTCCTGGCGCTAAACTTCATGCGCGCCGTCTTCACGCTGGCTGCCCTGATCGCCTTCCTCGGCGCGCTGTTCCTCACCGGCCTCGCGATGCCGGTCCAGAATCCCGCCGCCGCTGCGCTGGTCGGCATCCTGGTTGCCGCGCTGATTGGATTTTTCTGGTCGGTGGTGAACTGGTTCCTGGCGCTTGCCCCCATCTGGATCGTGCGCGAGGGCCACCCGGCGCTCCGATCCATCGCCGATTCCGTGGATTTTTACCGCCGCGTTCCCGGTCCGTACGTCGGCATTGCATCCTGCTTCGGATTGTTGCGCGCCGCCGCGCTGGTCGCGGCATTCGTTGCCGCCCTCCTCGCCAGCCAGGCCAGCGCGGCGAAGTCGATCGCACTCTGCTTGGTCATCGCTCTGATTTACTTCGCCGTCGCCGATTTCCTGTACATCGCGCGCCTGGCGGCATTGGTAGCATTGGACGAGAGCTCTCAGCCATCAGCCATCAGCTCTCAGGCCATAGCCCCGGCACCCGAGCCGATCATCAAGCTGCCTTCCGAGGCTGACAGCTGATAGCTGAGCGCTGAATTTGCTACCCTGATCCTGACCAGGCGCTTTACTCCGCCTCGGACATCTGAGACATTACAAAGTGGAACCTCAATCCATCGTCATCCTCGACTTCGGTTCGCAGTACACGCAGCTCATTGCGCGCCGTATCCGCGAGCAGAATGTTTTCTCCGTCGTGCTCCCCTGCACCGCTTCCCTGCAAGAGATCAAGAAGTGCGGTCCGGTGGGCATCATTTTGTCCGGCGGCCCCTCCTCGGTGTACGACAAGGATGCGCCGCCGGCGGACAATCGGGTCCTGGGGATCGGCGTGCCCATGCTCGGCATCTGTTACGGGCTGCAATACATGGCGCACGCTCTCGGGGGTAAAGTCGTACCTGGCGACAAGCGTGAATACGGCCATGCCGACGTCAAGCTTGAGAACGATTCGCCGTTGTTCAAAGACATACCGCGCAAGATCAAGGTCTGGATGTCGCACGGGGATCATGCCCTTGAGCTGCCCTCCGGATTCCACTCGGTCGCGCGCAGCGCCACCGCGCTGGCTGCCATGGAAGACCCCGCCCGCCGCTACTACGCCGTGCAGTTCCACCCCGAAGTTCACCACACGCCGCAGGGCACGGCGATCCTGAAGAATTTTGTCTTCGATATTTGCGGCGCCGAGCCCAACTGGACGGCGCAGCGCTTCATTGACGAGACCGTGGCGAACGTCCGAAAGACGGTGGGCCCGCACGCGCACGCCATCTGCGCGCTCTCCGGCGGGGTGGACTCATCGGTGGCGGCCACGCTGGTGGCGCGCGCCATCGGCGAGCGTCTGACCTGCGTCTTCGTCAATAACGGCGTGCTGCGCAAGAACGAATTTGAAAAGGTGCAGCACAACCTGCGCCGTCTCGGTCTCCAGGTCGTCGCCGTGGACGCCTCGCGCCGCTTCCTCGCCAAGCTGGCCGGCGTGGCCGACCCGGAGAAAAAGCGCCGCATCATCGGCAACGAGTTCATCGCGGTCTTCGAAGAGCAGGCACTGAAGATCGTCGTCCGCGACCGGCGCAAAACCGCCCATAAGGAACCGGAATTCCTGGTCCAGGGAACGCTCTACCCCGACGTCATTGAATCGCGCTCCGTACGCGGCCCTTCGCAGACCATCAAGTCGCACCACAACGTCGGCGGGCTGCCGGAAAAAATGCGGCTCAAGCTGATCGAACCGCTGAAGGACTTGTTCAAAGACGAGGTCCGCCGCATTGGCCGCGATCTCGGCATGCCCGAGGAAATTCTTCAGCGCCAGCCGTTCCCCGGGCCCGGACTGGCGGTGCGCATCCTGGGCGAGGTCACTGCCGAGCGCATTGCCATTCTTCAGGAAGCCGACGACGTGGTGGTCAGCGAGATCAAGGCCGCCGGCTTGTACACCAAAATCTGGCAGGCTTTTGCCGTGCTGCTGCCGGTCATGTCGGTGGGCGTGATGGGCGACCAGCGCACCTACGCTTACACCTGCGCCGTCCGCGCCGTGCACTCCGAAGACGGCATGACCGCCGACGTTGTCGAACTTCCGTGGGAGGTCATCAAGCGCATTGCCACGCGCCTGGTGAACGAAGTGAAGGGCATCAATCGGGTGGTTTATGACGTAACGTCGAAGCCTCCCGGAACGATTGAGTGGGAATAGCCGCTAAAGCATAAGGGTTATCGGTTCACAGTTGTCGGTTCTCGAACCGCGCGCAAGGCCGGATAACCGAGAACCGAAAACCGAGAACCGATAACCGAGAATCTTGCTCAGCCGGTGGCGCGCTCGGCCTTCTCGCTCACCAGCCAGTCCATGGCTTCCTCGCGCGTCTTGAAGGCGGGGAACTCGCGCGCCGAAAACGAGACCAGGTTGTGATAGTAGACGTCCGGCAGGTCCTCCACCCCGACGATGGCCGACCGCAGCACGTGCGCCCGATTGTAGGTTGCGGTGATCTTCATCTGATCGGCCGCTTGCCGGTTGAAGTGCGCGCCGGTGAAGTCGGCGAGCGTCAGCAAGGAATGCGGCGGCTCAGCGGCAATTGTCAATTTTGCCTGTTCGAAGACTTCGAGAAGTTCGTTGGGCCCGCAGCCCGTGCAATCCAGCAGCAAGATGCGGTGACCATCGTGATCGAAAAACCGGACGCGCTCCATCGCACACCTCCGGCGAAAAGGCTGGAACTTGCGTGAACTCCGCGCGCGGCCGCGCCCCACGCGCCTGCCGCAGCGTTCCCCGCTGTATACACCCGCACCGGCGGCGAGGCAAGTCATTGGGGAGAAAAACATTTCTTAATCGGTGGTTTGCGTTTTGTGATTGAAAACTCTTGCCAACCCTGCTCCGGATGACGGCTGAAACAGAAGGGCGCGGCAGCCACGCCGCGCCCCACCACTCGCCACTCAGCGTGGTTGCTACGCTTTCGCCATTTCCGCCTGCACTCCGTACATGTCGAACCACGGTGTCGCTGCCTTCAGCTTCTCATTGACGTTGTTGATGTTCTTCACGCCCTCGTCCTGCAGCCACTTGCGGAACGCCTCGGCGCCCTGCTTGGCGTAAATCGGAATGCCCTCTTTCCAGGTGGCGCGGCCGCAGAGCACGCCGTTGAACTTGACACCCGCTTCCGCCGCCGTTTCCAACCCCTCGGTGAACTCGGCGTTGCTCACCCCCGCCGACAGGTAGATGAACGGCTTGGTGGCCGCCCGTGCCGCGTCGCGGAAGTGGTTGATCGCCTCCTGCTTGGAGTAGGCTTTCTGGCCCGCGTAGCAGCGCGCGCCCTCGACGTACTTCATATTGACCGGCACTTCCACCTTCATCACATCCACGCCGTAGCGGTCCTTGGTGAACTCGGCCATGGAGCCTTTCACGACCTCCGGCTTCCGCTTGGCGAACTCGAATCCCTTTTCGTCCATGTCGCCTTCGTAGCCCACGAATTCGAGGAAAAACGGGATGTCGTTGGCGCGGCATTCGTCACCGATGCGCTCCACCCAGGCATGCTTCTGATCGTTAATGTTCTTGGGATCAAAGGGAGTGTAGTAGAGCAGGATCTTGCAGCAGTCGGCGCCATGTTCCTTCAGCCGGCGCACCGACCAGTGGTCCAGCAGGTCGGGCAAGCGGCCGGCACCCGTCTTGTCGTACCCCGTCTTCTCGTAGGCCAGCAGGAGTCCCGCATTGCGGCTGCGGCGTTTCGACGCGGGCAGCCCCCACTCGGGATCCAGCAGGATGGCGCTGGCATGGGGCGTGAGAACTTCGGTCACCAAGGCCTTGAACTCTTCCATGTCGCGGTCGGTGATCTCGCCGCCTTTTTCCTTGGCGAGGGATTTCTTCAGCGAGCCACGCTGGTCCATGGCCGCCGCGGCAATGATCCCGCGCTCGGTCGAAACTGCTTTCAGTCCGGACAACTTTCCAGGAGTCAACTTCACGCGACACCTCCTCAGGTGCTTGGTAACGATCGATGACAAAAGGTCTGATACTGCAAACCGGACATTCTACCGCGTGACCTACTGCCGCAACAGCAGATTGCTGAGCACCGCCTGCTGTTTCGCGATCAGCGATTCCACGCCGTGTTTGGCCAACTCGATCATGCGCCTGAGTTGCGCGTCGTCGAAGGCGCGTTGTTCGGCCGTTGCCTGCACCTCGACCATTTTCTTGGCGCCGGTCATGACGAAGTTCATGTCCACCTCGGCGCGCGAGTCTTCTTCGTAGCTGAGGTCGAGCATGATCTCTCCATCCACCATGCCCACGCTGGTGGCGGCGACGAAGTCTCGAATCGGCGCATGGGTCAGCGTGCCGGCTTCCACCAGCTTTTGCATGGCCAGGCCGAGCGCCACAAACGCGCCGGTGATCGAGGCCGTCCGCGTGCCGCCGTCCGCCTGGATGACGTCGCAATCGATCCAGATGGTGCGCTCACCGAGCCGGGCAAGGTCCACCACCGCCCGCAATGACCTGCCGATCAGGCGCTGAATCTCATGCGTCCGCCCGCCGACGCGTCCCCGCGCCGACTCGCGCGGCGAGCGCGTCAGGGTGGAGCGCGGCAGCATGCCGTACTCGCTGGTGATCCATCCCTTGCCGCCGTTGCGCATCCACGAGGGCACCGATTCCTCGACCGACGCGGTGCAGATCACGCGCGTGTTGCCCAGTTCGATCAGCGCGGAGCCTTCGGCGGTGGAGATGAAGTCAGGGACGATATTGACGGGGCGCATCTGCTCCGGCGTGCGGTTATCGCTGCGATAAACCATGGGGTTTGAATTGTAAATCAGTGCTTGAGGCTGGTGGGATTGGTGGTTGGTAATTTGTAGTTTGTGATTGGCAATTTGCCGGAGCCTGCTGGTGGCCTGAATTGTGTCAGCCCCAAATGGACCGGGAGGAAAAACGCCATTGTAGGCGCACGTCCGAAATTACAAATTACAAATTACCAATTGCAAATTACTTTGCCGCCCGCTCCTGCCCGGGATAGTACCCGCTGCGGGTACGCACCATCAGGTGCTTGTATCCGGGCGCGTGCGCGTCCACTTTGATGGTGCGATATCCGCCCTGCGCCTGCGGGCGGACCGGCTTGTACCCGATCGTGTATTGGTTGCGGATATCGTGGGCCACCGACTGGGTGATGGAATCAACCTCGCCGAGGTTCTTGGGGAAGAAAGCGATCCCTCCGGTCTGTTCGGCCATCTCGGTCAGGGCGCGGCGGGCGCGGCGCTGTTTTTCTTCGCCGAGCAGGCCGACGGTATAGACCGTCGGTCCATTCTCAGCCTGCAGCCGCCGGATGGCCTGCTCCAGCGACTCGCGGCTGGCGTTGTCCTCGCCGTCGGTCACTACCAGCAGAACCTTCTTGTCGAGGCGGGCATTTTTCTTCAAATGCTCGGCGGAAGCGACCACCGCGTCATACAGCGCGGTGCCGCCGCGCGACTCGATGCGGGACAGAGCTTCCTGCAACTGCGGAATCTGGTTGGTGAAGTCCTGGTCGAGGTAGTACTCGTCGTTGAAATTCACCACGCAGACTTCGTCTTGGGGATTGCTGGAACGCACCAGGTTGACGGCCGCCTGGTTCACCTGCGGGCGCTTGTCGCGCATCGAGCCGGAGTTGTCAATTACGATTCCCAGCGCCACCGGGATGTCTTCGCGGCGGAATGAGGTGATCTGCTGCGGCGCTCCATCCTCGAATACCTGGAAATCGTTTTTCGTGAGGCCGGTGACCAGGCGGTGCTTGTCGTCAAGCACGGTGGCGTGCAGGACGACTTCCTCCACCTGCTTCTTGAATACGAAAACGCCGTTGTCCTCGCGCGACGGCTCCTGTCCCTGCGGCCTGCCTGCGGGCGCCTGGACGGTGTTGCCCGGCTGATTGGGCGCATCCCCGGGCAGCGGCTCGGCGGCTCCCGGCGGCTGGCCGGAACCCTGCGCCGGTGGCCGGGCGGGCGCCTCACCGGGATAAGACGAGGTTTGCGCCCCCAGCCAAACACTCAGCGCAATCAGGGACACGAGCAGGAGCAGGAACCTATTCCGTGGGAGCATAGTAACCCGTTTTCGCATACACATGCAGAGGCGGCAGGCCTTTGGGTGGATTCAGTTTTACCTTCACCTTGCGCCATTTGCCATCGTGCCCTGGTTTCTTTGGACGGTACCCAAGCACATATTGGTTGCGTAGCTCGACGCCTATCTTGGTCGCCACGTCGGCCAGCTCGTTTGGGTTATCAATGGTAAATGTCCGCCCGCCGGTCACATCGGTGATCGAGGCCAGCATGGTCGGGCCCATGCGCTCCTCTTCGGTCCGCGGGGTCGAGTCGAAGATGCCGATGGCGTAAATCTGAACATCGGCCTCTTTCACCAGGTTCTTGATCTCGCTTTCCGTATAGCGGCTGTGGTTGTCGCCGCCGTCGGAAATGATGAGCAGCGCCTTCTTCTGCTGGTGCGCGTGGCGCATCTTGCTCAGGCCCAGGTAAATCGCGTCCAGCAAGGCGGTGCGGCCCTTGGGAATGATGGTAACCAGCTTGCCCTGGATGTCTTCCACCGATGAGGTGAAGTCGCTGAGCATCTCGGGCCGTTCCGAGAAGGCGATGATGAAGAATTCGTCCTGCGGGTTGGCGGTTCGGAAAAACTCGACCACGGCCTCCCGCGACTTCTCGATCTTGTTGCTCATGCTCCCGCTCATGTCGAAAATGACGCCCAGCGAAAGCGGCGCGTCTTCGCTGGAAAAGTGCCGGATTTCCTGCTTCTCGCCGTTTTCGAAGAGCTCAAAATTGTCGCGCTCCAGGCCCGTGACCAGCCGGTTCATCGGGTCGGTGATGGTCGCGGGGATCAGCACCAGGTCCACGTCCACCCGCATGGGTTTAGTGTGAGTCTTCAGCGCCGGGTCAGCCGACTTGGCCGCCAGCGCCGTGTCGGACGGCTTGGCGTGTGGCTGGATGTGAACTTCGTCCTGGTTTTGTGCCAACCCGCCAGGGACGAATATCAGCGCCGCCACCAACAGGAACGCGAGCAGCCGTAAGTATCGGGAGGGATGCGACGGATCTGCGGCCGATGGTGACTGAGTCAGGAGCACAGTCTGAAGAGGATGCGTCGCCATGCGGCGAGACCCGCATTGGCTGCTGCGGCGGGTCATAGTGCCTCGTGTGGTTCGATGGTACCACAGGCGGGCGAACCGGATTTTCCCTCGCGCGCTCCAGCCACGACCTGCCCGGGACGAGTTCAGACGGATTACAATCGGCGGCATGGAGATCGCACCCTTTTCTGCTTTCCGGTATGACTCGATGAGAGTCTCCATCGGCGATGTGGTTACGCAGCCCTACGACAAGATTTCGCCGGAGATGCAGGCGCGCTACTACCAGGCCAGCCCCTTCAACCTGGTGCGGATCATCCTGGGGAATCCGGACGTGGAACAGCCTGACGTCTACCAGGCTGCGGCGGCGCATTTTGCGTCGTGGCGCGAGCAGGGCATCCTGCGCGCCGATCCTGAACCGTCCTTGTACGCGTATTCCCAGCGCTTCATGGTTTCCGGGACCGGTGAGGAGACCGAGCGCCGCGGGTTCATTGCGCTCGGCCGTATTCATGACTATTCCGAGGGTGTGGTCTTTCGTCACGAGCGAACCCTGGCCAAGCCCAAGCAGGACCGGTTGAATCTGTTGCGTGCCACCCGCGCGCAATTCGAGCAGCTTTTCATGGTCTACAGCGATCCGCGCGGCGAAGTGGACGGCCTCCTGCAGACGACCGCACCGCCGGACATTGACGTGCGCGATGAATACAACGTCCAGCACCGCATGTGGCGCATCTCCAGCCGCGAGACGATCCGCCGCGTGGCGGCCCTGATGGCGGACAAGAAGACCATCATCGCCGATGGCCACCATCGCTACGAAACCGCTCAGGACTACCGCGACGAGCGCGCCGCGGCCGCTCGCGGCAAAGGCGATGCGCCCTACGATTACGTGGTGATGACCTTCGTCAACATGGACGCGCCCGGGCTGGTGATCCTGCCTACCCACCGCGTGGTGAGCGGCCTGTCCGGTTTCGATAAAGACCTCTTCCTGCGCAGCGCCTTCCCATACTTCGGCGTTGAGCAGGCCGCCACCACCGATCCGGCCGGCCTGGTCGCTCTCCTCCAACATGCCGGGCAGCAGGGGACCGCTTTCGTCGCGGTGATAGGACACGAGGCATTTCTGCTGCGCGCTCGCTCGGGCGCCGCCGATG
The DNA here is from genome assembly GCA_020072845.1 of Terriglobia bacterium. Classification (NCBI taxonomy): domain Bacteria; kingdom Pseudomonadati; phylum Acidobacteriota; class Terriglobia; species Terriglobia bacterium. Next base: position 99,428 of record JAIQGF010000009.1, read on the forward strand.
CGGTGCTGGCGGCAGTATCGGCACGCCAGCGCCAACTCGACTTAGTGCACCTCCACAAAGTCCTGCTCGAACACGTCATGGGAATTTCGGAAGAAGCGATTCGCCAGCAGCAGAACATCAAGTACGTGCGGGAGGCAGGCGACGCCATCCGCCAGGCGCAGGCAGGAGCCAACGTCGCCTTTCTGGTAAATCCGGTACGCATTGACCAGGTGCGCGATATCGCTTTCGCCGGCGAAGTCCTGCCGCAAAAGTCCACCGACTTCTATCCCAAGTCCCGAGTCAGTCCCGAGCCGCGGGTCGATTTTCGGTCTTTGTTCTCGCGACTCGCGACTCAGGGCTCGGGACTATTCTCGCGCATGTTCGAGAGTTGGGGAGAAGTACCTGCCGCATTAGTTCGGCAGATGGATTGGAGGAATTCGCTCGATGGGTGCATCGGCCTTGAAGATTACACCCATGCACCCTTTTCTACGACTGGGGTCGTTCGTTGAGATCGATGCCATAGATCAGGAAGTTGGCAGCGGTGAGTTCGGAAGTTTGCGATAGCTAATATGCGGCTGGTGCGAACTCGATGCCTCCTACTTGATCCTCGTCCCGTGCCCGCATTAGCGCGGCAAATTCGGAAGGTGCGCTACCCGGGAGACGCGGACATTGTCGGTCGAGTCACCGCTGTTACCGCGCGCATTCCGGAATCCACGCGCAACCCCCAAGAGGACCCCCAAGCTTGAATTCTTGGCAGCTGACCCGTATCGTTGCCGGATCGTGGGCTACGCTAGGCCCCCTCAGCAAGAGACAGGTTCTGATGGTCGCCAAACTGATGGGTTTCCGGATGATTCCAAATCATTTTGAAGTGTTCCTTCCACTTGACGGACACTTCTGAATTGTCACCTAGGACCAACATTGGAGTCTTACCGCCGATGGTACCTTCTGCTGCCGTGGCCGTGGCAAACGGATAAGGCTCGATGAAAAGGAGCTTGTCTGTTATCAACACGAACGCAAAAGGCGGGAGGTCGTAGCAGCGGGACTCGACTCTGTCTGGAGCGGCTCTCCGCAACTGCTCAAGCCATTTGCCGCTGTTGCGAATGTCCGACTTCGTCGGGTGATAGGGTTCTAGGCCTTTCCTTATCTCAGCCCATTCACACTCCGGACATAGCAGGAGAACCCTGAGTTTGCATTGTCCTGGATCGTCAGTCATGCGCTTCCACAGAATCCTTCCGATTTCTGCATCAGAACGAAAGAAACCGGGTGCCGCGACGCACGCAACTAGGATTTCGCCCCGCCTAGTCTCAAGCTGCTCTGTAATGGCCTCCCTGATTCTCTCGGAAGCGCGCTGTCCATGGTCATCACCATAGCGCAAGAGAATATCCTCGACTTTCAGTTCGTGTCCTGCTTTCAACAGCCCGAAATGTGTCTCCAGAAACCTAAGGATAGACTCGAGTTCCTGCAGAAGGGACTGATGGAGTAGATGCTCGACACCCAGCGCAACAAAAGAAGAGATGGCGAGAGCGATCGAGAATTCTGTACCCAGCCTAACGAGACCGAACTGCTCGTATCGCGAGAGAACTGCGGCACTTGCAATTCCCACTGCACCAAAAAAGAGGACCTTCCAAAACAAAGATCCACGTATTTTGCCGAACCGATCGCGAATTGTCATACTTACCTCCGTCTGGTTACCGGAACCTACTTCAGGAAGCCAACCCCGCCATTCGCTGATACGATCTCCGTCCGCAAGGATGTGCTAACGCTGTCGCGTCGTGCCGTCACGTACCACATCCTTGAGCAGAACCGCGTTCGGCCCCTGCCAGGAACGCTCAAAGTGGTTAGTTACATATTGACCGTAAATATCCTCGCTGTTTTCAGTCCGCGCCACCTCGAGCGTAAACGTCTTGAACGCTTCCGTCTGGTAGGTATATGGGTTCAGTAGCAACCTTTCTGGAGTAAAAAGCATAAATACGGTGGGCGCGCCTCGATAAAATCGAATGCTCTCCTTGCTGATGCCCCAGTCCTGGGTGATCGTATTCACCGACTCCCAGATCTCGTTTGCAATTGACCCCTTTTCCCTAACCTCCTGCTGTTCCCGCAAGTTGCTAACGTCTGGGTCCGTCATGAGAATCCGCCAGGTGATGGTCTTTGCTTTGTGTTGGAGAAGAAGGGATACCTTCTGCGGGGCGACTCTTATGACGCCCATGAAGGACGAGCAGACAACACTGATAGAGTCCGCTTCCTTTTCAAGGACGGGGTAGAAACCGTTGAGTGCGTCTGTGCGGTTCTTGTATGCATTTCTAATTCCCATCGCATCAATCGTCTGCAGCAACCGAATCGCAAATGATACCGGGGTGCGTCCAGAATCCCACCTGGTCTCGCCCAGTAAATCGCCAAGGTCTACCGGAGCCTTCTCTTTTGCAATCTGCTTCAATCTGAGAAGGGTTCTCACATCAGGCGTCGTGACACCCTGTTCCCATGAACTGAGCGTTTGTCGTTTGACGCCAAGGTGCCGCGCGAAGTCTTCTTGCGTGTAGTCGAGACGAACACGTGTCTCTTTGAGTTGTTCGCCGAACTCCTTCACCTTCACGAGAAGCAGATCATTCTCGCTATTGGTTGCTTGTTGTTTGCGTTTTACCATCTACATTTCCCTCCGCAGAAAATTAATCATGTCCGGTGGATAAGTCAATATTCAATTTACAAACAATGCCGGTGGGACCCACCCATGGAATGTATAGATAATCAAACGACCGGAATCAACATGTAAGGAAAACTGAACGTCCCTGCAGGTCTGTTTGTTTGGCGTTAATTCTCCAAGGGGCTGTCCAATCGCACACTAACCCTTGTTAAAGGACGAGTAGCGCCAAACTACTTCGTCACGCTTGAAACTTGACATCACAACTCTTGTTGATCACTGTCGGTGCTAGATCCCCGGCCTGATCGAACCCCTCAGTGCCGGATCTTGCATGGATGAAGGAAATTGTTTAGGTGCTCGCAGCACTCTGCCGATGGTCACTTCGAGCACGTCATGGGAATTTCGGAAGAAGCGATTCGCCAGCAGCAGAACATCAAGTACGTGCGTGAGGCAGGCGACGCCATCCGCCAGGCGCAGGCAGGAGCCAACGTCGCCTTTCTGGTAAATCCGGTACGCATTGACCAGGTGCGCGATATCGCTTTCGCCGGCGAAGTCCTGCCGCAAAAGTCCACCGACTTCTATCCCACGATATACGCAATGGAGTAAAGAAGTCGCGAGTCCCGAGTGCCGAGACGCGAGCCTCAAAGCACCGGGACTCGGGACTGGGTTAAGATTCTCAACACAGGTGAAATCCTGGAACCAGGTCGTCGCGATTGTGCTCACGATCGCAGCGCTCGCCGCCACCGCCGCCGACGACAAGCGCCTGAGCATCTACACGCCGCAGTCCTCCTACGCCGTCAACGTGCTGGACCGCGACGGCCACGAGTACGTGCCGCTGCTCGATGTCCTCGCATCGCTGGGGTCGGCCGGCGCCTACCAAGCCGGCGACAAGTGGAAGCTGCAGTTCAGCGGCACCGAATCGGAATTTAAGACCGGCAAAACCAAGGCCAAAGTCAATCGCAAGAATCTCCAACTGTCGGCTCCGTTCGTCATCGAGAACGGGCGCGGCCTGGTGCCGCTGCACTCCCTTGCGGCCGTGCTGGGTCGCCTGGTGCCGGTCGCGGTGGATGTCAGGGAGCCGGCCAGGCGCGTGTTCATAGGCGGTGCGGCCACGCATTTCACCGCCGAATTGCAGCCCGCCGGGGCGAAGCTGGTTTTGCATTTTTCCGCCCCGGTGAACCCCGCCATCGCAACCGAACCCGGCAGGCTGCGCATGATCTTTTCGCGCGAGCCCGTGGTTGCGCCCGCCGGCACGCAGGCCTTTGACGACAAGGTCATTCGGGCGGTGAACTTTTCCGAGCACGATGGCGTGGCGGAACTGCTGATTCACTCCGGCGCACCGGTCCTGGCCACCTTCAGCGACCAGAATCGCACCATCACCATTGCGCCCGCCCCGCAATTGCGCGCGCAGGCCCCCGCCCCTTTACCGCCCTCGGCCGCGCCCTCGCCGCCGCCCCCAGCTTCGCCCACTGCCCCTGCGCCCGTGCAGGTTGCTCCGGAAGCGGCGCAGGTCACTCACCCCCGCGCCACCGTGGTGATTGATCCTGGCCACGGCGGCGACGATCGCGGCGCGGCGCTCTCGGCAACGCTGGCGGAAAAGGACGTCACGCTCGCCTGGGCGCGTCGCCTGCGCGCGGCCCTTGAGCAGAAGGGAATTCCGGCGGCGCTATTGCGCGATGCCGACAACGCGCTCACCTCCGACCAGCGCGCGGCGATCGCCAATGCGGCACGCCCGCTGGTGTTCATCACCTTACACGCCGGAACCACCGGGTCGGGGGTGCGTGTTTATACCGCCCACCTCGGCGAGAGCGCGCCGCGCGCCGGCAGCTTTCTTCCCTGGGACACGGCCCAGAGCGCCTTTCTCGACGGCAGCCGCGCGCTGGCGGGCAGCGTGGTGGCGGAAATCACCAAGCGTGAGATTCCGGTGGCCACGGCGCCAGTCATGCTGCGGCCGCTGAACAACATTGCGGCGTCGGCCATCGCCATCGAAATCATGCCGCCGGCGACCGACGTCGCGGGGCTGACCAGCGCTGCCTACCAGCAGACGGTCTGCGCCGCCATCGCCGAAGGCGTTGCCGGGTCGACCAAGCCGGTGGTATCACGGGCGGGCGCGGCGGGAGGTTTGCGATGACCCCGCGGGTCAAGATCGCGCTGGCGGTCCTGGTCATCCTGGTCGCGGCGATGGGCTACTACGCCCTCCGGCTGAAGCGCCAGGCGGAAAGGCTGCCGATCCGTGCCTTCGATACGCGACCCATCGCGCCGCCGATTTCCGGTCCTACCGAACGCGTCACGTTGTACATCGCCAGCGATCGCGACGGCATGCTGCACCGGCAGGACGCGGCCATCGGCGTGCCCGGCGACCCCAGCGAACGTGCCCGGCAGCTCCTGCGCACGCTGCTGTCGGTGTACCTGGAAAAAAACTCGCCCCATCCGCTGGGCAGCGGCGCCGACATCAAGTACGTATTCCTGGTCAAGCCCAACATGGCGATCGTGGACGCCAACGCTGCTTTTGCCGACACGCACCGCTCCGGCATCCTGGTGGAGCAACTCACGGTCGCCTCCATCGCGCAAACCCTGGCGGCGAATTTGCCCGGCACCATCCGCATCAAGATTCTGGTCGAAGGCAAGGAGCGCGAGACCCTCGCCGGCCATGCCGATCTTGCCGACTTCTACGACACCGCTGCCGGCGACCAGTTTCCGGTGGCGCAGTAGCTGTTAGCCATTAGCCATCACGCTCACCAGCGAATCGGCAATCTTCAATCCGCAATCGCAATTGACTCCGCTCCCCGCCTCTCTTACCCTGTCGAGTGCCTCCCATGACGCTCCAACAAGCCTTCCGCCTGCGTGTCGCCGAGGACATCACGGAGCTGGTCGGCGAAACGCCGCTGCTGCACCTGCGGAAACTTCCGCCGCCCGGTGTTGCCGACGTCTATGCCAAGCTCGAATACCTGAACCCCGGCGGCAGCATTAAAGACCGCGCCGCCATTGGCATCATCAAGCGCGCCGAGGCCGAAGGGCGCCTGCATTCCGGTTCGACCATCCTGGAAGCGACCGCGGGCAACACCGGCATCGGGCTGGCGCTGATCGGCGTCAATCGCGGCTACCGCGTCATCGTCTGCATTCCGCAGAAATTCGCCAAGGAAAAAGTCGTGCTCATGCAGGCGCTGGGCGCGGAGGTGATTCGCACTCCCGACGACGAAGGCATGGCGGGCGCTATCCACCGCGCCGAGGAACTCGCGGCCAAGATTCCGGGCTCCTTCATGGCCGGCCAGTTTTCCAACCAGGCCAATCCCGACTACCACTACGAAACCACCGCCCGCGAAATGTGGGAGCAGATGCAGGAGAAGGTGGACGCGGTGGTGCTCGGCGCCGGAACCGGCGGCACATTCACCGGCGTGGCGCGATTCGTGAAAGAGCGCAACCCGCGCGCTCAGGCGTACCTGGTTGAATCCCAGGGATCCATCTACGGCGGCGGCCAGCCCGGCGACCACAAGGTCGAGGGTATCGGTTCCAGCTTCATTCCGCAGACTGCCGACATGAAGCTGGCCGACGGCGTCATCATGGCGAAAGATCCTGACGCATTTGAGATGACTCGCCGCCTGGCGCGCGAGGAAGGAGTCTTCGCCGGCTCCAGCGGCGGCGCCGCCGTTTGGGCCACGATTGAAGTCGCGAAAAAATTGGGCGCCGGCAAGCGCGTCGTCACCGTGATCCCTGACAGCGCGGAGCGCTATCTCTCGAAAAACATTTTCGAAGGACCGTAGAAGAATTTGTAATTGGTAATTTGTAATTTGCAATTTTTCTGATGTCGCGTGCGCCGTGGAAATTGCAAATTACAAATTGCAAATCCGTCCGGAATCACAAATCATGTCCAAAACTGATCGTCGCGGCTTTTCCACCCTCGCCATCCACGCCGGACAAGAGCCCGAGCCTCTCACCGGCGCCGTCTCCTTCCCAATCTTTGCAACTTCGACGTATGTGCAGGACGAACTCGGCAAACCGCGTCTCGGCTACGAATACGCGCGCGTCACCAATCCCACCCGCGACCGCCTGCAGGAAAGCCTGGCGGCGCTGGAAGGCGGCGCCTGGTCGCGCGTCTTCGCCAGCGGTATGGCAGCCATCAACGCCATCTGCACCACGATGAAAGCCGGCGACCACCTCGTCTGCTCCCACAACGTCTATGGCGGCGTGCCGCGCCTGTTCAACCAGATCCTCACCAACTACGGACTCGAGTTCACCTACGTTGACACCTCCGACCTGCGCGCGGTGGAGCAAGCCATCCGCAAAAACACGCGCTACGTGCACGTCGAGACTCCGACCAACCCGCTGATGACGATCAGCGACATCCCGGCGATCTGCGATCTTGCGCACCGCCGCCGCGCCGAAGTAATCGTAGACAACACCTTCATGTCGCCGTTCTTCCAGCGACCAATTGAGCTCGGCGCCGACATGGTGGTGCACTCCACCACCAAGTTTCTCAACGGCCACAGTGACGGCCTCGGCGGCGTGGTGGTGTGCACGACCAACGAGCAGGCCGAGCAGCTTGCGTTTATTCAGAAGTCGGCGGGGGCGATCATGTCGCCGTTTGAGTGCTGGCTGGTGCTGCGGGGAGTGAAAACGCTGGGCGTCCGCATGCAGCGCCACGACGAAAACGGACGCCGCATCGCCGAATACCTTGCCGGCCACAAGAAAGTGAAAGCGGTCTTCTATCCCGGACTGCACAGCCATCCGCAACACGACCTGGCAAAGCGTCAGATGTCCGGCTATGGCTCCATGATTACCCTGGAAACCGGCTCTCTCGGCAATGCCAAGCGCATGCTGAAGAAATCCAAGGGCACGCTGTCGTTGGGCGAGTCGCTGGGTGGGGTCGAGACCCTCATCTCGCACCCGGCGACCATGACCCACGCCGCGCTCGGCGAGAAGGGTAGACGCGCCATCGGCATCACCGACGGCATGGTCCGCATTTCGGTGGGCATCGAAGACGTGGAGGACATCATCGCGGATTTGGAAATCGCTCTTACCGCAATCTGACTCTTGCTCAGTCGTGTTGGAACTCAGTGCTGCAGTGGCCAGTGGTCAGTCAAAACCGGGATTCTTGCTGGCCACTGACCACTAGCCACTGACCACTTGCTGAAACTGAAACTGAAACTTACTTCCTGAAATGCTGCAAGATCGCTTCCGCCTGCGGTTTGCTCACCACTGCCGACAGTGCCGCCGCGTCCGCGTCTTTCACCGCCTGCACGCTCCCGAAATGCTGCAATAGACGCCGCGTCGTTCTCTCTCCGACTCCCGGTATTTCCAGCAGTACCGTGCTGCGGTCGCGCATCTCACGGCGTTTGCGGTGGAAAGTTACGGCGAAGCGGTGCGCCTCGTCGCGAATCAACTGGACCAGGTGCAGCACCGGCGAGTGGTGGTCCAGCACCACCGGCTCATCCTCCTGCCCGTGGACGTAGATAATCTCCTCGCGCTTGGCGATTGCGGCCAGCGGCTGGTTGGTGATCTCCAGCGACTCCAGCGCCTCGGCGGCGGCGTGCAGTTGCCCGACGCCGCCATCGACCAGCACCAGGCTCGGCAGCTTCGCCTTGTCCTCCAGGACGCGTTTGTAGCGGCGCGTCACCACCTCGCGCATCGAGGCGAAATCGTCCACCCCCTCCACCGAGCGAATGATGAACTTGCGGTAGTCGCTCTTCTTCATCCTGCCGTCTTCCCACACCACCATGGACGCGACCGTCTCCGCGCCTTGGATATGCGAGATGTCAAAGCATTCGATCCGGCGCGGCATTTCCGGCAGCGTGAGCGCGTCCTGCAACGTCTCCTGGATCACCTTCGCGGCCGGCTTCATTACCCGGAAGCGCTGGTCGAACGACTGCTTCGCGTTCTGGCCGGCCAGGTCAATGAGCGACCGCTTCTCGCCGCGCTGCGGAACCGTGATGTGCACCTTGTGCCCGCAGTTTTCCGAGACCAGCTCTTCCAGGCTCTGGCGATCTTCGAAGTCCACCGGCACGAAGATCTCGCGCGGGACGTACTGCTGGTCAATGTAGACCTGCTTCAGCAGCGCGGAGAAGAACTCGCCCGGCGTGAATTCGCCACTTTCGCCCGCCAGCGTGGCCGGCAGGTCTTCCCAGAAAAATTCCCGGCGATCGAGCACCCGCCCGCCGCGCATGTGAAACAGGTTCACCGCCAGCATCTGGTTTTCCCAGTGGAAGCCGAACACGTCGGCGTCGCTGCCCTCGACCGCCGCCATGCGCTGCTTGTCCTGCAACTGTTCGACGGTGGAGATCAAATCGCGGTACTTGCCCGCCAACTCGTACTGCTGGTTCTCCGCGGCGGCTTCCATGCGGCCTCGCAGCGAGCGCGAGAGCTCCGTCTGCCGGCCTTCCAGGAACAACTTCACGTCGCGCACCGCCTCGTCGTACGCCGCGGGCGTGGTCAGCCCCTGCACGCACGGTCCCAGGCAGCGCCCGATGTAGTACTGCAGGCAGGCACGCGGGTGAAACCGGTTCAGGTCCACCTTACAGCTCGGAATCAGGAAGTGCCGGTGGATCAGGTCCACGATCCGGTAGGCCAGGTTGGCAGGGAAGTACGGGCCGTAATACTGGCTCCCGTCCTTCTTCAACCTTCGCGTGACATATACCCGCGGAAAGCGTTCGCCCAGCGTGAGTTTCACGTACGGATAAGTCTTGTCGTCGCGCAGCAGAATGTTGAAGCGCGGCTTCTTCTGCTTGATTAAATTGTTCTCGAGCGCCAGCGCTTCCTTCTCGTTGTCCACGACGATGTAGTCAACGTCCACCGCCTCGCGCAGCAGGCTGCCCGTCTTGGCGTCTTCCGCCCGGCCCTCGACAAAGTAGCTGCGCACCCGGCTGCGCAGGTTCTTGGCCTTGCCGACGTAGATCACCTCGCCCTCGGCGTTCTTGTACAGGTACACGCCGGCCTGGAGGGGGAGGCTGCGGATTTTTGCCAGCAGATCCACGGGAGCGTTTAGGGAGGGCAGGAGCCTTTACCTGAATGTTAGCAGACCTGCGGCCCGGTAAAAATTCTACGGGCGCGCCCAGGATTGCCTGCCCGGGGTTCATGCCGGTATGAGCGCGACAATGCAAGTCAAAGAAAACTCACTAGTTCCGAGATAACTTAGCGGAAAAGTAAATGGCAGGGCGCTTGCTCTTTCCTGGGCGTCGTCACGTCGCGTGCGGCACTATGGATCGCAGCCTGATTGCGCAAATGCAGCCGAGCTGCCGCAAACATTAAGGAGTTCTCCCCCATGAAAAGAATTTCCGTTTTCGCCTTGGTAATCGCCGCCAGCCTACCGCTCAGCGTTGGCTGCGCCACCAAGAAGTACGTGCGCAACGAAACCGCGCCCACCATCAACAAAGTCAATGAACTCGACGACCTGACGGCCAAGAACACGCGCGACATCAGGGACGTTGATTCGCGCGCCCAGCAGGGAATCCAGTCGGTGCAGGCCGCCGCTGCCGCTGCCGATCAAAAGGCCTTGAGCGCCGGCCAGTCCGCCGACCAGGCCCAGAACATGGCAAACCAGGCCGCCAATCGCGCCGACAGCCTCACCGGCGTCGTCGCCAACCTGGATAATTATCGTCCCGTGACCGAGACGGCCGTGAACTTCGGCTTCGACAAGTTCAACCTGACGTCCAAGGCGAAGCAGGCGCTGGATGAACTCGGCGCCGACCTGCCCAATGCCAAGCACTACATCGTGGTGGTGGACGGCAACACCGACTCGGTCGGTTCCGCCGACTACAACTACGTGCTCAGCAAGCGCCGCGCCGACTCTGTGATCGAGTACCTGGTGACCAAGTATCAGATCCCGGCGCATAAGATTTACCTCATCGGCTTGGGTAAGGATAAGCCGGTGGCGGAGAACAGCAACACCGCCGGGCGCGCGAAGAACCGCCGTGTGGATGTCCGCCTGATGACCAACATGATCGATCAGGCGCCCACCTCGGCTTCCAGCAGCGTTCCGCAGCAGCAGTAAGCGGTTTTTCCCTGCCCTGGACCCTGGCAACCGGCCGTCCGCCCCCCCACGGACGGCTTTTTTTGTAGCTGGTAGTTCGTAGCTGGGAAGTCGGGCCTGAAATTGTCATGTGTTGGGGATTCCGGCGGGGGGACGAATACTATCGGGCGAGCCCAAGGTCTAAAGTGGCAATCAACTCAGCCGCGGAGCGGCGGTATTCGTTAGCCCAGCGCGGAAGCGCTGGGAAGGCTGGAACATTGAAGCGAGCGCCAGCGGCGCGACACCTACCCGCTACTTCTGCGAGCCCGCGGGGTTTAGAATCGTTGAGATGCTGCGTTTGCTCGCATTTCAGGTGTTGTGTGCAGTCGTGCTGTTCTGCGCAGCGGCGGTTGCGCAGCAACCCGAATCCCAACTCCCCGACGCTCCCCAACAGCAGCCCCAGGCGCAGCCACCACAGGCTCCGCCGCCTTCCGATGAGCAGCCCAAGGAAGAAAAGAAGCCGGAATCGAAGATTAAGCGGACCCTGAAGCGGGGCGCGCCAAACTGTATTCACATTGGCGGCGCGGAAAAATGCAAGGCGCCCAGCGCGGATGACGATGAGGCCGGCAGCGAGCCACCGGCGCCGCAGCAACCGAAGGTGCCGAACAGCCAACCGCTCCCGCGCTCTTCCTATCCGGAGGAAAGCTCCAGCAAGGATTCGGTTCCGCTGACCCCGCCTGCGGGCGAGGAAGGCAGCGCTCCCGCCTCCGACGTGCAGGAGTTTCATCCCTACAATCCGCATAAGGCCGACAAGAACGTCGAGGTCGGCGACTTCTACTTCAAGCGCAACAACTATCGCGCCGCCGAATCGCGTTATGCGGAAGCGTTGGACTACATGCCGAACCACGCCGTCGCGACCTACAAGCTCGCCGAGGCGCAGGAAAAGCTGGGGAAGGCAGCGCTGGCGCGCGCCAATTACGAAAAGTATCTGAAGATTCTGCCCAGCGGTGAGTTCGCGGGCCCGGCCAAGGCAGCGGTGGCCCGCCTGGATGCGCAGGCGAAAGGATCGCCGCCTACTTCTCCACCCGTTCAAAAACGCCGGTAGACGCGTCGACCGCCACCCTGAGCTTGGCCTCCGCAGGACTGCTTCCGTAGATCACGTGCCAGGTCAGCTTGTTCTCCTGCGGATTCCAGTCGAGCAAGTAAATGACGGGCTGGTTCGGATTCGCCTTGATCAGCTTTTCGCCGCCGTGCTGCTGCGCCGCCTCGTACGCCTTATCGGAGTCAATCTTGAGGAACGCGGAGTCGAACACCTGCGTGGAACTATTGCTCGGGCTGTAGGTGTCTTCCACGCCGGAACTGACTCCGGGCGAAGGCGCGTCTGCGGAGTGCACGCCGGACCAGAGGAAACCCTTGAGGGAGCGCCGCGTCGGCGAAGCGAAACCGGCGCGCCAGATCGCTGCCTTTCCGTCCGTGCCGGTGTAGTCCTTGAACAGTTCGGATTGCAGCCGATACGGACGTGCGTCGGGCGCCCAGAGATGCGCCGTCGTGTACATTTTCTGGAAGGCTTCACGCCCGGTATGGGCGACGGTTGCGGGTTCTTCTTTCTTGGCCGGCGCAGGCGCGGAGGAAGCGCCGGGTTTGCCGCCTTCGCAGGCGGCCAGGATCATTAAGATTGCGAACGGCAGTATCAATCGGAACTTGCTCATCGTGCATCCTCAAAGGCCGCCACGGCGCACATAATCCGCAGCCGCCAACCGGGCAAAACCATTATTGTAATAGACGTGAGGGAACGCTGAATGGATTTCTACCTGCAACGCGCACTCGACGCCGTCGAACGGGAAACCCGCGGCATGCCGGCCGAGCAACTGGCGTGGCATCGCGAGGGCAAATGGAGCGCGGCACAAGTCCTCGAACATTTGTCGCTGGCCTTTAGCAGCACCAGCAAGGCGATGGAGCGCGCGCTGGAACAAGGCCGCCCGGCAAAGAAAAGAGCGACCGCGCGCCAATGGGTCGCCACCCTCGTCGTGGTGAAGTTCGGATATTTTCCTTCAGGGCGGCAAGCGCCGGAATGGACGCTCCCTCGCGGCCTGGAAGCAGCCCGTGCGGTCGAGACCATCCGCACCGCGCTTATCGAAATGGACGCAAAGATTGGCGAGGCGCAGGCAAAACTTGGCAAGGGCATGGTCGCGGTGCACCCGATTATCGGGCCCCTGACCGCAAGCCAATGGCGCAAGTTCCACTGGGAGCACACGCGCCATCACATGAAGCAGATCGCGGCACTGCGAGAGCAGTACCGCACCGCTAAATGGTGATTGCGATCATTGGAGTTCATGATGGGCTCCGCGGAAAAACTAACCACGGATGCCCGCAGATGAACACGGATAAGAAAAAGAAAAAGCAATCCGTGTGAATCTGTGTAGATCCGTGGTGAATTCTTAATACTTCACAATTGCAGTGAAGGATTTCGGGTCGAGGCTGGCGCCGCCGACCAGCGCGCCGTCAATTTCAGATTGCGACATCAGCGCTTTGGCGTTGTCCGGCTTGACGCTGCCGCCGTAGAGAATGCGCAGGTTGTCGGCTGCGCTCTGGCCGAAGGCCTTGGCCGCCTCGGCACGGATCACGCCGTGCGCGTCGGCGGCGATGGCGGGAGTCGCGGTCTTTCCCGTGCCGATGGCCCACACCGGTTCGTAAGCAACAATGATGGGCGCGGCTTTGTCGCCGGAAATGGTGCGGAACGCGCCCGTTATCTGCCGGCGAAGGACTTCTTCGGTCAGGCCGGCCTCGCGCTCCTGCAAGACTTCGCCCACGCAGACGATGGGGACCAGTCCGGCTTCGAGCGCGGCCAGCAGCTTGCGATTCACCGTGTCGTCGGTTTCGCCGAAGTACTGGCGGCGCTCGGAGTGGCCGATGATGACGTGCGTGCATCCCGCGGCCTGGATCATGCGGGCGGAAATTTCACCGGTGAAGGCGCCTTCCTTTTCCCAGTACATGTTTTGCGCGCCGATCTGGACATTGGAGTGGCGCGCCGCCTGCACGGCCGTCGGAATGTCCACGAACGGCGGGCAGAGGACGATCTCGTCGCGGTTGTGTCCGGAAACCTCGCGGAGGAAAGCCTGGATGAAGTTGAAGGTTTCGTCCGGGGTCTTGAACATCTTCCAGTTGGCGGCAATAACTTTTTTTCGCATAAAGAAGCTATCAGCTTTCAGCTATCAGCTTTCAGCTACTGTGTTGTGCGGCGTTGGTGGAAATCGCGCGGCCCGCTTGGGAATAAGCATCGAACGTGGTTTGGTCGAACAGCACAAAGCGGACTTCGGTGACGTGCTGGGACGATGGCACCGCTTCGGCGACGGCGTGCAGCGCAACCGCCGCAGCGAGTTCTACGGGATAGCCGAAAATTCCGGTGGAGATAGAAGGGAAGGCGATGCTCTTCAGCTCCAATTCGTCGGCGACGCGGATGGATTCGCGATACGAGCTGGCAAGGTTCTCCGCTTCACCACTGCGGCCGCCGTGCCACACCGGACCGACTGTGTGAATGACGTAGCGCGCCTTCATCCTGCCGCCAGTGGTGGCGACTGCCCGCCCGGTGGGCAGCGGACCGCGCTGCTGCACGATCCTGGCGCACTCCTCCCAGATGGCGGGCCCGCCGGCGCGGTGAATGGCGCCGCAGACGCCGCCCCCGGGCGCAAGCTGCTCATTAGCGGCGTTGACGATGGCGTCGGTGTCCTGCAGGGTGATGTCGCCCGTGAGGAGCGTGATGGAGCGCCCGGCTTGTATGGAGATTCTCATTGGGCCATCGACCAACGACCATCGACCATCGACTATTTCTTGTCCGACAGCGCTTCCACGCCCGGCAGCTTCTTGCCTTCGAGGAATTCCAGCGATGCGCCGCCGCCGGTCGAGATGTGCGTGATCTTGTCGGCAACGCCGGCCTCGTGCACCGCGGAAACGGTATCGCCGCCGCCGACGATCGAAATCGCTCCTGAATTTTCCGCCACGGCTGCGGCCACCTTGCGCGTCCCACGGGCAAACAGCGGCGTCTCAAAAACACCCATGGGGCCGTTCCACACGATGGTTTTGGCGCGCGAAATCTCTTCGGTGAAAAGCTCGATGGTTTTCGGCCCGATGTCGAGGCCCATCTGGTCGGGGGGAATCGGCTGGCCCTCGCCGACGATATGGGTGAGCGCGTCTTCGGCGATTTTCGCGGCCGTGACATGGTCAACGGGGAGCACGAACTTCACTTTTTTCGCGCGCCCTTCGTGGAGCAGTTGTTTGGCGAGGTCGAGCTTGTCTTCCTCGACCAGCGATTTTCCGACCTCGTGCCCCTGCGCCTGCAGAAAGGTGTACGCCATGCCGCCACCGATGATGAGCGCGTCAACCTTGTGCATCAAGTTCTTGATCACGCCGATCTTGTCGCTGACTTTGGCGCCGCCAAGGATGGCGACAAACGGCTTGGCCGGCGAGTGCAACGCCTTGCCGAGGTACTCGAGTTCTTTTTCCATCAGCAGGCCGGCGGCAGAGAGCTCGACAAACTTGGTTATGCCCACGGTCGAGGCGTGCGCGCGATGGGCCGTGCCGAAGGCGTCGTTGACGTAATAGTCGGCGAGCTTGGCCAGTTCCTTGGAGAACTTCTCGTCGTTGGCCTCCTCGTCAGCGTGGAAGCGAAGGTTCTCTAGCAGCAGGGTCTGACCTTTTTCCAGCTTGCCCGCCATCTCCTCGGCCTGGATGCCGACGCAATCGGTGCAGAAGCCGACGTTTTCGCCGCGTCCTAATGCCCGGTCCAACAGCATGCGCAGGCGCTCCGCCACGGGACGCAAGCTCATCTTCGCGTTGAGCTTACCCTTGGGACGGCCGAGATGCGAGGCGAGGATGAGGCGCGCGCCATGACGCAGAGCGTATTCGATGGTGGGTAGGGTCTCGCGAATGCGGGTGTCGTCGGTGATGCGGCCGCCGTCATCGAGCGGAACGTTGAAATCCACGCGCATGAAGATACGATGATCGCTGAGCGGCAAATCGCGGATGGAGAGCTTGGTCATCGTTAACCCCTCGACGCGCGCTGCAAATTCGGCCTGCATGAAGAACTAGTTTCCAGTTTCTAGTTTCTCCCCACTCTCGTTTCGGTTGCCCCACCCTTGTCTCGCCCGGGGGCGCCTGCCCCGAAGCGCAGCGAGGGGGCGAGACAGGGTGGGGTTTTTCCCGAGAAACTACAAGCCCTTTTTGCCGATGAAGTTGATCAGGTCGCGGACGCGGCAGGAGTATCCCCACTCGTTGTCGTACCAGGAAATGACCTTCACGCAGTTGCCGGCCACCACGCGGGTGAGCGGCGCGTCCACGATGGACGAGCGGTCGTCGCCCTTGAAATCGGAGGAGACCAGTTCCTCCTCCTCGTAGCCGAGATAGCCCTTCAGCGGGCCGGACTGCGAGGCCTTCTTCATGGCCGCGTTCACTCCCTCGGCGCTTGTCTTATTTTCAACAAAGCAGACCAGGTCCACCACCGACACGTTGGGCGTAGGCACGCGCATGGCAAAGCCGTCGAGCTTGCCCTTCAGTTCCGGAATCACCAGGTAAACCGCCTTGGCCGCGCCGGTGGTGGTCGGAATCATGTTGATGGCCGCCGCGCGCGCGCGCCGCAGGTCCTTGTGCGGGAAATCGAGGATCACCTGGTCGTTGGTGTAGGAGTGGATGGTGGTCATGGTGCCGCTGACGATCTTGAATTCGTCGTTGACCACTTTCGCGATGGGCGCCAGGCAGTTGGTGGTGCAGGAGGCATTGGAGATGATTTTGTGCCGGGCGGGATCGTACTTGTCCTCGTTCACGCCCAGCACGATGGTGATGTCTTCGTTCTTGGCGGGCGCGGAAATGATGACCTTTTTCACCGGGCCGCGCAGGTGCTTGCGGGCGTCTTCGGCGTTGGTGAAGCGGCCGGTGGATTCCACCACGACCTGCGCACCCACCGACTCCCAATCGATCTTGGCGGGATCCTTTTCGAAAAAGACGCGCACCCTTCGGCCGGCCACCCTGATGGAATCCTGCTCGGCACGCACCTCATGCGTCAGGTTGCCGAGGACCGAATCGTACTTGAGCAGGTGGGCGAGGGTCTTGGGATCGGTGAGATCGTTGACGGCGACAAACTCCAGGTTCGAATCGCCGAGCGAGGCGCGAAGAATGTTGCGGCCGATGCGGCCAAAACCGTTGATGCCGACTTTGATTGCCATCTTGCCTCCAGAGATCGAGCTGCGCGCTACAGAACCATTCAGCGCTGCAAGGAAAACAAAAAATCGTAACACCGAGAGCATAGGTGCGCAAACCACAGAATTCGGTAGTGGGTCAGTTTGAATCTTTCCGAAATACGCAATAGCTAGGGACGGCAGATTTCATTGCGGTTGGCGAAAATATCGAACGATGCCCAGCATGCAGTCGCCAGGTGCACGCCACTTGGAGGGAACCCCGCCTGCACCACTTTTCTGCCCTTCTGATCGAGAAACGCTACAGCTGGAACCAGGTCCGCATCTGAGGATGCGAGCACTGCAACTTCATACGCGTCCTCCCATGCCAACCGAATCATGTCCGTCACAATGGCAGTATCTACGCCCTTTTCTATTGTCCCGGCAATCTGTGCGCCGCAATCGGCATGTGGACAGATTCTGATGTCGCGATGACATACGTTACATTTTGGACAGTTTCTCGTTTGACGGGGGCGCGACTCTGCCTGAATCCCTGGTTGCCTATTAAGCCATGTTGTTACCCAAGCGTTGAACTTGCGGCCCTCGGCTGTATTTGGGTCGTGCGATGTGTAGATAATCGCGCCCTCGAAACTGTATGCGCCAATCCCGGCTTTTTCCGCTGCCTTCTTGGCCAGCCACAGGGGAAGCGCTCTCCAATCGATCTTGAAACGTACATCAGCCTGCCCCGTGGCTTGCTGCTCTCTATCATTGAGCGTTAGCTGGAGATTCCAGTAATCGACGAAAACCCGGATTCGGGGATTGGCACCTTTCGGTGCGACAGGAATTGCGCCCACCACGGCCCTCCGCTTACAAAAAACTAATTTACTAAATGATTCGGGGGCCAACGATCATATACTGACCGCTGACCCCCGGGGTCTGAATAACCGGGACCGTCTCTGCTTATGCGACGCAGGCTGGTACTCCGGTGGGCTTCAATGAAATCTAGTCTAGCATATAGACTCCTCTGTCAACGTAAAAGTTGTACAAAAAGTGCATTACATAAGTACCTTTAGTGATAATGCCTTAGCTTCCAAAACTGGTCACTTTTCCACAGTTCGCCTTATCTTCGCTCTTGGAACAATGCTGGCGGCGAGTACGTTAGGGTCACTGCTTGAGCGTTTAGGCATGGCCCTATCTTGCCATATCTCCCGCCCTCCCTCCAGCGCCCGCGAATTCAAGCTGACCCACTACCAATTCGCCGCTGCCGCCGAACGTTCGTCTGGCATGCGCGTCGGGCATGCGGTGCCTCGCAATAGGCAGGTAACAAGGCTGAGGCGGCGCGTTGCCGAATGTCGGCCGGGTGTGTTCCAATCGCAGCATGCGCAAGTGGCAGCGCGACCGCATGAGGCGGCGCAAAGCGAAGCCGGAGGGGCCCTCGCAACCGGCACAGCCGCAACCCGAACCGCTGCAGCCGGCGTATCCCGACATGGACCGTCCGCTGCAGATGGCAAAGCGCGAGCCGGAGGCGGCGCCCGAACCGCAGTTTGAGCCTGCTCCCGAATCGCAGCCGGCGCCCGCGCCGGAATCATTTCCGGCAGAGGCCGGAGAGTCCCGGCGTCCCGCGCGGGGCGGCCAGCGTCGCCGCAGCCGAGGGGGACGGGGACGGCGTCGCACCGCCGCTCCGGCCCAGCCGCCGCTGCCGGTCCAACCGGAAGCGCAGGAACCCGCGCCCAGTGAAGTTGCACCGGAATTGCCGGCGGCGGCCGTGCCGCTGGAGCGTCGTCCACCGCAGCCGGCGCACCGTCCGCCGCGCCCGCCCAAAGGCGCCGTCGTGCTTGCCATCGGGCTGCCAGGGTCGGGGAAGAGCAGTTGGTTCAAGCGCCGCGGCGTGACGCCGCTGTCGAGCGACCTGCTGCGCAAGCTTTTGTTCGACGACACCACCGAGCAGCGCTACCAGGACCTGGTGTTCGGCACGCTGCGCTCGCTGCTGCGCGCCCGCATGGTCGCCCGCATGCCGTGGAATTATGTGGATGCCACCAACCTGTCGCCGCGCGAGCGTCATGGGTGGATCAAGATGGCGCGCGAGTTTGGCTACGACGTGCACGCCGTATTCTTCGACGTGCCGCTCGAAGTCTGCATGGAGCGTAACCAGCGCCGCCAGCGCATCGTGCCGGAAGACGTGATGCAGCGCATGGCGGCCAAGCTCCGCCCGCCGACCTTCGACGAGGGCTTCGCCAAAATCATTGTGGTGCGCGTGAAGAAGAAAGAACAGGCCCCAGAACAGCAGGGCGAGCCCTAGCCCACGCCCGACAGCTTCGCCCGTTGACTTCGCCCGAACCCCTTCCTATGATGCTCGCTCCCTGAACCAAAATTTACCGCGGAGGCGAGCCATGGCTGCGCCGCTCACATCCTTGTTCCGTCCGTCTCGCATCGCCATGATCGGAGCGTCGGCCAACCCCGAGAAGCTCAGCTTCCAGATTTTCCGCAACCTGCGGGACGCCGGGTTCGCCGGCGAGATCATTCCGGTCAATCCCAAGGGAGAAACGATCCTCGGGATTCCATCCCTGAAGTCCGCGACGGAGATCCCGGAGGGCACCGATCTCGCGGTCGTCATGATTCCCGCCAAGCTCGTGCCGGGCGCGATGCTGCAGCTTGGCGAGCGCAAGGTGAAGGCTGCGATCGTCATTACCGGGGGCTTTGCCGAGTCCGGCGATGAGGGCGCCGCACTGCAACGGGAACTGGCGGAGAACGCCGCCCAGAGCGGCATCCGGGTGGTGGGGCCAAACTGCCAGGGGGTGAATTATCCCTATCACGGATTGTGCGCGTCGTGGCCGCTGCTGACGCGCCGTGGCGACATGGCGATCGTGTCGCAGAGCGGCACCGTCGGCGCCGCGCTGATTGACTGGGCTTCACAGGACCGGCTCGGGTTCTCGGCGTTCGTCAGCCTGGGAAATCGCGCCGACGTGGACGAGGCGGACCTGATCTCCTTTTTTTCCGACGATCCCAACACCAAGGTCATCGCGCTCTACATCGAAGGCGTGAAAGACGCCGCCAAGTTTCTGGCCGCGGTAAAGGCTTGCCGTAAGCCGTTGGTGATCCTGAAAGCGGGCCGCACGCAGCAGGGACGCAAAGCGGCGGAGTCGCACACCCGCTCGCTGGCGGGGCGGGACGAGATTTATGAAGCCGTCTTCCGCCAGTACCGCGTCCACCGCGCCTACACGCTGGAAGAACTTTACGATTACGCCAAGGCCCTGGCGTATGTACCCGCGCCGCAGGGAGAGCGGGTGCTGATCGTCACCAGTTCGGGCGGGTCCGCCATCCTCGCCACCGACGCGCTGGAAGAGGAGGGCTTCCGGCTGGCGCCTGTCCCACCGGAACTGGCCAGGCAACTGCGCGAGTTTCTCCCCTCGCATTGTCCCATCGGCAATCCCATTGACCTGACCGGCGATGCCACCGCAGCTTGGTATCGAAGAGTGCTGGAACTGGCTGACGGCCACTACGACCTGGTGGTGACCATATTCGGCGATCCCATCCCCGGCGCCAGCGAAGTGATACGGCCGGGGCGATGCGAGCTGGTCGCGTATCTCGGCGGCGCCGACGTCGAGCGCGAAGAGCGGGCGCGCATGGGCGAGAGGAAGATCGCCGTGTTTCCGACGCCGGAACGGGCGGTGAAAGCGCTGGCGCGTCATACCTATTTCCGCCGGCAGAAGTTTGCCGGCGAAGCCCTACCGGCCACGGCCGCCGCTCCGGCGGCTGCGCCGGCGTCGCTCACTCCCGCCGACTCGATGGCTTTCCTAAAGCAAGCCGCGTTGCCGGTGACGCCGTTCGCCGCTGCGGCCAATGAAGACGAGGCGGTGGCGGCGGCGCGCAACATCGGCTTTCCGGTCGCCGTCAAAATCAACTCACCGGACGTGACCCACAAGACGGATGTCGGCGGGGTCGTGCTCAACGTGCCCGACCAAGCCGGCGTGCGCGCCGCGTTTCGGCGGTTAGCGGCCGTGGAAACTGCCGGCGGCTTCCGTGCCGGCGGGGCGCTGGTTTGCGGCATGGCGGCCGCCGGGGTGGAAGTCATCATCGGGGTCACGCGCGACCTCCAGTTCGGCCACGCGGTCATGTTCGGCATGGGCGGGACCATGGTGGAGGTGCTGAAGGACATCTCCTTCCGCATCGTGCCATTTTCCGAGCTGGACGCGGCCGAGATGATCGGGGAGGTTCGGGGCGCGCGCATTCTCGATGGCGTTCGCGGCGCGAAACCGGCGGATGTTGCGGCACTGAAAAAGCTGCTTGTCCAGGTGTCGGAACTGGTGACGCAGCATCCCGAGATCGAGGAGCTCGACCTCAATCCGATTTTCGTTTCTCCCCGTGGGGTGCAGATCGCGGACGCGCGCATTGTGCTGGCGAGCGCCCGCGCGGCGGGCGCCGGAGACGCTTCCGCCAAATAAGCCATCACTTCAGGTGCTTGAGCATTTCCTTGAAGGCCGCCGTTCCTGAGTTGTGCAGCAGCTCGTAGATGATCATCTCGGTGGACGAGATCACCGCCCCGGCCGCTTCCATGCGTCGCAGCCCGACCTTCCAGTTCCACTCGGCGCGCGAACTGACCGCGTCGGATGCGACGTGCACCAGGTAGCCGCGATTCAGCGCTTCCAGCGCCGTTTGCATCACGCAGATGTGGGTTTCCATGCCACACAGCAGCAGCGTGTTGCGGTTGCGGGGCATGGACTTGACGGCGTCGCAGAAGGCATCGGCGCCAAAACAATTGAACTCCATTTTGTCGTGGGGTTTGGTGGGCAGCAGGGAAGCGATCTCCGGCACCACCGGGCCCAGGCCCTTGGTGTACTGCGTGGCCGCCATCACGGGCAGGTCGAGGATCTTCGCCAGCCGCAGCAGCAGTTGCGCGTTACGCAGCAGGCGGTCTTTCTCAAAGATCGGGGGCAGCAGCTTTTCCTGGATGTCCACCACCACCAGGGCACATTGTTCCGCCTGCAAATGGCGGCGCGCGATTTCCGCCGGATCGTGCACGGTTTCGATCATGCCAGTTTGAATTGCCATAACAATGCCTCCGAAGGAACGGCGCTATTGTACTGCCCGATCGCGCGGAATTTCAGTACGGCAGTTTTCAGTCAGTCCAGGCTCCCAAGGCTGGCCGGAATTGCGCGGCTCCGCTCTGACTGGCCACTAGCCACTGACCACTGGCCACTGCAATGTGATTTGACCGCACTCCCAGACAGCCCCTAAAATCTAAGTGGGTCCGCCGTTTCGGGACCTGCCAACCGCCGACGCTGCCCCCTCGTTCAATGGTAGGACAGCTGACTCTGGATCAGCATATCGGGGTTCGAATCCCTGGGGGGCAGCCAAACATCCAAGCGCTCACGCCACTGCCTACTATTCAGCTTTGGTGGTCAGTGGTTTGCCTTTCTCGGCAACGAACACGGCCGCCAGCTTCGCGGTGTCGCTGCCTTTGTTGATCGCCTGATGGATCTGGCCGGGAGCAACGTAGAAGTGGTCGCCGGCTTTCAGGGTCACGTCGGGCTTGCCTTCGAACTGCTGCAGGATGGTGCCTTGCAGCACGAATACGTACACTTCGGCCGGGTGCGTGTGCCGGCCCTCGGCGCTGCCGGGAGGCAATTCGACCAGGGCCATCACCGCTTCATGGCCCGGGATGGTCATGTCCTGCTTGAGGACGATGTTGCGTTTGACAGCGGCAGGCGCTTGGCTGGTCTGCGCGTACATGGCAAAGGCGGCGACGACCGCCACCAGCAAGAGAGCTGCGGCAACCGCGAAACGAGTGTTTCTCATGTCTGTCTCCTCGGCAAATGAGTTGCGGTGCGGCACGGCGCACGCAGCCAGATTGTATGCGAGCCGGCTGGCTGCGATTCAACAAATTCGCTTGCGAGGCGGCGGAAGGCTCGCAACAGGTTAAGGACTACATCTTGAGTATTCGCAATATCGCCATCATCGCCCACGTCGACCACGGCAAGACCACGCTGGTGGACGCCATGCTCCGCCAGAGCGGCGTGTTTCGCGCCAACCAGGAGTTGGTGGACCGCGTCATGGATTCCAACGAGCTGGAGCGCGAGCGCGGCATTACCATCCTGGCCAAGAATACGGCCGTTTTTTACCACGACATCAAGATCAACATCGTGGACACGCCCGGCCACAGCGATTTCGGCGGCGAGGTGGAACGCGCGCTCAAGATGGTGGACGGCGTCATGCTCCTGGTGGACGCCAGCGAGGGCCCGCTGCCGCAAACCCGCTATGTGCTGGGCAAGGCGCTGGAAGCCAAGCTGCCGCCGATCGTCGTGATCAACAAGATTGACCGCTCCGACGCGCGTTCCCAGGAAGTGCTGAACGAAATTTACGACCTGTTCATCGATCTCGACGCCTCCGAGGAACTGCTCGATTTTCCGGTTCTGTATACCAATGCCAGGCTGGGCACGGCGTCGGCGGACGCGGACACCGCCGGTCAGAATCTGCAGCCGCTGTTCGATGCCATCGTGGCGACCATTCCTGCGCCCGCCGGCGAGGCCGATGGCCCGCTGCAGATCCTGGTGGCGAATCTTGATTACAGCGATTACCTCGGGCGGTTGGCCATCGCGCGCGTCTTCAACGGCACGCTGCGCACCGGCGAGGATGTCGGCATTGCCAAGCTCGACGGCTCCCTGCAGAAAGTGCGGATCACCAAGCTGTTTTCCTTCAACGGGCTCGAGCGCGTCGACATTACGCAAACCGAACTGGGTGACATCGTTGCGGTCGCGGGCGTCACCGGCATCACCATCGGCGAGACCATCACCGGCGCAGAAAATCCCACCCCGCTGGCCAACATCGCGATTGATGAGCCCACCATCGCCATGCAGTTCACGGTGAACACCTCGCCGTTCGCCGGCCTCGACGGGCAGTACGTCACCTCGCGCAACCTGCGCGAGCGCCTGGAGAAGGAGTTGCTCACCAACGTTTCCATCCGCGTCGAGGAAACCGGCAGCACCGATTCCTTCAAAGTCATGGGCCGCGGCGAGCTGCAGCTTTCCATCTTGATCGAAACCATGCGCCGCGAGGGCTATGAGCTGATGGCCGGCAAGCCCGAGATCGTGACCAGGAACGTGAACGGCAAGCTGATGGAGCCGGTGGAGCGGCTGACGGTGGACATTCCCGAGGAGTTCGTCGGCGTGGTCATGGAAAAGCTCGGCATGCGGAAATCCGAGATTCAGAAGATGCACAATCACGGCTACGGGCGCGTGCGCATGGAATTCCGCGTGCCCAGCCGCGGGCTCATCGGGTTGCGCAGCGAACTGCTCACCGACACGCGCGGCACCGTGGTCATGAACTCGCTGTTCGACGGCCACATCGAGTGGCAGGGCGAGATCCCGCACCGGCTGACCGGCGCGCTGGTCGCCGACCGCGCCGGCGCCACCACCGCCTACGCGCTTTGGAACCTGCAGGAGCGCGGCGAACTGTTCGTCGGGCCGGGCGTGGAAGTGTACGAGGGCATGATCATCGGCGAAAACTCGCGCGACAAGGATCTCGACGTCAACTGCGTGCGCGAGAAAAAGCTGACCAACATGCGCTCTTCCACCGCCGACGAGGCCATCCGCCTGGTGCCGTTCCGCACCCTCAACCTGGAGCAGGCGATCGAGTTCGTGGCCGACGACGAATATGTCGAGGTCACGCCGAAATCGCTGCGCCTGCGCAAGAAGGTACTACAGGCCAACCGTCGCCCGCGCAAGGACGCGCTCCCCATCGGCGTTCCCAGCCAGGAATAGAAAAACGAAATTTCAGACTCAGTTGCCGTGCAGCGATGGAGCGGCGCGGCCCGCTAATCGCCGAAGCCTTTTGTCAGTCCAACGCTCAAGCAAGGGGCCGATCCAACGCAGGTCATAGATTTTTCGTAGTTGGGCTTTTTCCCAAGCGATGCGCGAATCCCATCCCCAGGTGCGCAGATAATCGGACATCCACACCAGTTCTGCGGCGGGATCGTAGGTCATCGACTGGCTGAGTTCCATCACCTCGGCGTACAGATCCATCCATTCGTGGATGACGGTATCGAGCGCGGACCCAGCGCGCACGAGCTGGGAGACAGCGTGAGCATCGGAGGAATCGTAATGCGAGATCTCCGCCGCCAGCGATTCGGCATGGATGGGCCGCGTCAGCGCCCGCCGGCCACAATTCAGCAGTTTCAGTCCGGCGAAATTGATGCTCGTCACCATCCCGCCCATCGCGCCTGGATCAATCAGAATGACCGCGCAACCGAGGGCCACGGCTTCCAACGCGCAGCGGCCTTTGGCGAAGACGAGGTCGTATTGACCCAGCAAATCCTCCGGCGCGTCGCACTGGCGCCCGACGCCCCTGCCGGCAACGTCCACAAGGATGCCCGCACTGCGGCAAACGCTGCGAACCAGTTCCAGGTAACGGCCCTCAGTCACGTAGTTGCTGAACACCAGCGCGCGGCGCGGACGTACCGGAAGAGGGCCGCGCACGCGAAAACGCTTCAGGTCCACTGCATTCGGAATAATGGAGATCCGCTTGGGATCGACTCCGTCGGCCACCAATCGATCGCGGCATGTCAGATCGACTGCGACATAGCGCAGGATGCGCGGAAATAGTGGTGCAGCGTCACGCCAGCTCGCCGCGTCATGGCAGGCAAAAATTCCACAGGTCCGCGGAAAACGCAACAGCGCGGTCACGGTGTTGAGGTGGTGATGGCCGTGAACCACCTCGGGCTCGGAGACCTCCGCAAGGTCGGAGGTGAGGCGCGCACCCGCGGTTCGCGCTCGTTCGGCGATGACTCCGAGCCGAGGCGAATAAACCGTGACCTCATGTCCGCGCGAACACAGCTCGCGGGCCAGATCGCAGACCACAATTTCCGTGCCGGTGGGCCGCTCCAGCACGCAATTGGTGATGAGCACCCTCACGCCTTGGGTCCCTCGGCGAAGTTGCGAATCGCTTCCATGATGGCGAGGACGTGCTCCATGCGAATCACGGTGGGGTAGTATCCCGCCGCTACTCTCTGTTCTGCCCACGATTCGTACTGCGGTGGTTGCCGATAAGGGTGAGTGGTAAACGGCTGCTCCACCAGGCGGAAACACTCGGTCGCAAAATAATTCTTGCCGCACCGATTCAGAGCGCCTTCGACCTCCGCTGCAAGTTCTTCATAGGTGAGCGCGCATTGCAGCTTGTGCCTGAGAGCCCGTTCGTCCAGTTGGAAATGGGAACATGTCGTGGAATGTCGCGAGTCCGCGTCGGTTGGGGATTCGGTCAGCAGGAACTCATAATTCCTGATGGCAAGTGCTGATTGTCGCTGCGCAAGGGTGATCGCGGCATTGATCATCCAGCGGCACAGATCGTGAGTGGGGTTGTAGCCTTCCAGCGCGTCGCCGGCCACGAAATTAATTTTGTCGCGGAGGAACGCTTCCACAAGGCGGCGGGTCTGATCGCAAAAGAACGAGGTGTCTCGGTTCAGGATCGCAGCGTAGACATCCCGGTCGGAGCAGTTACCGAAACAGGAGTCAACGGAAGCCTCTAACCCCCCAAGAAGACTCCTCGATCTGCTGGTCCGGGGGGTTGAACCATGGCCGGAACCATCGGTCAGGATAAATGTGCGAGGCCGGTATGCCGCGGTCCAGCCAAACACCTTGAGTTCATGTCCCGGATGGCCCAACACGAGAGCTGCGCGCGTTGTTTCAACGGGCGACAGATCGGTGAGAGAAGAGAAACAAAAAGAGGTTTCCGCCACATTCTCCTCCACATCCAGGGCATCAAGTGCACGGATTCTACTCTGATCTTCCGCCGCAAACCAACTTTCCTGTTCTCCGAAAAGCAGTCTGGAAGGTGCAGTACCAAATCCCGCAGCGATTTGCTAGGTAGCGTCGCCAGCGGCGCAACTTGCCGCGCCCAAGCCCACGGGCCGGCGCTGAATTTCGGCGGATCGCAAGCCAACATTGGCCATGCGCCTCGTCTTGTCCGAACCTGCTCACTTGCAGGTCTCGGTTCTTGCACTCGGCCTTAATCCACCGGGAGCTGTGGCGAATGCAGCCGGGCGTCTCGGACTCGTGGCTCGTACCTACCCAGTGATCGCCTTTGTAGTCAGCGTGCCTCCAGCTTGACGGGTAATAAGTGGCCAGAAGAACACCATTCTCTTTCGAATCTCTGACGAACGCGTCCAGCATGGTCGCGATCTGCGGCTTGGACGCGTGCGTCCAGATGGAGTACGCCACGAAAAAGTCGAACTTCTCGCCGAAGACCGAGGTGTCGAAATTCGGGTTAGTGTCAAAACGCGGCTGCTTGAGCTTGATGATTTCCGGCTCCAGGATGTGGTCCGTGCCGATTTGCAGGCGTTCTTTGTGCGGCTCGATTCCGCAATAGCATCCTGCATCGAGAAAATGAATCAGCCAGTAACCACCCCGCAGAACTCCACAACCCACATCCACGACCTTGGCGGCGGGAGTCAGGCCGGCCCGCAACAGGTAAATGAATTGCTCCCTGCCGGCGCCTTCAAAGTTCTCAGTCGGAACGCCCAGAAACTTTCCCGCGCTCGCTAACTCCACCTTTGCCCTCATACTTACCCTATCGTACAAGAGTCGCTGCAATGGGGAGCTTTGGGGCAGGCGGACGAGGCAACCCAACGTCCTGTTCTTTCCTTCTAATCATTGTCATTTCGTGTCCTATGGACGTCGTCCATGGCCACGATGTCCCGTCCCAACCATCCGGCAAGATCTGCAGAGGCTCAAAGTTCGTAACGAGGGGTTATGCGTATTGTGGCGCGGCTGATCGGCTGCCTGGTGCTCTGCGTTCTGCTGGTGTCGGTGTTCTCGTCGTACTACCAGGCGGAGCGGGAGAGGTTGGTGCTGCGCCAGGAACTGGAGCATCGCGCCGATGCACTGGCGGAGAGCCTGCAGCCGCGGGTCGAATCCATGTTGCACCGCGGCGACAAGGCCGGCATTCAGCGGCTGGCCGTGCAATTTGCCAACCAGAAGCAACTCGCCGGACTTGCGGTGTACGGCGAAAGCGGCGGCCCGGTAGCGATCTCGGCATCGTTGGTGGGGCAGATTGCGGGGCGGCCCGAAACGCTTGCGAAGGCCATGCATGAAGACATGCCGCAGGGAGCATTCTTGCGCCTCAACGGCCATCCGGTCCACTTCCGCGCTATCCCCCTCCACGAAGATGACCATGTCGCGGGTGGTTTGCTGGTGGTGCACGACGCCGCTTACATCGTCGCCGCGCGATGGCAGGCGTGGCGGGACATGTCGTGGCGCGTCCTGGCGCAGGTGCTCCTGATCATCCTGACCACGGTGATCATGTTCGAGCGCAGCGTGGTGAAACCCATTGCGCGTACCGCGGCCTGGATGCGCGAACTGCGCCACGGACGCAATCCCGGCGCGTCCGGCCTGGCCGGCTCCGATGATGTTCTGAAACCCCTCGCCAACGAGGCGCATAACTTTGCGCGCAGCCTGGCGGAGGCGCGCGCTTCGGCGGAGCGGGAAGCCCGGATGCGCGAAACGGCGGAATCGTCGTGGACGGCGGAGCGCCTGGCGGTCTCGCTGCGCACCCGCTTGCAGGGAAGCCGCCTGTTCGTGATCTCCAACCGCGAGCCCTACATGCACACCCGCAAGGGGAACCTGCTGCAGACGATGGTGCCGGCCAGCGGCCTGGTCACCGCGCTGGAGCCCATCCTGCGCGCCTGCGACGGCACCTGGATCGCCCACGGCAGCGGCGACGCCGACCAGGAGACGGTGGACGCCAACCAATGCGTCCGCGTTCCCCCGGAGGACCCGCATTACACCCTGCGGCGGGTCTGGCTGACGAAAGAGGAGGAAGAACGGTATTACTACGGGTTTTCCAATGAAGGGCTATGGCCGCTTTGTCATATTGCGCACACCCGGCCGACGTTTCGCGCCGCCGATTTTGAGGAGTACCAGCGCGTCAACCAGAAATTCGCCGACGCGCTCTGGGACGAGATGCGCGGCGTGGAGCAACCGATCGTGGTCGTCCAGGATTATCACTTCGCGTTGCTGCCGCGGATGATCAAGCAGCGGCGTCCGGACGCGCGGGTCGGCGTGTTTTGGCACATCCCGTGGCCGAACCCGGAGGCGTTCGGCATTTGTCCGTGGCAAGCCGAGTTGCTCGACGGACTGCTGGGGGCGGACCTGGTCGGGTTCCATATCCAGGCGCATTGCGACAATTTCCTGGAAACCGTGGACCGCGTCCTGGAATCGCGCATCGAGTGGGACCGCAGGAACGTGAATCGCGGCGAGCACATGACCATGGTGCGGCCGTTTCCCATCAGCATTGTGATGCCTCCGGTCACCGAGCAGGAGGAGAAACCCAACCCGCACCAGCAGCAGGCGGAGCTGCTGCAGGAAATCGGCGTGGACGCGCTCTACATCGGTCTCGGCGTGGACCGCATGGATTACACCAAGGGCATCGTGGAACGCATGCTGGCCGTGGAACGGTTCTTGGAGAAGTACCCGCAGAACCAGGGGCGGTTCAGCTTCGTACAGATCGGCGCTCCCAGCCGCACTCATATCCAGCGCTACCACGACTTCATGGGCGAGGTGGCGGCCACGGCGGAGCGCATCAACCGGCGCTTTCGGTCGGGAAAATGGCAGCCGATCATCCTCCGCGACCGCCATCACACCCACGCCGAACTGGAGCGGTTCTACCGCGCCGCCGACGTCTGCCTGGTGACTTCGCTGCACGATGGCATGAACCTGGTGGCCAAGGAATATATCGCGTCACGAGATGACGACGAGGGTGTACTTGTCCTCAGTCCCTTCACCGGGGCGGCGCGCGAGCTGCCCGACGCCCTCATCGTCAACCCCTACGACACCGAGAAGCTGGCCGACGCCATTTACCAGGCGCTGGAGATGGAAGGCACGGAACGGCGGGCGCGCATGCGCCGCATGCGCCAGGTGGTGCGGCAGCACAACGTGTACCGCTGGGCGGCCAACCTGATCGGCGAGTTGTGCGACGTGCGCCTGGATCTGGCCGCTCCGCCGCGAAAGCCGGCGCTAGCCGCGGGTGTGGCGCAGGGCGTAGCGCCCGAGGTCGTTGTCGAGAAGCTGCCCGATCAGCTCCGCCACTCCGGCGCCATGAGCGGAAGCGGTAACCAGGGCGGCGTTTCGCTTGATCTGCGGTAGGGCGTTGGCCACCGCCGCGGCACAGCCGCACGCGGCGAGCATGCTGGCGTCGTTTTCCGCGTCGCCGATCCCGACCACGTTGGCGGGCGCCAGTTGCAGTTCGGCGAGCGCCGCTTCCAGGCCGGTCTTCTTGTCCACGCCCGTGGGAAGAATCATCAGGGAGCCCTTGTTCAGGATGATGTGGACGTCGAGGGCGAGATTCAGTTCGTGAATCGCCGAGGCCACCGCGGCGTGGTGGGCGTCGTCGGTGGCAACGATCGCGCGCCCGGTAGAGTACGGAACTTCGCGGCCGCGCAACGCGGCCAGCAGCCTGGGATCAGGCGGGCCGCATAACGCGATTTCCTGGTTCGACGAAGGCCGGAACAGCAACGCGCCGTTCTCGGCGACGATGCGGTCAAAGAGCGCTGCTTCCGGGAAAGCATTCTGCAGGTCGTGCAGCTCGCGTCCGGTCACCAGCAAGAGTTTGCGGCCGGAGGCGCGCAACCGGTCCAGCGCCGGAAGCACGATGCCGTCAACTCGGCCGTGGGTGGCCAGCGTTCCGTCGTAATCGGTGGCAAGCGCAAGAAAGCGCATGGCGGATTGGATGCCAGAAAAAGCAAATTCATTGCTGATTGTCGATTGTCGATTGCCGATTTTC
Source organism: Terriglobia bacterium (assembly GCA_020072845.1). Taxonomy (NCBI): domain Bacteria; kingdom Pseudomonadati; phylum Acidobacteriota; class Terriglobia; species Terriglobia bacterium. The sequence goes on from JAIQGF010000009.1 coordinate 129,915, forward strand.
AAATCAATCTTGCCGATTAGGGAATCGCAAGTATTCACGGCGACATTTTCCATTGAGAACGCCCAGATATCTCGCTTAACCTCATTAGTTCTCCATTGTTGCGGAGGTGAACATGGGGGCACAAGCCGAGCAGCTGAAGCAAAGGACCAAGGAATTTGCCGTTCGGGTGGTCCGCGTGGTCGAAGCCCTGCCGCGAAAACCCAGCGCCAGTGTCATTGGCCGCCAAGTGCTTAGGTCCGCGACGTCAGTTGCAGCAAACTACCGCGCCGCGTGCCGTTCCCGCTCTCGTGACGAATTTGTCGCAAAACTGGGAATTGTGATCGAAGAAGCGGACGAGACGACTTTCTGGCTCGAAATGCTGGTGGATACCGGCTTGGTGCCGCCCAAGCGCATGGCGCAGCTCATTGACGAAGCAAACCAACTGGTCGCGATCTTTACCGCTTCGAAACGAACGGCGGAGGCGGCAAAATCGGCAATCGACAATCGACAATCGGAAATGGTTTTGCCTTAGGAGGAAAATGACAATGGTAACTGCCTCCGCATCGTGGACCGATGGGGAACGATTCGTGGGGGTCGCCAGCAGCGGGCACGCGATTGTCGTGGATGCCGCCAAGGACAAAACCGGACCGAGCCCGATGGAACTGGTGCTCATCGGCCTGTGCGGCTGCACCGCCAGCGATGTCGTCGGCATTCTGCGCAAGAAGCGCGAGCCGTTCACGCGCCTGGAAGTCAGCGCCGAGGCGGAGCGCGCGCCCCAGCCTCCGGCGGTCTACACCTCCATCAAGCTGCGCTACCGCGTCGCCGGCAAAGTCTCGCGCAAGTCGGTCGAGGACGCGGTCCGCCTGTCCAAGGAGAAGTACTGCTCGGTCTCGCAAATGCTGGGCAAGACGGCGAAGATTACGTCGGAGATCGAGGTCCTGCCGGGGTGAGTTCCCGCCCCCTCGGTGGCTCGGTGGTGAATAGTTGCTGACTTGTGCATCCACAACGAAAATATTTGCAGCCCCGAGCCAGGTAGCTGCGTCTAGCCTGCATGCCAAAAAATGTCGTCATCTTCACGCAACCGGGTTGACCGCCGTGCCGCACCGCCAAGGCCTACCTCTCGGCGAGAGGTATCGAGTACGAGGACCGCGATGTGTCGGTGGACGCACAGGCGGTAAACGACTTGGTCCACAAGTACCAGAGCCGCTCGACGCCGACGCTGGTGATCGGCGAAGAGGTGATGATCGGATTCGATCCCGACCGCCTGGACGAGTTGATGATGGGCGACTAGCCGCAGATTTGGATGAGGGACACGGAGGCACGGTGTGAGCCGTGCCTTTTGTGTTGGACGCAGTCGACGGTCGATGGTCGATGGTCGACGGCCATTCAGATAAACTCGAGCAGCCGTGAAAACGGAGATCGCAAACGCCGAATCGCGACTGCCGCCCAGTGGCGCTCATGCGGCCCACCCCGTTCGCGGCTACGTGTTCATCGCGGCGGCGGCGTTGTGTTGGGGAATTTCGGCATCGCTGGGAAGGGCAGCGTTCACCGGCCGGCTGGTCACGGGGCAGGCGCTGCCGCCGATCGGACCGCTGATTCTGGCGCAGACGCGCGTCACGCTGGCCTTGCTGGTGCTCGCGCCCGTTCTGCTGGCGCGGCGGCGAGCGGCGGGGCTGAAGATGTCGCGCGCCGACCTAGTGCGCGCACTGCTGATCGGCGTCCTCGGCGTGGCGGCCTCGAATTATTTCTATTACCTCGCGATCCAGAAGACCAACGTCGCCACCGCCATCATCCTGCAATACACCGCGCCGGTGTGCGTACTGCTGTACATGGTGGCGCGGGGCGTGCAGAAGGCGACGGCGTCGCGCGTATTCTCCGTCGCGCTGGCGGTGGTGGGCAGTGCTCTCGCCATCGGCGCCGTGGGCACAGGCCAGTTCCGCATCAATCCGATCGGGGTAGCGGCAGGCATGGCCGCGGCACTGTCATTTGCGTACTACAACATTTTTATTCCGCCGCTGCTCAAGCGGCACGACCGTTGGAAGGTGCTGCTCTACATTCTGATCGGCTCGGCGCTGTGCTGGCTTGTGATCAACCCGCCGTGGCGAATCATCGCCGGGCACTACTCGCGGGCGCAGTGGGCATTTCTGGCGGTGTTCTCGGTGACCTCGGTGCTGCTGCCGTTTTCGTTTTACATTGCAGGATTGCAGCACCTGGATGCCACCCGCGCCATCGTGACCAGTTGCCTGGAGCCGGTGTTCTCCATCCTGATCGCCGCCCTGACGCTGGGCGAACTGGTGCGCGGGGTGCAGGTGGTGGGAATCGTGGTGGTGCTGACGGGCACGGTGCTGGTGCAACTCTCGGGGAAAGAGGAGATGGTGGAGCCGATAGAGTGATTTGTAATTTGCAATTTGTAATTTGCAATTGTTCTGTCGCGGCAGTGTCCAGAACCTGGAAATTACAAATTACAAATTACAAATTACCAATTACAAATTCGGGACTATTCCCACGCCTTCAGCTCTTTGCCTTTCGTTTCCGGCAGGAACACCACCGCTACGATCATCAGCAGGTACGCGGACAGGGAAAACGTTGCGATCGCAGCTCCCAGCGAGATGCGCACACTGAGGTAGCCGACGAGAGCGGGGAACAGGGCGCCGATGCCGCGTCCGAAATTGTAGGAAAAACCCTGGCCGGAGCCGCGCACGCGGCTGGGGAAAAGTTCGGTCAGAAACGCTCCCATGGGGCCAAACGATCCCGAGGCAAAAAATCCCAGCGGAAATCCCAGCACCAGCATGACGTGGTTGCCGATCGGGAGATAGGTGTAGGCGGCGACGGCCACCAACGAGCACACGGCGAAGAGGATGAGCGTGCGCCGCCGGCCGAGCCGGTCCGTCAGCCAGGCGCTGACCATGTATCCGGTAAACGATCCCACGATCACCACCAGCAGGTACGCGCCCGTGTTCAGCACCGACAGGCCGCGCGCCGTCTTCAGGTAGGTGGGCAGCCAGGTGGTGATCGCGTAGTACCCGCCCTGCGCGCCGGTCGCCATCAACGAGGTCAGCACGGTGACGCGCAGCAGCGAGGGCGAGAAAATTTCCAAAAACCGGCTGGCATCGCCGGATGCGGCCAATTCCACCCGGGTGCGGCTATAGACCTCGGGCTCCGGCACGTAGCGCCGGATGTAAAAGACCAGCAGCGCCGGAAGGATCCCGATCCAGAACATGGCGCGCCACGCCAGTGTCGCTGGCAGGGCGGAAAATAGCACGGCATAGAAAATCGCCGCCATTCCCCACCCGACTGCCCATCCGCCTTGGACAGTGCCGACGGCCTTGCCGCGATGCTGGGCGCGGATGGCCTCACCCATCAACACCGATCCGACCGCCCATTCGCCGCCAAATCCGAGGCCCTGCAGGCCGCGCGTGACCAGCAATTGCCAAAACGAATTGGTGAAGCCGCTGAGAAAGGTGAACAGCGCGAACCAGGCAATGGTGATCTGCAGCACGCGGGCGCGTCCGTAGCGGTCGGCCAGAAGTCCGGCGAGCCAGCCGCCGACGGCGGAGATGATGAGCGTGGCGGCGGCCAGAATCCCGGCGCGTCCTTTGCTGATATGCCACAGCGTAATCAGGGCCGGAATCGCGAAGCTGTACACCATAACGTCCATGCCGTCGAGCGCCCATCCGCCAAAGGTGGCGATTAGCGTGCAGCGCTCGTGGGGAGCCAGGTCGAGGAGCCAGGGCTTGGACTGATGCATGGCGGCGGGATTATAGAGGATTGACGACTGAAGATTGGAGATTGACGATCCTTTGGCTCGGCTGACATCCGGATGCGCTGAGTCGCGTACTGCAGCCGATCATGGCATTATGCTTGACGTAACGCGTAGCTTGGAGAAAATCATGCCACTTACCGCTATTCACCCTGGTGAACATCTGGCCGAAGAGCTGAAGAAACTGGGCATGAGCGCCGCGGAGCTTGCGCGCCAGCTCGATGTTCCGACCAACCGCGTCACCGAGATCCTGAATGGAAGGCGCGCCATCACTGGCGACACGGCCCTGCGCCTCGCCCACTTCTTCGGCACAACTGCCGAATTCTGGCTCAATCTGCAAAGTCTTTATGATTTACGGATCGCGCAGAAGAAGGTTGGGAGATCCATTAAGGGATTGCCGATCCTGAAACGTGTCGAACACGTACACGCATAGAACTCTTATTTATTCGTAGCGCAGCGCTTCGATGGGATCGAGGTTGGCGGCGCGGATGGCGGGGAACATGCCGCTGGCGAGTCCAACAAAAGCAAGGATGGCGGTGGCGATGGCCAGGATACGCGGTTGGATCAGCAGCGTGATATCGCCGGCTTCCGCGTGCTTTGCCAGTGCGCTATAAAGAGTGATGCGTCCGGCGCCGAGCGAAACCGCATACGACATGATGATGCCGCAGACCCCGCCCACCGCGGTGATGACCAGCGCTTCGGCGAGGAATTGAAAGAGGATGTCGCGTTTGCGGGCGCCGAGCGCTTTCTCCACACCGATCTCGCGGGTGCGCTGGGTCACCGACACCAGCATGATGTTCATCAGCCCGACGCCGCCGATCCCCAGCGTGAGCGTGCCGATGAAGCCCATCAGGATCTGGATGCCGAGGGTGATGATTTCAAATTGCGCGAGCTGCTTTTGCGCGTCGAACACAAAGATGGCGCGCTGGTCCTCGGGATTGAAGCTGTGCGCGATTCCCATGGTTTCGCGAATGGTCTTGGTCACCTTGTCGTGGTCGAGCGCCTCGTAATCCAGCCAGATGCTGCCGACATAATGGATGTCCTTCAGCAGGCCCATAGTGTTGTAGGGGATGTAGACGGTGCGGTTGATGTCGTCGTCGCCCTCCTGCATGCGCGCATTGAGCACCCCGACAACTTCAAAGGTCACGCCGCCCAGGCGCACACGCTGGCCCACCGCGGGCGCTCCCGAGAACAGCTTTTGCTTGGCTTCCCAGGCGAGGACCGCGACCCGCGCGTGAGAAAAATTGTCTTCATCGGTAAGCAGGCGGCCGGACTCGGTGTTCAGGTTCCAGATATTTTGTGCCGGCGGATCGATGCCCTCAACGTCGAAATTGAAGGCCCGCTCCTCGCGCTGCACGGGAACGGTCTTGCCGTTGGCACGGGCCATGTGGCGTACCAGCGGCACAACGTTGCGCAGGCGCTCCAGGTCGTCGTCGGTGAATCGAGTCTCCACGCCCGCTTTGTTGCCGCCCGCCTGCATCGAAGTGCGCCCGGGAAATACGCCGACCGCCTTGGCGCCAAAATTGTTGAAGATGGCATAAATAGCGCGGCCGAAGCCGTCGCCGTAGGCGAGCAGCAGCACCACGGTGGCGATGCCCCACGCCATGCCGAGCATGGTAAGGAGGGTGCGCCGCCGGTTGTGGCTCATGGCCTCGTACGCCATCTTGAGCAGGTCGCCGCTCATTTATTCCTTCCTCAACGCTTCCACCGGCTGCAGCATGGCGGCTTTGCGCGCCGGATAGAGGCCGGCGATGATTCCCGCCAGCGCCAAACTCCCGATCGCTATAGCCGCCGATGAAGGCACGATCTTGGGCGTGTCCCATCCCGGCGGCGCGGGCAGCGTGCCCAGCGCGGCACACAATGCGGCGGCCACGGCCATGCCAAAGCCGCCGCTGAGCAGGGTCAGGAACGCGCCCTCGGCAAAAAACTGGAACATGACGCTGCGATTGGTGGCGCCCAGCGCCTTGCGCAGTCCGATCTCCGGGGTGCGCTCCGCCACCGCCACCAACATGATGTTGATGATTCCGATCGCGCCCAGTGCCAGGGTCACCAGGCCGACGGTGCCGAGAAACATGTCCATGGCGTCAAAAATCTTGCCCACCATGTCGTAGGTCTGGATCGAGTCCCACTCGTCGAAGGCGTCTTTGTTGGTCCAGTCGAACTGGTGGTTGCGGCCCACGATCTTGTGCACCTGGGCGCGGGCGAGTTCATGCAGCGCGTGCACCCGCGGCTGGTAATTGATAAACGAAATTGCGTCCGGCACCTCGCCGGTGTCCTTGCGGGGAAAGAACATGCGCATGGTCTCGAAAGGGATCATGATGCGCAGGTTCATGGTGTTGTTATCGCCGTGCCCGATGCGTTCGACGGTGCCGATCACCTCGAAGCGGACGCCGTTGAGCAGGATGGTGCTGCCCACGGCGGGTTGTCCCTGGAACAGGATTCGGCGCGCTTCATCGCCGAGCACGACCACCGAGTGGCGTTCGGTGTTGTCGCCGTCGTTCAGCCAGCGGCCGGTCTTGATGGGGATGTAGCGAATCAGGTTGTAATTCGGGGTCACGCCCATGAGCTGGCCGGAGGAGCTGTTGAACGCGCTCACCGCGCGGATGTCGCCGCGAAAAATTCCGGGAGCGGCAGCGCGGCACTCGTTGCATTCGCGAACGATATCTTCCCAGTCGCGAAAGGTGAGGTAGTACTGGCGCATGCCGTTGAAGTTGCCTTCAACCGCCGGCGCGCGCCCGCCCCAGATAAAGAGCACGTCTTCGCCCAGCGTCGAGAGCTGCTTCTTCTGACCGGTGCGGAAGCCTTCCCCAAGGCCCACCAGCAGCAGCAGCGAACCCACGCCCCACGCGATGCCGAACATGGTGAGAAACGAGCGCATCTTGTGCGCCCACAGGGTGCGCAGCATCTGGCCGAGAATATCGAACAGCATGCGCATGTTGCTGTACCGGGATAGACGGGGCGAACGGAGCTTGGTTATCGTCCCTGTCTACACATACGCCAGAGTAAGCGGAATTGTTCCTGGGAGATGACGCGAAACGGGGAATTTACAACGTTTTACATAGGTTCTCGGTTCACGGTTATCGGTTCTCGGTTTGTGACTAACGCCGGCCATAAGGTCACCGAAAACCGATAACCGAGAACCGAAAACGTGCCAGCGAAGTCACTAGGTCTTGCTCGCCAGATGGAAGTACCTTCTCGCGTGCTTCACATCATGCGCGATCTGCTCGCGCAGCGCTTCCACGTTGGGAAACTTCTGTTCGTCTCGCAGGCGCCGCAGGAAACAGAGCTCGACCTCCGTTTGCGCGGTCAGGGAAATGGGATGGAAGTTGAGCAAGTGGCTCTCGATGGCGAAGGAGTCAGGTCCGAAGGTGGGACGGACGCCAACATTGGTGACCGAGTCGAAGGTCTCCCCGTTGACCCGCGTGCGCGTGATGTACACGCCGTTGCGCGGGACCATCTCGTCGTAGCGGCTCAGATTGATGGTCGGGACGGTGTACTTGAGCCCGTAGCCGCGGCCGCGCCCGGGCGTGGAGACGATGCTGAACACGCGGTCCAGCAGATGACGCGCGCGGCTCACATTGCCCGCGGCCAGCAGTTCCCGGATGCGCGAGCTGGAAACCACTTCGCCGCGGATGGTGAGCGCGGGGTAGATTTTCACTTCGAACCCGAACTCGCGTCCGAACTCGGCCAACCGGTCCACGTTCCCCTGCGCGCGGTGTCCGAAGTGGAAATTGAAGCCCTCGTGCACTTCGCGCGCATGCAGGGCGCGCACCATCACCTCCTCGACAAATTCCAGCGGCGTCATCAGCGACAGGTCGCGCGAAAACGGGAGCACGAGCACGGCATCAACGCCGGTTTCCTCCAGCAGGCGCAGCTTCACCGGCAAGGGCGTGAGCAGGCGCTGCGCTACGTCGGGGCGCAGCACGCGCATGGGATGCGGGTCGAAGGTGACCACGATCGAGCTGCCGCCGATCTCCCGCGCGCGACGCACCAGTTCGCTCACCACTCGGCGATGTGCCCGGTGCACGCCATCGAAGTTGCCGACCGAGGCGATGGCAGGTCCGTGGTCGGCCGGAACTTCGTCGAGATGGCGGAAAATCTTCATTCAGGTGCGACTAGCGACTCACCAGCAAAAAGCTGAACCGCAAAGGACGCCAAGGACGCAAAGAAGGAAGAACGAAATCCTTTGCGGCCCTTCGCGTCCTTAGCGGTTGACTCTTTTTCGATTCCCAAGTTCATTCAAATCTCAAATTCCAGCTTCATTCCATCGTGCGAAAGCCGCACGTGCTCCGGCAGCCCGGCATTGGTTTCTTCGTGCCCTAGGTCGTGGGAGATGTGGGTGAAAAATGCCCGGCGCGGATGGAGCCGCTCGATCAACTCCAGCGAATTCGCAACCGTCGAGTGCGTCGGGTGCGGCTTGTGGCGCAACGCGTCAAGGAACAGGATGTCCAGTCCTCCCAGCCGCTCCATCGAGCGCTCCGGAATTTCGTTGAAGTCGGTAAGATAGGCGGCCGAACCGAAGCGGAAGCCGCAAATTTCGACGTCGCCGTGCATCACCGGGATGGGATCGAAGCAGACGCCGTGCAGTTCCAACGGTCCCTCCAGCGTATTCAGTTCCACCTGCGCGATGCCGCCGTACTTGTAATCACCCGCAAAGATGTAGCTGAACATTTCGCGGATGCGTCCAATCGCCGATGTCTGCGCGTACAGCGGAATCTTGCCGGCGCTGTGAAAGGTCAGCGGGCGCAGGTCGTCGAGGCCGAGGATGTGGTCGGCGTGAGCATGGGTGTAGAGCACGGCGTCGAGGTGGCGGATGCCTTCGCGGATCGCCTGCTCGCGAAAATCCGGCGTGGAGTCGATCAGCACCCGGTGCTCGCCGTACTCCACCAGGACGGACGGGCGCGTGCGGCGGTCGTGCGGGTCGGTCGAGGTGCACACCGCACACCGGCAGCCGATGGTGGGCACGCCCATGGACGTCCCGCTGCCGAGCACGGTCAGGATGGCTTTCATTTGATGTTGAGTCCACCTGGTGGCGGCGGCGCGCCCGGCGTCTGCGGGCCGCGCGCGATCGCGTTGGTGACCTCGACATAGGCCATGCGCAGCTCGTAGAGGACGTTTTGCATCAGGTTGTCTTCCATCATCGTGAGATTGCCCTTGGTTTTGTCGGCCAGCATCCCCAGCGTGTCAATGGTCGAGCGCGCGCCCAGCAGGTCCACCCCCGCCTGGCCTCCCTGCTCGTGCATCAAGCCCAATTGCATGAGAGCGCTCATGTACAGCGAGGCGATGAAGCGCTCGAAGTTCATCTCGAAGTCCTGCACGCGGCGTCCGCCGAGTTCGGACTGGATCTGCGCATCGAGCTTCTTCGACGTTTCCTTGAAGGCATCGTGCTGCGCCTGGCGGTCGGCAACGCTCGGCGGCGGCGGGACGTTGCGCTCTTCCGGCTTCGGCGGTTCGGGTGGCGGCGGCTCAGGCGCCACGGGCGCCACCGCCTTTGGCGGCTCCGCAGGGCGCGCTGCCGGCGCCGGCTCGAGCGCCGGTTCGGGCGCAGTTTCACCTTCCGACGTGAAGCGCCGGCGGTCGGTCACGGTAAATTCGGGTTCTTTCTTGTCAGGCATAGCTGTGACTGTTTAGAAGAATTACGGGTCCTTACATCGCCCCGGCTGAAACTGAAACTGAAACTGAAACTGATTCATGCCGCCAGCTCCTTGTAGGGCAGCAGTTGGGCGATGGCGCGCGCACCGTCAACCCTGAACTCCGTGCCGGTAGCGAGGGCTTCTGTGCGCACATACCCGAGCGCCAGCGTGCGGGCGCCGTTGCTGCCCGGAACCGTGAGCGCGCTGGTGACCTCGCCGACGTCCTTGCCGTCCTGCTGGATCTTGGCGCCCGGTACGGGCGGTGGGCCATCCACCACAAACCCGGTCAGCTTGCGATGGAGCAGCGCGCGCGAGTGGATGCGTTCCACGATTTCCTGCCCAATGTAACAGCCTTTCTTGAAATTGAGTGCCTGCCCCTGATCGGTTTCCTGCGGCAGGTAGCGCTCGCTGATGTCCTGGCCGTAGCGCGGAATGCCGGCGGCGAGACGGAACATCTCCAGCGCCTCGGTGCCGACCGGCTTGGCGCCGCTGCGCACCAGCGCATCCCATGCAGCGCCGGCGTTGGCGGGCGCGAGCCAGATTTCATAGGCGTGCGAGATGTCGCCGGCCGTGCGCGTAACCGAAAGCCCGATGTCGTTCCAGGTAATGTCCTGCACCTGAAGCGGCTCTGCGTCGGCCAATTTGAAGCCGAATCCCGCATCGCCGAGCACCTCGCGCGCGCGCGGCCCCTGAACGGCGAGCGAGGTGAGCTTGTCGCTGATCTCGGTGAGCTCCACATCATCCATGATGATGTATTTGTTCATCACTTCCAGCAGCTTGGGCGCCTGCCAGCGCGCCGTGTCCATCAGCAGGTAGTCGCCGCGATTGTAGATGTACATGTCCGCCAGGATGCGCCCCTGCGCGTTGAGCAGGAAATTGTAATTGCCGTGGCCAAACGGAAGGTCGCGAACGTTATTGGTAACCATGCCATTCATCCAGCGGACGCGGTCGGCGCCGGTGGCCACGATTTTCGCGCGCCAGCCCAGGTCGTAGATGCCGGCCCCGGAGCGCAGTTCCACGTATTCGCGCCGGGCATCGCCGAAGGCGGCAGCGGTTTCCGCGCCCAGGTAGTCGCTGAAGCGCGCGCCGGCGGCGGCAAGCCGGTCATGGAGTGGAGTCGTGGGCATGGTCGAAGAAATGATTATAGTCGACGGTCAGCGGTCGACGGCTGACGGCAAACTCAAGATCCCTCGACTCGCGCCACCCAAAACCAGGCAGCGCTCGCTCGGGATGACATTTCAATCAGTGTCGGTCCTTGGACCGTCGGGTGTCGACCGTCGACCGTAGACCGTCGACTGCTGTATCGTGTCACCCGTGAGCGAGAGAAAAAGGATTGCCGTGGTCCCCGGCGACGGCATCGGCAAAGAAGTCATTGCCGAGGCGCTGAAGGTGGTGCGCGCCTGCGGAGCGCCGGTGGACTGCACCGAATTCGACTGGAGCGCCGATCGCTACCTGCGCGACGGCACCACCATCCCAGCCGACGGATTCGAGATGCTGGCGCGCGATTTCGACGCCATCCTGGTCGGCGCCCTCGGCGATCCGCGCGTTCCCAGCAACCTCCATGCCAAGGAAATCCTGCTCGGCATGCGCTTCAAGATGGACCTCTACGCCAACCTCCGCCCGGTGCGGTTGCTCGACGAAAGTCTCTGCCCGCTCAAGAACGTGAAGCCCGAGGACGTCAACTTCACCATCATTCGCGAGAACACCGAGGGCGTGTACATGGACATGGGCGGCACGTTCAAGCAGGGCACGCCCGATGAGGTCGCGACGCAAGAGGACATCAACACGCGCAAGGGCGTGGAGCGCGTGATCCGCTACGCGTTCGATTATGCGCGACGCCACGGCCGCAAGAGAGTTCTGATGACCGACAAATCGAACGTCATGACCTATGCGGGCGGGCTGTGGCAGCGCGTGTTCAAAGAAGTGGCAAAGGAATCTCCGGAGATCGCAACGCAGCACATGTTCGTGGACGCGCTCTGCCCTGCGATGGTGCGCGAGCCGCGGCAGTTCGAGGTGATCGTCACCAACAACATGTTCGGCGACATCCTCACCGACCTTGCCGCCGCGCTGCAGGGCGGGCTGGGAATGGCCGCAAGCGGAAACATTCATCCCGGCCGCACGTCGATGTTCGAGCCGGTGCATGGGTCGGCGCCGCCGCTGGCGGGAAAAAACGTGGCCAACCCGCTGGGTGCAATCCAGAGCGCGGCCATGATGCTGGCGCACCTGGGACTCCAGGAGCATGCCGGCCGCATGGATGCCGCGGTGTTGGCGGCGGTCCGGGCGAAACAGTTGACCCGGGACGTTGGCGGAAACATGGGCACGCGAGAGGTAGGCGACTGGGTCGCGAAGCGGGTGAGCTAATCGGGCGATCGGGTGATCGGGTGATCGGGTGATCTGAAAATCCCAGTAAGTTCAAACGCAGCATGCGAACCTCAGTGAATTGTCATTCCGAGCGAAGCGAGGAATCTTTGTTTCATTTCCGATTGTCGATTGCCGATTGCCGATTGTTGCTGCGCGTCGCGATTCTCGTCCTCTTCGTCGTTTCATTGGCAACGGCGCAGGCGCCTCCGCAAGCCCAGCCACCGCCATCGAAGCCCAACGTCACCCTGCAACCGCCGCAGCAGCCGGGAACCAAGCCCACGCCGCCCGCGCAGGCCACCCCCGAGCACCGCATCACGCCCGAGGAAGCCCAAGAACTGCTCAATGCGGTTGATGAGGTGCTGAAGTTCGACAGCGCCGACACCGGCCTGCGCATCAAGCACCAGATCAAGCGCCAGCTTGCCGACCGCGAGCAGGTGCAGACCTACATCGAGGCCCGGCTGAAAGAGGATGAAGACACGCAGCGGCTGCGGCGCTCCGAAGTTGTGCTCAAGAAATTGGGTTTGCTGCCGCGCGATTTCGATTTGCAGACCTTCCTGGTTGAATTGTTGCGCGAGCAGGTGGCCGGCTATTACGACACCAAGAGCAAGACCGTGTACCTGCTCGACTGGCTGCCGCCGGCGTCGCAACTGCCGGTGATGGCGCATGAGCTGACGCACGCCCTGCAGGACCAGAATTTCGGGCTGGAGAAGTGGATCGAGAAGGGAACGTCGGAGAAGACGCCGACGGAAGAGGCGCGCGGTGACGAGGAGATCGCGGCGCGCCACGCGGTGGTCGAGGGCCAGGCGATGGCGGTCATGATCGATTACTTGCTGGCGCCCACCGGCAACTCGGTCGCGAACTCGCCGACCATCACGCAGGCGATCCAGCAGGGCATGATGGAGAGCGACGACTCCCCGGTGTTCAACCGCGCGCCGCTGTTCCTCAAGCGCGTGCTGCTGTTTCCTTACCGCGAAGGGCTCAATTTCGAGCGCGAGTTGCTGGTCAAGGGCGGCAAAGACAAGGCCTACGCCGGCGTGTTCAAGTCGCCGCCGCAAAACACGCGCCAGGTGATGGAGCCCGCAACCTACCTCGCCGGTGAAAATCTCCCGCAAATGCCGGTGCCCGACATCGCCAAGCTGCTGGGAAAAGATTGGGAGAAGTATGACGTGGGTTCGATTGGCGAGTTCGACGTCGCGGTGATGGCGGAAATTTATTCCGGCGCCGACGTGGCGAAGAAAATTTCTCCGCAGTGGCGCGGCGGCTGGTATTACGCGGTGAAGCGGAAAAATGGCGGCGAGCTGGCGCTAGTGATGGTGACGAAGTGGGCGAACGGGATAGCGGCGAACGATTTCTATGGCCTGTATGGCGGTTACGTCCCCAAGCGCTACCAGACGCTCCCGGCGCCCTTGCCCGCTCCTCCCGTGCTTTCAGGACCAGCACCTCGTGCCGCCGAACTCTGGAACACCGCCGAGGGCCCCGTGGAAATCAGGCTGAGTGGCGATATCGTCATCACGATCGAGAGCGTGCCGGCGGAGATAGTCGAAAAAGTGCGGCAGGCAGTGCTAGGGAAGTAAGCTGTGGCACACGCGCCCTCGCGTGCGCAGTACGAACCACCAACCACCCACCCTAGCCACCGTTTTGTATAATCCCGATTCACCCCTCATCAGGAGACTTCCTTGCCGGAAGCGGAAATCGGAATCATCGGCGGCAGCGGCCTGTACCAGATGCCGGGCCTGACCGGCATGCGCGAGAGCAAGCAGGAAACACCTTTCGGGGATCCCTCGGACAAGTACATCCTGGGCACGCTCGAGGGCCGCAAGGTGGCTTTTCTTTCGCGGCACGGGCGCGGGCACCGCCTCATGCCCAGCGAACTGAATTTCCGCGCCAACATTTACGGCTTTAAACAGCTCGGAGTGGAGCGCATCCTGTCGCTTTCGGCGGTGGGATCGCTGAAGGAAGAGCACAAGCCGCTGGAGTTCGTTATCCCCGACCAGTTCTACGACCGCACCCGGCGGCGCGTTTCCACGTTCTTCGGTGACGGCGTAGTGGTGCACATCGCCTTTGCCGATCCCGTCTGTCCCGAGGTCGCGCAGGCAATGCAGCAGGCATGCGGCGCGGCGGGCGTGGTCGGCAAGCGCGGCGGGACCTACCTGTGCATCGAAGGGCCGCAGTTTTCCACCAAGGCGGAGTCCAACCTGTACCGCTCCTGGGGCATGGACGTGATCGGCATGACCAACCTGCAGGAGGCCAAGCTGGCCCGCGAGGCCGAGATCTGCTACGCGACGTTGGCCATGGTCACCGATTACGACTGCTGGCACCCGGCGCACGATTCCGTCACCGTGGACCAGGTGGTCGCGGTCCTGCTGAAGAACGCGGCCAACGCCTGCAACGTGGTGCGCGAGGCGGTGAAGGTGATGCCGAAACAACGCAAGTGCCATTGCGGGTCGGCGCTGGCCTCGGCGATCATTTCCGACCCCAAGTTGATTCCGGCGGAGACGCGCGAGCGGCTGAAGCTGATTCTGGAAAAGTATCTTGGCAAGAGTTCGTAAGAGTCTTCAGTCTTCAGTCGCCGGTCTTCAGGCCCGCGCTGACGACCGAAGACTGACGACTGAAGACTTCTTGGGGGAGTAATGGCAATTCTAGTTGTAGGCTCGGTCGCGTTCGACACCATCCAAAGTTCTTTCGGCAAGGTGGAAAAAATCCTCGGCGGATCGGCGACTTACTTTTCCCTCGCCGCCAGTTATTTCACCGAGGTGCGCATTGTCGCCGTGGTGGGCGACGATTTCACGCGTGAGCACGAAGACGTCCTGCGCGCGCGCGGCGTCTGCCTCAAAGGCCTGCAGCGCGCCCCGGGCAAGACGTTTCACTGGGGCGGCGAGTACGGCGAGAACGTCAACGAGGCCAAGACGCACTTCACCGACCTCAACGTCTTCGAAAAATTCCAGCCGCAGATTCCCGCCGAATATCTCGACTCCGAATTTCTTTTTCTCGCCAATATTGATCCCGTGCTCCAGGCGCAGGTGCGGCGCGAGCTCAAGCTGGTGCGCCTGGTTGGCGGCGACACCATGAATTTCTGGATCAACGGCAAGCGCCGCGAGTTGCTGGAGACGCTCAAGCTGATAGACCTGCTGCTGATCAACGACACCGAAGCCAAGATGCTGGCCGGCGAGTCCAACCTGTTGCGCGCGGCCAACAAGGTGATGGCGATGGGTCCCAAGGCGCTGGTCATCAAGCACGGCGAGTACGGCGCGACCATCTTTTTCGGCGACCGTATGTTCGGCGTCGGTCATCATCCGTTCCGCGCGCCCGCGCTGCCGCTGGCCGAAGTCCGCGATCCTACCGGCGCCGGCGATTCTTTTGCCGGCGGATTCATGGGCTACATCGCCTCGCAGGGCGAACTGAACCGAGAAGTGCTGAAGCGCGCCATGTTTTATGGCGGCGTGATGGGATCGTTTGCCGTGGAGCGCTTCGGCCCGGAACGCCTGCAGAACTTGACGCGGGAAGAGATCGACGCGCGCTTCGAGATTTTCCGCGAACTCACGCATCTCGAGTGACCAGTTCACCACCGAGACACCGAGATCACCGAGCTTCACCGAGAGATTACAAACTCGGTGAGTCTCGGTGTCCTCTGTGCCTCGGTGGCAAGTTCATTTAAGCTTCTCCCATGGCCGTTGCGCCGAAAAACTGGAGTGTGCGCCAGGAACGCGCCGAGCGCCTGCGCGAACGCGCTGTCGGCATCGGCGAGGTGCAGGTGCTGGCGCTGGCCGCGATTGTGCTCTCCGTGGCCTCGGTCGCGCACTACTACAAGTGGGGCCAGATCCTGCTTTCCGGCGATGCCGTGGCGCACATCAACATCGCCCGCCGCGTCTTCGATTCGCGCACGCCCGGCTTGCAGCAACTCGGCACCGTATGGCTGCCGCTGCAACACCTGCTCACCATTCCATTCATCATCTCCGACGCCGGCTGGAGCAGCGGAATCGGCGGCGCCATTCCCTCGATGGCCGCGTTTGTTTTCGGCGTGCTCGGGATGTTTCGCCTGGTGCGCTCCGGACTCGCCTGGATTGGCGGCGAGGATGGTCCCGCGCGCGTGGCCGCCTGGATCGCCGCCGGCATCTTCGCCGCCAATCCCAACCTGATTTATCTCCAGACCACGGCGCTCAACGAGCCGCTCAGCCTGGCGCTGCTGATCTGGGCCACCGCCTTCTTTACCGACTTCGCGCAGTTCGCCCTCCACGGTGAAGACGAGGAGGCGGCGCGCCATCTGAAGTGGTGCGGCTGGCTGCTGATGTGCGACATGCTGCTCCGCTATGACGGCTGGTTCTACGGCGCGGCATTCGTCGCGGCGGCTGCGGGGGTCGTCCTGGTTGCATCGCGCGCGCGCCTGCGCCGCAACTTGCTGGGCAATCTCGGTCGTGCGCTCGCCACTTTCGTTCTCATTAATGCGCTCGCGCCCGCGCTCTGGTTCGGCTACAACGCATTTCTCTGGGGGAACCCGCTGGAGTTCGCCACCGGCCGGTATTCGGCCAGGGCGATTGCGCAGCGCTCGCGCCACGCCGGCGAACCGCATCATCCCGGCTGGCACAGCCCGACTGTCGCCACGCAACACTTAGTCCGCAATGCAACCCTGACGCTCGCCGAAACGCGCCGAGATCCGCGCTCTCCATCATCGTGGATGGAGAAAACCTGGGTGTTGCTCGCGATGGCGTCAATCGGTCTTGTCCTGGTCCGCTGCCGGGGACTGTTGCCGTGGCTGCTGCTCTGGCTTCCATGGCCGTTTTACGCCATCGCCATCGCCTGGGGCGACGTGCCCATCTTCATTCCGCAGTGGTGGCCGTTTTCGTATTACAACACGCGCTACGGGCTGCAATTGTTGCCGGCCGCCGCCGCCTTGGTCGCGCTGCTGGTGTATTTCGCCATGACCCGTGACCGTTCGCCGGTGTGGCGCGCGGGCGTGGCGGTGATGGTGTGCGCGTTCGTCGCCCTCAGCTACACCTCCGTTTGGCGAAACGTGCCCATCTGCCTGCGCGAAATCAGGGTCAACGGCGGCCCGCGCTACGCCTTGGATGGGCGGCTGGGATCGCTGCTGGCGAGCCTGCCGCCTTCTTCGACCCTACTGATGTTCCTCGGCGACCATGGCGGCGCGCTCGAGCGGGCCTCGATCCCCATGAAGCGCACCATCAATGAAGGGACTAAGAACGTGTGGGACGCCGCCCTGCGCGCGCCCGCCGCGAATGCGGATTTTGTGATTTCCGGCACCGGCGACCCGGTGGCAGAGGCGGTGGCGCTGCATCCCGAGAATTTGGAATTGCTGATCGTGGTGCAGACTGCGGGCCAAGTGCCGGTGAGAATCTATAGGAGCAGGCATTAGGGTTTTAGGCTTTAGGTTTTAGGCGTTAGGCTTTAGGCTGCCTAAGACCTGAATCCTAACGCCTAAGACCCAAAAATATGTCCGCCATTCCATTCACCAAGGCTCACGCATGCGGCAACGACTTCCTGCTCATTGAGGGCAAGCACGCCCCCAAGGATCTGGAGGCGTTTGCGGTTAAGATCTTCGACTGGCATCAAGGCGTTGGTGCCGACGGCGTCCTGTTTAACGCCGACGGCTCTGAGGCCGAAATCTCCGGCAATGGCACGCGCTGCGTCGCCGCCCACCTGGTGGCGCAGAAAAAACGCGACAAGCTGACCATCCGTACCGGCGCGGGCATCAAGACCTGCGCCCTCATCCGTCACGAAGGGCATCATTTTGAATTTGAAATCGCCATGGGCGAGCCGCAGGTCGGCGATCCGTTTTCCCTCAAGATGGCTTTCGGCGAGCAGCTTGGCATTCCGGTCTCAATGGGCAACCCGCACTTTGTGTTGTTCGTGGATGAGTTCGTTCCCGGATGGCAGGCGGAGGCGAGCGAGATCGAGCATCATCACGACTTCAAGTTTGGCACGAACGTTGAGCTGGTACGCATTCTAGCCAAAGGAGAAATTGAAATCCGAATTTTCGAGCGTGGGGTGGGCGAAACGCGCTCCTCGGGTACCGGATCGTGCGCCGCCGCCGTGGCCGCAATCGCCAGCGGACGGGCGCAGTCGCCGCTGCGCGTGACATCGCCCGGCGGCTCGCAGACGGTGCGCTGGGAACGCGAGGTCTTCCTCACCGGCCCGGCGGAGATTGTGTGTCGTGGAGAATTTTTCATCGGGTGATCTGGTGATCGGGTGATCGGGCGATCTGCGCAGCGAAAGGCGACCGACGACAAGCAGCCGAAAACCTAACGCCTAAAACCTAAAGCCCGAAGCCTCATCGCTGCTACCATGAACGCAATGCCGGGCGTGCGAAACGATTCATCCAAGACGCCAACTCTGCTCAAGCCTCCCGCGCTCCGTCCCGGCGACCGCGTGGGGATTGTCGCGCCCGCCAGCTATTTCAAGCGCGAGCTATTCGATCGCGGTGTGGCGGCGCTGCGCCGGATGGGATACGAGCCCGTATTCCTCGACACCATCTTCGACCGCGATCTCTATTTTGCCGGTTCGGCCGCCAGACGAGCTCGCGAACTGGAAGGCATGTTCTCCCGCGATGACATCCGCGCCATCCTCTGTGTGCGCGGCGGTTACGGCGCCAATTACCTGCTGCCGCATATCGACCTGGACATCGTCCGCAAGCATCCCAAAATTTTTGCCGGCTACAGCGACGTCACCTGCCTGCTCACATGGTTCCACGATGCTGCCGGCCTGGTGACGTTTCACGGTCCCATGATCACCGGTGATTTCGCCCGCGAGCACGGCGTCAACGAAATGTCGTGGCAGGCGGCGACTGCGGGGAACTTCAACTGGGAACTGGC
The DNA here is from genome assembly GCA_020072845.1 of Terriglobia bacterium. Lineage (NCBI taxonomy): Bacteria > Pseudomonadati > Acidobacteriota > Terriglobia > Terriglobia bacterium. The sequence continues at coordinate 148,472 of JAIQGF010000009.1, forward strand.
TTCGCACCAGGTGTTCGGACTCAATCCGATGGTGCCGGGCCACGCCGAGGGCGCGCTCTACGGCGGCTGCCTGTCCATCCTGGTGGCTTCGCTCGGCACCCCCTACGAAGCGCAGACGGAAGGCAAGCTGCTTTTTTTGGAAGACGTCGGCGCCAAGCCTTACCAGATCGATCGTATGCTGATGCAGATGAAGTTCGCGGGAAAGTTCCGCGACGTGCGCGGCATCATCTTCGGCGAGATGATGGACTGCATCCAGTCGCCCGACCAGCCCTACACCTTGCAGGAAATCGTGCAGAGAATTGTCGGCGATCTCCGGATTCCCATCGCGTATGGCTTGAGATCGGGACACGTCTCGCGCGAAAATGCAACCTTGCCTTTTGGGGTGAAAGTGGCGCTCACCGTGACCGCGGAAACCGTCCGCCTCGAGTTTCTGGAAAGTGCGGTGGCGGCGCGGGGAATTGCAACATCGGGTGATCGGACGAGCGGGTGATCTGAAATAAAGATGGAGCGCGCTCGCCCTCGAGCGCGTTTCAATCGGCAATCGGCAATCGACCATCGAAAATGGTTTTGCGTTAACTCATGTCGAAGCACGTTCATCTGATCGGTATCTGTGGCACCGCCATGGCATCGCTGGCGGGCATGCTGAAGCAGCGCGGCTTCGATGTCCGCGGCTCCGACACCGCCGTCTATCCGCCGATGTCGGATTTCCTCGCCTCGCTCGACATTCCGGTTGCGCAGCCCTACGCCGCCCAAAACCTCGATCCCCGCCCTGACCTGGTCATTGTCGGCAATGCCATCTCCCGCGGAAACCCTGAGCTGGAGCGCGTTTTGAACGACCGCATCCCGTTTCAGTCCATGGCCCAGTTGCTCTACGACGAATTCCTGCGCGGCCGCGAAATCATCAGTGTCGCGGGCACGCACGGCAAGACGACCACCACCTCCATGCTGGCGTGGATCTTCGAAGCCGCCGGCCGCCGCCCGTCGTTCCTCATCGGCGGCATCGCGGAAAATTTCCGCGCCAGCTTCAAACTGGACGGCGGGCGCCACTTCATCATCGAGGGCGACGAGTACGACACCGCCTTTTTCGACAAGGGCCCGAAGTTCCTGCACTACTTTCCCGACGCCGTCGTGCTCACTTCCGTCGAGTTCGATCACGCCGACATCTACAAGGACCTTGACTCGGTGAAGACCGCCTTCAAGCGCCTGGTCAACCTGGTGCCGCAGCGCGGGCGCATCATCGCATGGGACGGCGCGCCCGAGGTGGACGAATGTGTCGCGCGCGCCTTCTGCCCTGTCGAACGCTACGGCTTTGCCGGCGAGTCGCACTGGCGCGTCACCGGCGTCCGCTACGATACCGACCGCACCCGCTGGTCGGTGCTGCGCCAAGGAAAGCCTTGGGCGGAGTTCGATTTCGCGCTCGCCGGCGAGTACAACGTGCTCAACGCCACCGCTGCCGCGGCCATGGCGTCCACTTCCGGCATTGACGCCGCGCAGATCGCCGAAGCGTTGAGCACCTTCCAGAGCGTGAAGCGCCGCCTGGAGGTGAAGGCCGAAATCGGCGGCATCACCATCATCGACGATTTTGCGCATCATCCCACCGCCATAGCCGAAGCGCTGAAGGCGCTGCACACGCGCTATCCCGGACGCCGCTTGTGGGCCGTGCTGGAGCCGCGCTCGAACACGCTGCGCCGCAACGTCTTCCACGAAGCTTTGGCGCAAAGCCTCTCCATGGCCGACGAGGTGATCGTAGCCGGCATCTTTAAGTCGGAGGCGATTCCGCAGGCCGAGCGGCTCGATGTCGGCGAGGTCGTGCTGGCAGTCCGCCGCCGTGGCACGCCGGCGCGGCAATTGCCCGATGCTGACGCCATCGTCAGTGCCATCGTGCCCGAACTGCGCTCCGGCGACGTGGTCGCCATTCTTTCCAATGGCGGCTTCGGCGGCATCTATGAGAAGCTTCCGCGTTCGCTGAAAAGCCGCGAGGTCTCCGCGAAAGCGTGAACTACTCCCGCATGAAAAGACCCACATCTGCCAAACCCGGGCAGATGTGGGCCACCCTCGTTCTTATCCTTGTATGTAGCTGGCCGGCCCTGGCGCAGACGGCCGCGCCGGTTACGCCCGAGCAGGGAACTGGTCCAGGCCACGTCGGCGGCGTCAACATCGAGGTCGGCTATACCGTTTCGTTAAAGAGTGCGGCGCAGCATATCGTGCATGTATCTATGCGTGTCCGCCCGCTTGCCCCGAAGCACTCCTACCAGCTGCAGCTTCCCGTGTGGAACGCGCTCTACCAGGTTCGCGATTTCGCGCAGTATGTCCGAGCGGTTGCGGCTCACGACAATGGCGGTGTTGCACTGAACGTGACGCTAGTCGACAAAACGACGTGGAAAGTGGATGCGCAGGGTCCCCTGACCTTCGAATATGACGTGCTCGCCGACAACGCCGGACCGTTCGGGGCGGAGTTGAATGAGCATCATGCGTTCTTGAACCTTGCCGAAATCCTGATGTACCCGCTTGGATTGAGGGACGGCTGGTTGCAGGTGGTGTTCACGGACGTTCCCACAGCCTGGAAGCTTGCGACATCGCTGCGGCAAATCCGCACGAATCTATTGCTCGCCCGCAATTACGATGAGCTGGTCGATTCTCCCGTTGAGCTAGGAACGTTTCAGGAATCTGTTTTGCAAGAACCCGGCGCAACCTACCGCGTCGTGGTGGATGCCAATCCGGGCGATTACGACATGAGCGCGATCACCGGGATGGCTCATAACCTCGCAATCACCGAGGTTGAATGGATGCAGGACCGTCCGTTCGGCGAGTACGTTTTCATCTACCACTTCCCGCGCGGCCCCGCGGGCGGCGGCATGGAGCACGCCTACTCCACCGCGATCGACGCCTCCGCCGACCGCGTCAAGCGCAACCCGCTGTCGCTCGCCGACGTCACTGCCCACGAATTTTTTCACCTGTGGAACGTGAAGCGCATCCGCCCGCAGTCTCTGGAACCGGTGGACTACACCAAGGAGCAGTACACGCGCGCGCTGTGGTTCAGCGAAGGCGTCACCTCCACTGTCGCCGACTACATGCGGGTGCGCGCCGGCTATCTCGACGAGAAAGGATTCCTCTCCGAACTCGCCGCCGACATCCGTTACTTGGAATCCCGCCCGGCGCGCCTGACCCAATCCGTGGAAGAATCCAGTCTCGATACCTGGCTGGAGAAATATCCGCCGTATGAGTCACCGCAGCGCTCGATTTCCTACTACAACAAGGGCGAGATCCTCGGCATGCTGCTTGACTTGCAAATGCGCGAGGCGAGCGCCGGCAAGCGGTCGTTGCGCGACCTTTTCCTCTGGATGAACGACCATTACGCCAAGCAGGGCAAATTCTTTCCCGATTCCCGCGGTGTTGAGGAAGCCGCGGAGGCGGTCACGGGCGCCGACTTCCGTGAATTTTTCGCGCGCTTCGTCGCCGGCGCCGATGCCATTCCGTACGATGAGTTTTTCGCGACCGTCGGTCTTCGTCTCGACAAGCAAACCGTCGTGCTCCCCGATCCCGGTTTCCGCACCGTCCGCCGCCCGGCCAACGCCGCGATCGTGGTATCGGTGAATGCCGACAGCGAAGCCGAAAAGGCGGGCCTGCGCCCCGGCGATATCGTTCAGCAGGTCAACGGGAGGGCGCCCGCCGAGGCGCCGGAGAATAATCTGATGACCCTGCGCATCGGCGACACCGTGGACCTGCGAGTTTCCGGCGCCACCGGCGCGCGTCGCGTGAAATTCAAGCTCGCCGGCACGCCGGCTGAGAACTACGCGCTGGTGGAGCGCGAAGGCGTTACCGAGGCCCAGCGTGCCCGCCGTGCCGCCTGGATCCGCGGCGACTCGGAATAAACAGTTTCAGTTTCAGTTTCGAGTTTCAGAAGACCGGACCTGATAGCCAATGCGCACGCTGCTCATCCTCGCCTGGTGGACGCTGATGACGCCCCTCACTGCTTTGCTGACGCTGCCGGTTGCGCTGCTCACCGGCAACAGCGATTTCCTCTATCGCGCCAGCATGTGGGTGGTGCGCGTCGGCGTCAGGCTCGCCGGCGTTCGCCTCCAGATCGTCGGACGCGACCAGCTTGATCCCGCCCGAACCTACATCTTCATGTCGAACCATGTCTCCAATCTTGACCCGCCGGTGCTCATCCCGCTTCTGCCCGGGCGCACTTCGGTGCTGGTCAAAAAGGAGTTGTTCCGCATTCCCATTCTCGGGTTCGCGATGCGCGTCGCCCGCCTTGTCCCGGTGGACCGCCGCAATCGCGATGCCGCCATCGCCAGCGTGCGCGCCGCCGCCGATGTGATCCGCTCCGGCCTGAGCATGACCATCTTTCCCGAAGGCACCCGCTCGTTGGATGGCCGCCTGCAGCCGCTCAAGAAAGGTCCCTTCTATCTCGCCATTGAATCCGGTTGCCCGATCGTGCCGGTCACGCTGCTCGGCACCTACGAAATCCTGCCGAAAGGGAAGCGGCTGATCGCGCCGGAGAAGGCAGTGGCGCAGATCGTTTTTCACCCGCCGATCTCACCCCAGGATTTTCCGGATCGCGACGCCCTCATCGCCGCGGTGCGCGATTCCATCGCCAGCGCGCTGCCGGAGGATCGAAGATAGAAGCTCACCACGGAGACACGGAGTAATGAGGACCTGATTTGGTAATTTCGTAATTTGGTGATCTGGTAATTCTGCCGGCCCTTCTCGGCAGAGATTATGGACTGAGACCGTTTTTCCGATTACCAAATTACCAAATTACAAAATTACCAAATCCCCTCCGTGTCTCCGTGGTGGAAGGGATACTCGCGCGCGACTGCGTCTTCCCGAAAATCGGCAATCGGCAATCGAAAATCGGAAATGGTTTTGTAGTTGGTTTACTTCGAGAACAGGTGCCCCATCTTCTCTTTCTTGGTCCTGAGGTACCGCTTGGAGTGCGCTGACCGCGGCTCCGGCTCGCACGGCACGCGCTCCCGCACCGCGATCCCCGCGGCCTCCACCGCCGCCACTTTGTCCGGGTTATTTGACAGGAGCTTAATCTCCTTCAGATCCAGCGCCTTCAGCACCTCGACCGGCAGCGCGTACTGGCGGCAGTCGGCGGCGAACCCCAGCTTCTCGTTTGCCTCCACCGTGTCTAGGCCGCGGTCCTGCAGTTCGTAGGCCTGCAGCTTCGCCATCAGCCCGATGCCGCGCCCTTCCTGCTGCTCGTAGACCAGAACGCCGCAACCGGCCGCGGCGATCATCTCCAGCGCCATCTCCAGTTGCTGGCGGCAATCGCAGCGCAGCGATCCGAACACGTCGCCGGTCAGGCACTGCGAGTGGATGCGCACCAGCGGAGCGCGCGCGTGAATGTCGCCCATGACCAGCGCGACCGCGGTTTCCTTGCGCCGCTCGCCGCTTCCGTTCGACCCCGTGGGGAACTGGCCTTCGAACCCGACGATGCGGAACTGTCCCCAGCGGGTGGGAAAATCCGCTTCGGCGAGCTTGCGCACATGTTTCGATGGCGTCACAGCTTCATTATATTCGCCCGCGCTGGGGCACGGCGGCGCGGAACCCGGTCACACTGCGATGTGATCGAGATGGCCGCCAGCGATTGGTTACGCGTGCTCGCGCGCCCCTTGACTGGCGGGGCTCGGCGCGCTGCTGCTAAAATCAATTTACTCGTGGGCCTGTAGCTCAGCTGGGAGAGCGCATCGTTCGCAACGATGAGGTCACCGGTTCGATCCCGGTCAGGTCCACCATTTCCAACCACGTAGGACACCCTTCAGACGATGCGCTCGTGTTCGTAGCCTGCTTCCTCGAGGGCGCGGATCAGTTGATCGCAGTGCTCATGGCCGCGTGTTTCCATGGTCAGATCGATCACCGTGTGGCTGAGCTTGGCGCCATGAAAGGCGCGGTGGTAGCTGGTCTCGACGATGTTGACGCGGTTGCGGGCGATCACTTCGGTCAAGCGGTGCAGCGCGCCGGGATGATCGGGCAGGGGAATTCTCAGCCTCACCAGCCGCCCGTCTTTGACCAGGCCGCGCTCGATAATGCGGGAAAGCAGGGTGACGTCCATGTTGCCGCCCGAGACGATGGCGGCTACGCGTTTGCCGGCCAGGGACAGCTTGCCATGCATCAGCGCCGCCACCGCGACTGCGCCCGCGCCTTCCGCCAAAGTCTTTTCACGTTCCAGCAGCAGCAGCACGGCGGCCGCGATCTCTTCCTCGTCCACCAGCACCAGATCGTCGACCAGGCGCGCGACAATCGGCATGGTCTTCTCGCCTGCCGATCGCACCGCGATGCCGTCTGCAATGGTTGATTTGCCGGCCAAATGGACCGGCTTGCCGTGCTTCACCGCCTCCAGCATCGAGGGCAGCAAGGCCGTCTGAACGCCGATCACCTGAATCGACGGATTGATTTCCTTGAGCGCCACGGCGATGCCCGCAATCAACCCTCCGCCACCAACCGGAACCACGACCGCGTCGAGCTTCGGCAGTTGATCCACCAACTCCAGAGCCAGGGTTCCCTGGCCGGCCATCACTCGTTCGTCGTCAAACGGATGAATAAAGATCGCCCCGTTCTGGCGGCAACGCTCCAGGGCTGCACCAAACGTATCGTCAAAATTTGTGCCTTCCAGCACCACTTCGGCGCCCCAGGCGCGAGTAGCCGATACCTTGATCAGCGGCGTGGTGAGCGGCATCCAGATCTCTGCTTTGAGGCTCAGTCGCGCAGCATGGTAGGCCACCGCCTGGGCATGATTGCCGGCCGAAGCTGTCACCAGAGCTTGTTGGCGCTCGGCAGGCGTGAGCGCGAGCAGACGGTTCAGTGCGCCGCGCTCTTTGTAGGAGCCGGTGCGTTGCAGATTCTCAAGCTTCAGAAAAACGGTGCCACCTGTCAGCTCCGACAGCGCGCGCGACACCGTACAGGGTGAGGCCGGGATCGCCTCACGAATCCGGGCCGCCGCCAGGCGTATCTCGTTCAGCGTGACACCGCTGGTCGCTGGCAGGGCTGGGATCGGAAGATTCGGCGCACCCTCTTTTGCGGTTGGTTGCAGCATGTGCCTTGTGTCTCCTTTGCTTTGAGGGAACAAATGAAAAGGCCGCCACCGGTTGCGGGATGACGGCCTTTCGAGCAGAGCTGAAGGTTCGGCGTCGTCACCCGCTCAGTGGCGGGCTAATAATTCGCACGACGACGGCGATAGCGACGGTGCGCTCGAGCCGGCACGAGACGGCTGTGCCATAGCCGGCGGCAACGTGATGACGATCGCTTTGGGTCGAAGCGCACATCGCAAAATCTGCTGTCTTGTAGCACTGTTAATGCTGCGAATTCCAATTGATTATGTTGATGCGGCGCAACTGAAAAAGTAATCACGGGCTGCTGGCCCGAGGAGATGGGGCTGCGCCCGTTTTGTCGTGTCCCGATCTATCACAGGAAAAAGTGACGTGTGTCACAGCGCGGACGACTGCCCTCCCGGTACAAGAGGATTTCTGTATCAAGAGGTCACCAATGCTCTCCGCCACCTCCGAATACGCCCTGCGCGCGCTCAGCCGGCTGGCTCAGCTCTCTCGCGGCGAAGCCATCCTCGGCCGCGACCTGTCCAAAGCGACCGGCGTGCCCCAGCAGTACCTGGCGAAGATCATGCTCTCGCTGCGCAATGCCGGGCTGGTGTTGGCCACCCGCGGTACCGGCGGCGGCTACATGTTGCTCCGTCCCGCCGACGCCATTCACCTCATCGATGTCGTCAGCCTCTTCGAAGGCCCTTCCACCTGGCCGCATTGTTTGCTGCGCGGCGATCGAAAATGCACCTCGGACAAGCCCTGCACGGCCCACGCCCACTGGGGCAAGGTCCGCGACGGCTACCTCGAATTTCTCGAGCGCACCACGCTCATTGACATTACGGAGGGCAACGCGCATGAGACGCAGCTCACCCGCCCTCTGCGCAAAAAACGCGCCCGCGCTACCACCAACTGCTGAACGTCGGCCTCCAGCCTGCAGCCTGACCTGAAGCCCGAAGTCCGCAGCCCGAAGCCTAAAGCCTAAAACCTAAAGCCTGTTTTATTCGATCCCCAGGCTCTTCCACATCCGATCAACCTTCTCTTTGGTAGCGCGGTCCATGGTGATCTCATCCGGCCAGGGCCGCGTGAAGCCTTCGCTCGGCCATTTGCGCGTGGCATCCACGCCCATCTTCGACCCGAAATCCGGCAGCCGCGAGGCGTGGTCCAGCGAGTCAACCGGACCCAGCGTGAACTGAATGTCGCGCTCCGGATCGATGTTGTTGAACGCCCGCAGTACCACCTCGCGCAGGTCCTGCACGTCGCAATCTTCGTCCACCACAACGATGCATTTGGTGAACATGGCCTGCCCCAGCGACCAGATCGCGTTCATCACCTTGCGCGCCTGTCCCGGATAGGACTTGCGTATGGACACGATCATCAGGTTGTGGAACACGCCTTCCACCGGCAGGTTGACGTCCACCAGTTCGGGAATCGTCAGCGTCATCAGCGGCAGGAAAATTCGCTCCACCGCCTTGCCCATCCATGCGTCCTCCATCGGCGGCTTGCCGACGATCGTGGTCGCGTAAATGGGGTCCCGCCGGTGCGTGATGCAGGTTACGTGGAAGACGGGATAGAGATCTTCCAGCGAGTAGAAGCCGGTGTGATCGCCGAACGGACCCTCGGTGCGCAGCTCGTCAAGATTGACATAGCCCTCCAGCACGATCTCCGACGTCGCCGGCACTTCCAGGTCCACCGTCTCGCACTTCACCAGTTCCACCGGCTTCTCCCGCAGGAAGCCGGCGATCATGAATTCCTCCACATCGGGCGGCGCCGGCACGATCGCTGCAAAGGTCAGCGCGGGCTCGGTGCCGATGGCGACCGCGACTTCCATTTTTCCCTGCGGCCGCTCGCCGTCGGGCACGCGCGCGCCACCCGACGTCCGCGCCATGATGTCAACGCTGGATGTGGCGCGGGCGCCCTCGCCCGCGGCTTTCTCCGCCATCGCCTCGACCGCTGGCGACTGGCGACTGGCGACCGGCGACTGCGATGCTGCCGCCCTTCGCATTGCCTCGCGGTAATGTTCCGCGCCCACCTTCTGCCGCTGCCAATGCATGCCGGCGGTGCGCTCGTCGTACACCTGCATGCGATACATCCCGACGTTGCGCTTGCCGGTGCGCGGGTCGCGGCTGATCACGCACGGCAACGTGATGAACCGTCCCGCGTCTTTCGGCCAGCATTGCAGGATGGGAAAATCGAGCAGCGAGAATCTGTCCTTCTTGATCACTTCCTTGCACGGCCCGGTCGCCACCGTCTTGGGGAAAAACTTGCCGAGGTCGGCCAGCATCGGGAGCATCTTGATTTTGTCCAGCAACCCCTGCGGCGACTTCACGTCCATGAACATCCGCAGCCGCTCGGCGATTTCGTCCAGCGACTCCACTCCCAGCGCCATATTCATTCGCCGCGCCGAACCGAACTGGTTGATCAGCACTTTCGACCCGGCATAGCCCTTCACGTTCTCAAACAGCAGCGCCGGCGACCCGAGCGCGTTCTTGCTCACCCGGTCGGTAATTTCGGTGATTTCCAGAATCGGGTCCACCTCGGCGCGCACCCGTTTCAGTTCGCCGGCCTTTTCCAGCGCCGCTATCCACTCGCGCAGATCGTTGTAGGCCATGGTCAGGAGTCCAGTACGACGCACGATTATAGCGAGCCCGGACGGCGACCACGGGTGATATTCTCAACCAAAGCCATGCGTCTGCTCATCAATGGCGAAGAGCGCGAGTTTGCCGCCGACCGGTTCACCCTGGCCGTCCTGGTCGAACAACTCGGCATGAAAGCGGACCGCGTGGCCATCGAACTCAACCGCGACATTGTCGCCCGCGACCGCTGGCCCGCCACGCTCCTCTGCGAAGGCGACCGCCTCGAGATCGTCCATTTCGTCGGCGGCGGCCGCTCCTGATTCCGGCATTTCCGTTTTGAATTCATCCGCGCCGTTGTGGTCAACCCTTGCGGCCGGTTTCATCTTGACATTCAACATCCCACGCCTAGAATGTTTTAAACATTTTCAGTTGCAAATGTCTTTTCGATTTGGGGTTGCGTGAGGCATGGAGCAGAGGTTCACATCGAACGAGGTCATGGCGCTGACCGGCCTTAGCGCTCGCCAGCTCCAATGGTGGGACGAGCGCGGCCTGGTGGTACCGCTCAAGCAGGGCCACCGCCGGCTGTACTCGCTGGACGACGTCGCGGAAGTGGCGGTGATCTGCGATCTGCGGCGGCGCGGCTTCTCGTTGCAGCGCGTCCGCGTGGTGATTCGTTTTCTGCAGAAGGAATTCGGCAAGCGCCTGGTGGAGACCGTCAGCGCCGCCTCCGATTACCACCTGCTTACCGACGGCAAGCGCCTGTTCCTGGAAACTTCACCCCGGCAGGTGATCGACATCCTGAAAAACTCGCGCCAGCCGATGTTCACCATTTGCCTGAGCGATACGGTGCGGCAAATCCGCGCCGAGCTACCAGCAATGCGACCCGAGGCTGCGCCACAACGGCGCACTGCGGGCGCGCACTCTCGTGAGAGGAAAACAGTCCGCTCTGATTCCGGTGCGCGGCGGTTGCGCGCCCGGCGCATTTCCTAGGAGCACGGCATCTACTGTGGAGGTGACGGATGGTCGCTGAGATTGACGTCCTGAACGAGTGGATCCCGGAGCAGATGGGCCCCGGCGCGATGTTCGTGCTGGAAAATGCCGGCGAAGTCGGCGAGGCCGACGACCCCTACTGGGCGGTCCTGGCCTGCCCGGCTTGCGGCACGCTGGGCTTGATCACCCGTCGCCAGATTGCCGGGCTCATTCCCATCATCTGCGGTTCCGATAAGTGCTCGGCGCAGTTTTTCCTGATCGAAGGCCAGGTCGTCGCACGCCAGCCGAGTTAGCTTTTGCTGCCCGGCGGTTCGCCGCGCGAGTGGAAAGGAAATTCTTCGGACCACCACCATCGCCTGGCGAGCATGTGTTCAGCTAACAACCAGAAACCAGAAACTAGAAACTGCCTCACTTCACTGCCGCGGCCGCTCGCGCCAAATACTCTTTCACGTACTCCTCGAACAGCTTTGCCAATTTTTGCGTCACCGGACCCGGCGCCTGCTTCATGGCCCGCTTTTCGATGTGCGAAATCGGCTGCACGTGCCGCGTGGTTGAGGTGATGAAGACCTCGTCGGCGTAGTAGAAGTCTTCCAGCTTCAGCACCCGTTCGGTGATCGACACCCCAATCTTGGGGCCTTCTTCCATCAAAATGGCGCGGCTGACCCCGGCCAGGCACCCGGAACTCAGCGGAGGCGTGGCCACGTCGCCACCCCGGATGCAGTAGATATTGGCCGCCGTGCACTCCGCAACCTCGCCGCGTTCATTCAGCAGCAGCGCATCGTCGCAGCCGCGCCGGTGCGCCTGCTCCACCATCCACGCGTTGTTCAGCCACGAGGTCACCTTGGTTCCGGTCAGCGGGTGCGCGGCATGGCGCCCGTGCTCCTGCACCGACAGGGTGGTCGGACCCACGCGCTCGGGCACGTCCATGGCGTACATGATCAGATCCACTTGCGGGAACGGCTCGGCGCTCTTCCAGATTCCGATGGTGTTGAAGATGAAATAAATCCGCACGCAGGCGTTGCCGATTCGGTTGGCCTGCAGCATTTGCAGCATGGCATCGCGCACTTCACCCAGGCTGGTCTTCAGCGGAAGCTGGATGCGCCCCGCATCGCGCGAAAGGCGCTCATAGTGGCGCTCCAGGGCGAACGGAATGCCGTCATACACACGGACTGTGCTGAAAATTCCCCAACCGTTGATCAGGCCCGCCTGCCCGGGCGACAGCCGCACCTCTTCCAGGGGAAGCACACGGTCATTGTGATAGATGAATCGGTGCATGCGGCCTCCATCGAGCCTGCTGTAGTGGGAGCTTCTATTCTAAACGGAAGCGCAAATCAGCGTGTACGCCAGGGTGGGCGCGAGCCTCACCGGGTGCTGTCACGGCCGGTCCAGCGCGCCAGGGCCCGCCGGGTACCGCGCACGGCATTGCGCAAAAGCTTCTTGCGGCGCTGCGATTCGTAGAGTTCCGGATGCACCATGCCGAGCACCTCCGGCGTCTTCTCGGGCAGGTGGTAGCGCGGCGCGGCGGAATCGGCGACATACAGAACCGTGTTTTGCCGGTACCACACCTCCACGCGATCATCATTCCAGATTCGCGGACGGATGAAATCGTATGCGGAATAATTCCTGGCTCGAAACAGCGCCTGCCAATACGCCGGCCACTGCTCGTTGACATGGTGCACTCCGCCCTGGCCCGGGATTGCGGCCGAGAACAGGACTACGTCCGACAGGGAAGTCAGCGTGCCGGCCAGCGTCGCCGCGGAGGTTGCCGGCAGGTGCTCGGCGACTTCGCAGGAAATTGCCAGATCAAACTTCCGCTCCGCTTGCAGGGGCTGGCGGAGATCAACCGCCGCGAACCGAGCTTGCGGAATGCACAACTGGGTGACGTGCGGGCCATCGTACCCAAGGTAGTCATGCGCGCCGAGTTCATAGGCCGCACGCAACCACGTCCCGGTCCCGCAGCCAAGGTCTACGACACTGCGCGGGGTGACGATAGAGAAAACCAGCGGCAGCACGATCATCGCCGAGCGATAGGATCCCTCGTTCTTGCCCGCATAAAACTCCTCGTCATACGGGCTGCTGGGCGAGGGACGGCCTTTCCGCGTCGTCATGGCGAAATCATACAGCAGCCCAAAATGACACGGCATCGCTCCGCTTTTCGCTCGCAGGTGCCGCTCCCCCATTGCGAACTCGCTCACCAGCAGTATGATTCGGGGGATTCAGAGCTGAAACAGGAAATTCCGGTTAGCCTCTTGGGGAAAGTTTCGGAGGTCTCGGACAAAAATATCGAAACCTGGGCGTAAAGTGATCCCTTGCGGACAGACCCCAAGTTGCATCTAATTAGCATGATGAAGAAGCAGTGAGCGTGAACCGACCCATTGCGCTCAAAAGGAGCACGGATCAATGAAACGAGCGGGCATTCTCAGCACAGCAGTTCTGTTCTTGCTTCTCGGAAACACTGCCCCTGCCAACGCACAGCAAGAGCAACGCGGTAAGGAGCAGGGCAAATCGCAACCAGGGCAGCAACATCAACAGGCGAAACCCGCGCCGCAACCGCATCAGCAACCCGCGCCGCAAACGCATCAGCAACCCGCGCAGCAACCGCATCAGCAGCCGCCATCACCGCGCTCAGGCGCAATCCCTTATCAAACAAAAGTTCAACCAACCAACCGGCCTGCGCATGCTCAGGAGAAACCTCAATCGAGCTACGGCACCGCCTATCACGGCGGCGTCAAGCCCGGCGGCCCTACCTATGGTGGCGTCCACCATAGCGGTGTCCCACAACAGAAAGCACAGGTGCACAGCGGCTTCGGCCAGTCGCGCGCCAGGTCGTGGGATCACGACCACCGCACCTGGGCGCAGCGCGGCGGCTACAACGGCTACCGCATACCTGATGACCGCTTCCGGACCTACTGGGGGAGAGGGCACTACTTCCGCATTTACAGCCTGCCGATGCTTTTCGTAGGCGGGTATCCACGCTTCCGCTACGACGGCTATTGGGTCACCTTCGTTGATCCGTGGCCGGAAATGTGGCCGGCAGACTGGTACGAAACCGACGACGTATATCTGGATTACACCGACGATGGGTACTACCTGTATGACCTCACCCGTCCCGGCCCCGGTATCGCCGTCACCATCTCGTTCTGACGAGATGGAAGGGAAACGGGACGGGATTGAACTCCCGTTCCGAATTCGACCATGGTTCTCGCGCCGGCGCCGATTGCAGGTGGCCGGGGTGTCGACTCGTGTTCCTTTCCAATGGGCAGCATGCGAGGCGGCACAGCACGATGAGCATGGCGTGTAGCCGCATCTTCCTCGCGCCGGCCTGCCAGTTGGCCGTGGTGGAGCGGCTGTGTGACAATAACCCTGATGCACAGGCTGGGATGACTGACACCTGATCTGGCGTCGAGCCCGCCACCACAGGCGGGCGAGACCGTTAGTGCCAGCTCGCGTTCATCGCGTCAGTTGATGTTGCCCGGGTGGCGAAACTGGCAGACGCACGGGACTTAAAATCCCGAGAGCCGAAAGGCTCGTGCCGGTTCAATTCCGGCCCCGGGCACCACTTTCAGAGCCGTACTCTCGCCCCGATTTGAACGCGTCCCAACATGGGACGGTCAGCCGCCGGACTGACTGCAAGTCGTTGATTCTTTTACTTCTACGCCTGTGTGTGCAGCCACCAGTTAGTGGTGTAATCAGTTGATTCGCAAGCACTTGCCGGCTGCTGGCGGGAGCACGCGTTTTTTTTCATTTTTTTTGCTTGTTCAAGCGGGGAAAAAGCCTTAAAATCGTTAGTTTTGGCGGGGTTTCTGGAACGCATCTAGGGCCGAGGCATGGGGCAAGTCGGCGCGTTTCCCATGAATCCTTCCCGCTGTTTTTGGAATCCAATCAGTTGGCCCTTAAAAATCTAGGACATAAATCCATTCTTGAGGCAGGTCAGAACTCATCATGGCGAAGCGACGTGGAAATCCGAACTGGGGCAAGCCTGAGCCGATTGGTCCGGTTGTCCCGACCATTACCGAGTTCGAGCAAGTGGTGCGCGAGTTCAAGCTTTCACCCGATCAGTACTTGCGTTCGACGCGGCTCCGCGAGTGGGCGCGCCGCAACAAGAACTCCAAGTACATCCCCGAACCGTTGCTGGAAGCGTGGGGATTTGAAATCGAGTCCACTCTGTAGTCGGTCGCATTCCGCAATGCGGGCCGCCGGCATGGCGGCCCTTTTCATTTGGAATTGGCGATTAGTGATCTGCGATTTCCTGCCTGCTCAAGTGCCCGTCCCCGCTCCACCGGTTCGCGACATTCAACCAAGCACAGCAATTCACTGAATCACGAATCACGCAACCGCAGATCACAAAATGACCCTCGCCCCTGACCAGCTTGCTGGTTTGATGTCTGCGATTAGTTTTGCGGCCGGGTGGAGCGTCCATGCAACCGTCGCCACACTCGGTCGGCTGACCCGCGCCGGCTTCCTCGCTCTCCCGCCGTCGCCGCACCTGGTCGGAAGCTGGCCCGTCATCGCGACCTGTGCGGTCATGTTTGTGATGGAGTTCTTCGCCGACAAAATTCCCACCTTCGACTGGATCTGGAACGCGCTGCACGCTTTCGTGCGCGTCCCGGTTGCGGGCTCGCTCGCCTACGCCGCCGCCGCCCATCTTTCTTCCCTGGCGCAGGCCATCAGCGCCTCTGCCGGAGGTGCCATCGCGCTGGCGGCGCACGGCGGCAAAACGGCAGCGCGAGCCGCGGGGTACCATAACCCCCCAAATCCTCGGGCTGCGCGGGCTCAAGGCAGCTCCGATTTCATTTTCCATAGCAGCCACTATGAAATCCTGAACCAGCCCTCGTAACTCATCCCAAAATACAGCTTAAGTTGCTGATTCTAAGTTGCCAAGTTTTGGCCGACGACGTGCAGTGCTCAAGCTGGCTTTCCCCAGACAGACACAGACTCACGAACTGGAGGCAGTATGAACGCTGCGTTTACACGGCGCTTGGTCACAATCTTTGCGATCACCGTCGTCATGGTCAGCTTGTTCTCCACCGCCGCCTTGGCCGATGAACTGTACGCACGCGTCCGCGGCACAGTCACCGACACCAGCGGCGCGGTGGTACCAGGCGCTACATTGAAGATCAACAACTTTGCCACCGGCTTCTCGAGACAGACCACTTCGAGCGGCGAGGGGAGCTATGAGTTTATCAACCTGAGTCCCGGCACTTACTCCATTAGCGCCGCCAAAACCGGGTACGCCACCACCACGGTTAGCAACATTAAGCTGGAGCCAAACCAGACCTATGTTGGCGGTATCAGTCTGAAGGTGGGAGCTGTCACCGAGGAAGTGACCGTCACCGCCAACCCTGCCCAGGTTGAGCAGACCAGCATACAGTTGACGGCCACCATCGACTCAAAGACCATCACCGACCTGCCGCTGAACGGCCGCAACTGGGTTAACTTGCAGCAGAACCTGCCCGGCGTGGTTATTCCGGACACCCGCTTCGGCGTCAACTTCTCGACCAACGGCAGCCAGGCGCAACAAAACAGCTACCTGATCAACGGCTCGGATAACAATGACCTGCCGCTGAACAGCCCGCTGGCGCCGCCCAACCCGGACGCGATCGCCGAAGTCCGCATGATCACCAGCTCGATCAATCCGGAATACGGGCGCAACTCGGGCGCGATTATGAACGCCGTGACCAAGTCAGGAACGAACTCGTTCCATGGCACGCTGTTCGAGTTCTACCGCGACCATTCGCTGAACACCGCTAACTACTTCCAGACCACCGTTGTTGGTGGGGTTGTGAAGAAGAATGTCTCGCCATTCCATCAGCACCAGTACGGCGGGACGGTTGGCGGCCCGATTATCAAGAACAAGAGTTTCTTCTTCTTCAGCCTGCAGAACACCCGCAACGCCAATCCGCAGGTGCTGGGTGCGACGCCGACGGTTTTCCCCGCGTCAGCGTTGGCTGGCACCCTCTCGGGGTTCCAGTTTCCGGGTTGTACCTCTGCCCCTGGCGCGGCTTGCCTGAGCACGAACCCAACACCATTCGCGATTAACGGACATCCAGCCGGCACACCGTGGAATGTGGCTCTGGCCGGCGGCTCGGTCCCAACGGCGGCATTTAGCCCGCTGTCTGTAAATTTGGTGAAGCAGTTCGTCCCCGCGCCGAACGCCAGTGCGAACCAGTTTACCTGGAACCCGATAACGCGCACCAAGGTCAACCAATACCTCGGCCGGTTCGACCAGAACGTCGGCTCGAAGGACGCTTTCTGGTTTTACGCCTTCGCCAACAACCAGGCAGCCCAGAACGACTTGGCATTTACGGCAGCGAACCTGCCGGGATTTGGCGACCAAAGCGCGCCACAAACCAAGAATTTCGTGGCCGCCTGGAGCCACACCATCACCAACAACATGCTGAACGAATTGCGCCTCGGCTACACCCGCTTGTACTTCCCGACTGGGCAGCCGCTGAATGTTCGTCAACCCAAGGACGTCGGTTTCCCGAACATCTTCCCGCAGCTCCCGAGTGCAGCCGACTACCCGCAGATGGCCATTACGGGGTACTTCACGCTCGGCGGCACGACCAACGGTCCGCAGCCTCGCAAGGACCAGACCTTCCAGATCACCGACAACTTTAGCTGGCAGCATGGACACCACAGCCTGAAGTTCGGATACGAAGGCCGCAAGATGCTGGTCTGGAATCCGTTCCTGGCCCGCAACGAAGGCGTGTTTAACTTCGACGTCAGCGCGACCTACAGCACCGGCGATCCGGGTCTGGATTTCCTGCTGGGCATTCCCGCCGGCTACAACCAGCAGACCGGCCAATTGATTGTTGCTCAGGCCTATGAACACTACATGTACGCCCAGGACCAGTGGCGTTTCCGCGACAACCTGACCCTGACCTTCGGCACGGGCTACCAAATCGATCAACCGATCCAGGAGTTCCAGGAGAAAGGGTTGGCCCGTATATGCTTCCAGCCTGGCGTGCACTCTACGGCCTTCCCGACCGCTCCGGTGGGCTACACCTTCCCTACTGATAAGGGTTGCAACAAGGGGGGCGGTGCTACCACCAAGTACTCCCATTTCGGTCCGCGCTTGGGCTTCGCTTACAGCCCCAACTGGGGCCGGATCTCCGGCGCACCGGGGAAGATGTCCATCCGCGGCGGAATCGGAATCTACTTCAACCGTTCGGAAGAAGAATTGAACCTGCAGGACTTGGGCGTTCCGCCGTTCGGCCTGGGCAGCGCCGGTATCGGCGACGTGGGCGGGGATCCGTCGTTCCCGAACCCGTGGGTTGACATCAAAACCGGCGCGGTGCTGGCGAACAAGTTCCCGTTCGCCGGCGTCACTCCGGGAACCCCTGTTGACTTCAGCGGGTTCCTCCCGTTCGGCATCAGCGTGATAGACAAGAACGCAACCATTCCCTACGCGACAAACTACAACCTGACGCTGGAGCGTGAGATGCCCGGCCAGGCGATCCTGCGTGTCGCTTATGTCGGGTCGGCGGGCCGCAAGCTGTGGGTTTCGCGTTCCTTCAACCCGGCGACGCCGGCGGGCGTGGCCGCTTGTCTGGCAGGCGCGGTTAACGCTGCCGGGCAAGTTTGCACTGCCAGCCCAGCCAACATGGCTGTCCGCTTCCCCACCTTCTTCACCTACCCGGGCGATGTCTGGGGCAGCAGCGGCATCCAGTACAATGGCGGCTCCTCGAACTACAACTCGCTGCAGATCACCGTGGACAAGCACCTCAGCCACGGTCTGCAACTGCTGACCACCTACACCTGGGCGCATGCGATCGACACGGGATCGTCGTTTGAAGACGTTGCGTTCCAGGCGGCCGGTTCGTTCGACGCATATGGCAACCTGAGGCGCGACCGCGGTGACTCGGCGTTTGATGCCCGGCACCGCTTCACCCTGAGCACCAGCTACGACATCCCGAACCTGAACAAGCTGTCCGCGTTCTCGTGGATGCCAAGCCGGGTATTCGGTGGGTGGCGCATCACCGGCATCAACGCGTGGCAAACCGGCTTCCCGATCAACTTCCAGGACAGCGGCAGCCGGTCGCTGACATGCAGCTTGAACTACTCGTTCTACGCCTGCCCGGACCGCCCGGATCTGGTGACCAGGCCGACGGCGCTTGATCCCAAAACCACCACCACCCACAACTACTTCGCCGCGGCGGACTTTACACGTAACGCGCTGGGCACGGAAGGAACCACCCCGCGTGGCTTCTTCCATGGTCCCGGCTTCTGGAACATCGACTTCTCTCTTCAGAAAGATACGAAGGTCACCGAAGGCACGACGTTCCAGTTGCGCGTAGAGGCGTTCAACTTGCTCAACCACACCAATTTCGCGAACCCGACCGGAAGCATCACTAGCGGCAACTTCGGGCGCGTCACCGCGATTCGAAACTTCACGAACTCGCGGTTGGTGCAGTTGGGTGCGAAGTTCATCTTCTAAGACGAGCTTCGTGGCAAGACTTGGGGCACCCGGTTTCGGGTGCCCTTTTTCTTGGTCTGTCGGTCGTTCGGTCGATCGGTCTTTCCCAAGCCGGGTGACCGATAGACCGATCAACCGACAGACCTACAAGATTTCCCCGCGCGCGATCTCATCCACCAGCCCGGCGTCGGCTTCCAGGAAATCGAACTTCGGCAGGTCCTTGCGCGCCACCCAGCGCACGTCCTTGAAGATGCGGTTCTCGATCTTCCCGGCGAATTCTTCCACGATAAAAAACCGCAGCTCGACCGTGCCGCCGCGCGGGTAGGTGTGCTGGATACGGAGGACCTCGTCGCCGATTTTCGCGTCCATGCCGAGTTCTTCGTCCAGCTCGCGCCGGAGCGCGTCGCGCGGCTGCTCGCCTTGCTCGATCTTGCCGCCGGGGAACTCCCACTTCAGGGGAAACGGCTGGTGGCGGGTGCGCTGGCAAATCAGGATCTTTCCGCGCTCCAGGATGAACGCGGCCGCAACGCGCTTGATGGGACGGCGGCGCCGCGCTGGTTTCGCCGGTACCCGCTTCATCCCTGCTTCTCGAGCCGGCGCCCGACCAGCTCGGCGCAGTGCTCCACCAGCTGGCGATCGTCGGCGGTGAAGGCGGCGGAAAAATGGCTGTCAATGTCAATCTCGCCCACCACCTGCCCGCGCACGAAGATGGGCGCCACGATTTCCGACTTGGTCTCGATCGAGCACGCCAGGTAGCGCTGGTCGCTGTTGACATCGTCCACCACCACCGTTTTTCCGGTGGAGGCGGCCGCGCCGCAAATGCCCTGGTTCAGCTGGATGCGGGTGTGCGGAGTCATGCTCCCCACAAAGCGGCCCAGTTGCAGCACGCGTTCGCCGGCGTCTTCCTCGATCATGTAGAAGCCGACCCAGTTGTACTTGAGCATGCGCTGGTGCAGGCGCTCGCAAATGGCATTCATCAGCTCGTCGGCGGACCGCGCCGAGCGCGCCGCTTCGTCCACTTCGCGCATTACGTCCGAAGTTTTGATTGCGGGAGTCATACGCGGTATTAAAACACAGAAGCCGGCCGGCGCCGGATTCCCTCCGCTGTGGGAAACCGGTCGGGTTGAATGGCGTGCGCTGAGCATGACCTGGATACAAATTTCTTCAAAATTGGCCTGAACCTGGAAACAAATCTCTTCAGACTTGTAGGCCCCGGCGCCCTCGCCGGGGCCGAATCGGAATTGCCCAAGAATGATAATGTCGCGGGCGCCCTCGCCCGCGATTACAACATGCGCGCGTCTGGCTTCCCATGAAACGCAGCCTGGAAAAACCGGCAACCGCGAACCGATAACCGATAACCTACACCGGCGCATCTCTTACCTGGAACCGCTCGAATTCTCGCGCCTCGCTTTGCGGCAACCGCTGCCACCTCGATTTCAGGTACGCCCACGGAATATGGAAGAGCAGCACCCGGGGACTGAACTTCGACGACGCATGGATCCAGCAGGAGTGCGTGCACCAGCACTTCGCTCCCGGGATCGCCTTCACTTCCTCCTGCATCTCCTGCGAAGCCAGCGCGGCGGTAAGATTGAAATCGAAATCCTGCAATCGGCCCAGCTTCGGCCGCAGCTCGCAGGCCCGGAAGTGGCCGTCGTGGTCAATTACTACCGTGCTTTGACCTGCCGTACAGGCCATCGGCCAAGCCTTGTCGCTGTAATGATTCTGCTCGTGAATGTCGAAGTGAAACTTGATGTTTCCCAGGTAGTATGCCCGGGCCAGCGCGCGCGGCACCGCCGGTAGGTGTGCGAACAGGCGCTCGGCATAGCGCGCGTGAAACCACATCAATTTTTGATGGAGTGCGGCCAGTTCTTCCCGCGGCAAACGCTTGAGCGAGGCGTCCATCGGATCGCCGCGAATGATCTCGAAGTAATGTCCGTCGCTGTCGCTCTCGCGCATCATCTTCAGCCCGAGTTCCACCAGCTCGCGATAATTCTCCGCCGTAACGCAACTGACCACGTTGCGCCGCAGCCGCCGCACGCCGCGCCACTTCTTCGCCGCCATGTCCATGGTCGCCAGCGTCTTCTGAAAATTATTGGGCACGCCGCGAATGGCGTCGTGGGTGTTGGCCAGCCCGTCGAGCGAGAAATTCAGGTCAATCACCAGCTCGGGGCAGCGCTCCAGCAGCGCCGAAATCACCGACTCTACTTTCCCTGGCAACAGTCCGTTGGTCGGCAGGTTGATGTGGCGCACGCCGTTGTTGACGTAGAACAGCTCGACGATTTCCGCCAATTCCTTGCGCATGAAAGGCTCGCCGCCGGAAATCCAGAGCTTGTGAAACCGCGGCGCGGTGCGGCTCAGCTCTTCGATCTGCTCGAAGCTGAGGTCGCGCCCCTGGTTCAGCTCGTCCCAGTAAAAGCAGGTCCGGCAGAGCGAGTTGCAGGTCGAGGTAACGAACAAGAACACGGATTCCAGGCCCGCAGGACGAAACACCGTCTTGGCGTAATGAAAGTAGTCGAACCCCACGAGGTGATTATATGCGGTAGCCCGGTTGGTAGCTGGTAGCTGCCAGTTGGGCAAGAATCTCGACCGTTCTTTAATTACACTTGTCCCCGACTACGGACCCCCAACTACCAGCTACGAGCTACCAGCTACCAGCTACAATTCCCCCATGTACTCCGCCCAGGTTCTGGACCATTTCGAGCATCCGCGCAACGTCGGCGAACTCACTGACGCAACGGCCGTCGCACAGGTGGAGAATCCCGCGTGCGGAGACGTGATGAAGTTGTGGCTGCGCGTTGAAGAACGACTCATCGTTGAGGTTCGCTTTCGCGCCAAGGGATGCGTGCCCGCGATCGCCTGCGGGTCAGCACTAACCGAAATGATTGCAGGTCGGACCCTCAGTCAAGCGCGCGCCGTACGCAGGATCGAGTTGGTATTGAAGCTGGGAGGCCTGCCCAGCGCATCATTGCACGCGAGTCATCTCGCAATTGACGTATTGGCGAAGGCGCTGAATCAGGTGCCGGGTCGCCAGTAGTGTGGAGATCGTTGACGGCTCGCCCGCTGCGGATTCGCTCGGCTCTGCTGCCGTCATGGGTGGTAGATGGTCCACCCGCGCCGGCGCGCAACTTCCTCCAGATCAGGATTCGGATTGATGGCGAACGCGTGCTTCCCCAGCTCCATCATGGCGAGGTCGTGTAGGGAATTGCCGAACACCGCGTCCGGAGTGCGCGGCAGCAACTGGTGAATCGCCGCCGCTTTCAGTTCGTCGGTGGGAACCCGGATCAGCCGCCCGGTGCAGCGCCCATTCTCGTTCTCCACGCAGGCGGCGATGACGCGTTCCGCGGGAAAGCGGAACCTCGCTGCGGCGGCGCGGATCACCCAGTCATTGGTGGAGGAGACTGCCCACAGCTCGCATCCCGAATCGGCGAGGCGGCGCGTAAGTTCCGCCATCTCCGGAAAAATGCGCGGCACAATGCGCTCGGCGAAAAATTCGGCGGCGCTGCGCTCCAGCGTTGCCCAGTCGATCCCCTCGTTGATGGTGACCATTTCGCCGCACATCTGCTCCTCGCCGACGCGCCCGGCCCGATATTCCTCATAACGCGCGCGGGCCCAGCGCGCAACGTCATCCGGCAGCAGGCCGCGTTCCATCTCCCAGTAAAAAAACTCTTCGCCGGCGTCGCCATCCCATAACGTGCCGTCGCAATCAAACACCGCGATGCGCAGCCGCAGCCGCAGCACCGAGGCGACGAACTCCTCGGCGGGCGCCGGCAGGGAAGTGGTCTGAAAATTTCCGCGCGTGCTCATCCTTGGGTGATCCGCTGGTAATCCTCGGGGGTATCGACATTCCAGACTACCAGAGGATCATCCACGGTCACATACTCGATGTGCTGCTGGTGCGCGTGCTCCACGTCGCGCGCGGTCGCCGTCGGCGGTGCGGAAAGGAACGCGTTGATCATCTCGCGCCCCACCACCAGCGGGTGTCCGTTTCGTTCCCCGTAGCGCGGAATCACCGCCCAGATGCCCTCCGCCGCGCGCTCCAGAAATCGGTCTATCAGCAGCGCCACCGTCGCCGGACTTGCCGGCGGACGGTCCACCAGCGCGACGATCGCCGCATCGCGTCCGTGGTTCATCACGTCCTGCAACCCGAGGCGCAGCGAGCTGAACTGCCCGCGCTCCGGCTCGCGGTTCACCACCAGGTACGCGCTTGCGGCGTAGACAAGCGGCTCCAGTTGCGGCGCGTTTTTCCCCGCGACCACGATCACCATCTCCGTCAGCGGCGCCAGCAGATCAATCGCTCCCCCGAGAAACGTTGACTCCCGCCAGGGCAGCAGCGCCTTGTCCCGTCCCATGCGCGAGGATTCCCCCGCCGCCAGGATGACTCCGCAAAAGCTGGGTGAACGTGCCATTGCTGAACAGCTTAACAAATACCGCCATTTTTTCGCTCACCTTCCTGGCCGCATCGCGTCCAACCGCCCGAGCGCTTATACTCTGACGCCGGAGTCTGCCCATGAAGACACGCATTGCCCTCGCCGTGTTGGCGGCCGCATCTCTGTGCTACGGACAACAGCAAACGCAGGTCGAGGTCGGCATGCGGCCCGGGTCCTCGCGCCAGGCCGAGCCGGCTCGCAAGGCCACGCCCGAACAATTGGAGCGCGGCCGCCAGATGCTGGAAGTTGCCGAGGTCCAGGCGGCGGGCCTGGAGGGCGGAATGCGCAGCTACGCGTTGCTGCAGGTGGCCCGCGCCTATCAGCCGACCGACAAGAAAAAGGCGCTGGCACTGCTGGAAGACGCGCTGGCCGCCACTCGGGCCATCGACGACGACAATCTGAACACCCGCTTCCAGCTTCAAAAGCAGATTCTCCAGGAGATGGTGCCGCTGGCGCCGCAGCGCGTCGATGAGCTGCTCACCCAAGTCGAGCCGCAGGCGCGCGCCTCCGTGCTCAGCTCCCTGCTTCAGTACTACGAAAAGCAGAAGGAACTGGGCCACGCGGTGGAAGTGCTCTACCGCATCGCGCAGGAATCGGAGATGCCGTACGGGGCGGCGTTGCGCGTGATGCAGGCGCTGCCGCCGGAGCGTGCCGCCGACGCGCAGCAACTCTTCGCTGTCTCCCTCGCCAGTTTCCAGGATCACAAGCACAGCGGCGGCTGCATGGGCGACTGCGACTTCGTGCCGCTCATCCTGCGCTTCTGGAACCGCCTGCCCAAGGAAGCCGTGCTCGACGCCATCCACGCCGTCCTCAAGGACGCCCGCGACAACGGTCAGAAGAGCTCGATCTCGATGGCCTCCGACCAGGGCGCGGTCGCCTTCAGCTCTCTCTACGAATTCCGCCTGTTCCAGGTGCTGCCCGTTTTGCGGCAGCTCGACGAATCGGAAGCCAAGAAACTCCTCGAGCAATACCAGCAAGTCCAGACCCTGCTGGCCAAGTATCCGCAGGGTACCGACTCGTTGCAGCCGCCGAAAGCCCCCGGGGGAGGCCAGGATCGGAGCCCGGGCGCCTCCTTCATGATGAGCAACGACGGCCCGGGCGGCGGCGGACGCCCTGGTCCCGGCCCGCAGATGCCGGCGCCGCTTGAGATGCAGCAGGTGTCGAAGGTCGCCGCCGAGGCCGAGAAGCATCCCCGCGATGCTCTCGCCATGTGTGCCGGCATCTCCGATCCCGGACTGCGCTCGCAGGCGCTGCTGATGGTCGCGCGCTCCACCTGGAAGAACGATTCTTCCATCGCCCGCGAGGCTTTGCAGAAGTTCATGGAGCTGAACCCCAAACTCGAGATCGCGCAGCAGGTCATGTCCCTCTCCACCGCGGCCGACATCTACCTCAAGATGGGCGAGACCGACGACGCCAAGGGCGTGATCGAGAAGGGTCTGGCCGCCGCCGAGAGTGCCTACAAGAAGGACAGCAATGCCGACGATCCCAACAAGGCGCTGAAGGCCTACTGGCCTTCGGCCGAGGCGTATCGCGGCATGTTGCGCCTGGCCGTCCGCATTTCCCCGGTCTGGGCCGCAAATTTGGTCAAGGAAATTTCCGATCCGGAGATGAAGGTCGTCGCGCAGATCGCCATGGCCGCATCCTTGCTCGACATTCCCACCGGCTCCACCATGATCATGAACTCGACCAAGCAGGGCACCAATATGAGCATGAGCATGGAGCGGTGAAGCAAGTCTTCAGTCTGGCGGGCGTCCGCCTTTCCTGAAGACTGACGACTGAAGACCGACGACTGTGGTAGCTTGGTGCGTTTCAATTCCCGCACATCACCCTTTAGGGGAGGCTCGCCATGAAAGCCGTCCGTCTCCACCAGTTTGGCGGTCCGGAAGTCCTCAAGTACGAAGACGTCCCCGACCCGCAGCCGCGCCAGGACCAGGTGCTGGTCCGCGTCCGCGCCTGTGCCCTGAACCATCTTGACCTCTGGGTCTGCAAGGGCCTGCCCGGAGTCAAGCTGCCGCACATCCTGGGCAGCGATGTCGCCGGCGAAATCGTGGACGTCGGCGGGTTCGTCACCGGGCTGCAAAAGGGCCAGCGCGTCATCCTCGCGCCCATGGTGTTTTGCGGTCACTGCCGTTTCTGCGTCTCCGGCGTGCACAACATGTGCCGCGAGTTCACCGTGCTCGGCAACGGCGTGGACGGCGGCGACTGCGAGCTGATCGCCGCGCGCCACGATTGCGTCATCCCCATCCCCGATTCGCTCAGCTTCGAGGAAGCCGCGGCGGTGCCGCTGGTCGGCCTTACCGCGTGGCACATGATGGTCACCCGCGCGCAAATCCGCCCCGACCAGAACGTGCTCGTGCTCGGCGCCAACTCTGGCGTCGGCATGGCGGCCATCCAGATCGGCAAGCTGTTTAACGCCCGCGTCATCGCCACCGCCGGCGACGAGCATAAGATGCAGCGCGCCCGCGAACTCGGCGCCGACGAGGTCATCAACCACTACACCCAGAAAATTTCCGACGAGGTCAAGCGCATCACCAACAAGGAAATGTGCGACATCGTCATCGAGCACGTCGGCCAGGCCACCTGGGGCGAGAGCATGAAGTCGCTCAAGCCGGGCGGGACGATCGTCACCTGCGGCGCCACCACCGGGCCCAAGGTGGACCTCGACCTGCGCTTCCTCTTCTCCAAGCAGTTCTCGTTCATCGGCTCCTACATGGGCACCATGGGCGATCTGCACGAGGTGCTGAAGCACGTTGTCGGCGGCAAGATCAAAGGCGTGGTGGACTCCACCTTCCCGCTCTCGGAAGCCCGCGCCGCCCACGAGCGCATGGAGAAAAGCCAGATGTTCGGGAAAATCGTGCTGAAGCCGTGAGCTTCTTCACCACCGAGACACCGAGGTCACCGAGGCTCACCGAGTTATTGGTTAGTCAAAATCCCAGAACGTGTTTTCTCTGTGAATCTCGGTGTACTCGGTGTCTCGGTGGTGACCGACAGACCGACAAACCGACAGACCGACAGACCGATAGACCGATAGACCTTTCCCGCGTCTCCGTACTCGTTTCGTCATCTAATCAATTACAATGGTCCCCGCATGAACGGCGACGAACGCTTGGAAAATCTCGAGGGTAGCCACCAGCACGAGTCCAAGGGAATCCTCCGCGAGGTCATCTTCGGCGATCCGCAAGCCGAAGGCATCATCATGACCACGCTCGACAACGCCGTGAACTGGGTGCGCAAGAACTCGCTCTGGCCCATGACCTTCGGCCTGGCCTGCTGCGCCATCGAGATGATGTCCATGGGCGCTTCTCGTTTCGATATCGCGCGCTTCGGTGCCGAGGTCTTCCGCCCCTCGCCGCGCCAGTCCGACCTGATGATCATCGCCGGCCGCGTCTCGCAGAAGATGGCGCCCGTCATCCGCCAGCTCTGGGAGCAGATGCCGGAGCCCAAGTGGGTGATCTCCATGGGCGCATGCGCTACCTCCGGCGGAGTGTTCAACAACTACGCGCTGGTGCAGGGCGTCAACCAGGTGATCCCCATCGACGTCTACGTCCCCGGCTGCCCGCCCCGTCCCGAGCAACTGATCTACGCCATCACCCTGCTCCAGGAAAAAATCCAGAACGAACGCGGCTCGTTCAAGGATGCGCTGAACCTGAAGTAATCTAGGCGATCTCAAGTCTTCAAAATGGGGGCTGGCTGACCCTTTGAGTCAAGAATAAACTTTGCGGTTGCCCCGCCCTTGTCGCTCCCGGGAGCGGGAGCGGCTCGGAATCTGTCCGCGATTGAGGCAGCGCGATGGACAATAACAGCCCCACCCTTCGCCAAACCCGGGCGAAAGGGTGGGCCACCCGCGGTCGGTTACGGTGCAGTGCGAAAAGAAAGCACAAGGGAATGGTATGGTCACGCGTCGCTTTGTCGCAATGATTGACATTCTTGGATTTAGACGGATGGTACAAACCTTACCTGCCGAGGATGTCGTCCGACGGGTAGAGAAGCTATTTAAGCATATTCCGAAACTGGACATAGCTTGGGGAGTAGGTGGCGGAAACATCCAGGAGGAGTCGGGAATAACGAAAACCGCGCATGCTCAGTTCAGCGACACAATCTTGCTGTGGACTCCCCCAATAGACAGCTGTTCAATTTACCGTCAGGATTTTGAACTTCAGGGCCTATTATTCGCAACGACTGGAGCTATCTTTCATGGGTTCCTCAATGGGCTACCATTGAGAGCCGGTGTTGCATTTGGGGAATGCTACATCAATAAGAGGACCCAGACTTATGTCGGCCAAGCTATCGTTGACGCCTACAGCACAGAAAGGCAGCAGGACTGGATAGGAGGCGCATTGCACCCAAGCTGTGATGGCCGAGTAGCACATAGAACTGATTTCAAAAACGTCGTTATGCCTTATTCAGTACCTGTAAAACCTGGCAGTACGATCGCTATCACTTATGCCTTGAATTGGCCCGAGACCGCTCACTCAAGCGTGCGGGTCAACAGAAGAAAGTACGGCGTCTCCGTACGTAATTTGCTGCGGCAGGCTCTTCAAGAGCATCTCGCGTCGGAGATTCCGGAATCCGTGAATCTGAAGTACAAGAACACCGCGGCATTCATCGAAGATAGTCTCAGGTCGGGCGTTTTGTATTGGTTGAATTCCGCCAGGCGTTTTCGGCGGCGACAACGGCAACTACGCGCAAGAAAAGCACGCGCAAGAAAAGCACGCGCAAGAAAAGCACGCGCAAGAAAAGCACGCTAGGTGTAGCGCTTGCTAAACTTGGCTGGTGGCCCACCCTTCGGCAGTAAACAACATGTGGGTGCCCCACCGTTCGCGGTTTTCGAACGGTGGGAATAGGGGATTTCAACTCCAAGAAGGAGGCGCGCGCCCCGCCTAAGCCGCTTTCACCGTGGCGGTTCGCAGACACGCCGAAACATCGTCGAGGACCTTCTCGTAGTCGGCGGTCATGGCCCGCTCCACATAAATGCGAGCGCCCTTTACACCCGCTTCTTGCGCCATCCGCTTGAAGTCAAACTGAAGAAAGTTTTCAACTTGCTTCGGGGTCAGGAAAGCGATGCCGACAGTGGCGGACTGGCCTGTCGTGGTCTCGATCTTCACCGAGTACGGGTATTCAGCCTGTTGCGTTTCCGGGGTCATGCGACACCTCCTCTTGAGCGACGAAAGGTGGCCAGAGAATCTGCGCTTTCTTGATCGACAAGAGTGGCGGGAAAACGAATCTGTCAGATTCTAGCGTGATCTGCTGCATGAGTTGTAGTGCATGAATCAAGAAAAGCATCCCTCCCTCCTCTGTCGAGCATCTCACGTGAGACCCCATGAATGTCGAGAAGATCATCGCCGAGGTGGAGTGGCTGGAGGGCATCTACTCCCTTCCGGACACAAGACCCCTCGGGCTGACCGACCGCGACGCTGCGAATCAAAGTCACGACGAGAGGTACGCGGACAACCCGTGGTTCCGGCTTTGGCAGCGCTACGGCCTTCCTCGATAAGCGGGCAGAACGCTGTGCCCGAGAATATTCAAACTGCGAGCGGCGGCTCCGTTTCGACGCCGCAGGTTGGCTGATTTCACTCCACGCCTGACGACTGAAGACTGGTGACTGAAGACTCTTCGGGTTTACTGTTCACCCGCTGCACGCGTTATTCTTCCAAACGCCGGGGCTCCAAGCCCGACGACTGAAGACTGACGACCGAAGACTCTCATGTCCCAACTCGAAATTCCTCCCGAACAATTCTGGCGCGTGGCCGGCTACATCCTCTCGCTCGCCAATGATTATCTCGGCGAACTCGACACGCTCCCCACATTCCCGCCCGATGCCACCGGCGCGGAACTCAGCCAGGCGTTTGCCGAACCTCTGCCGCAGCAAGGCGCGGGAGAAGACGCGCTCGTCGCCCTGATGGGCGTGCTCCGCTGGTCGCGCCCGCCCAGTCCGCGTTTTTTCGGGTACGTGCTCGGCTCCGGCGATCCCATTGCCGCCTGCGCCGATCTGCTCGCCAGCGTGATGAACCAAAACGTCACCGCCTGGCGTACTTCGCCGGCCGCGGTCACCCTCGAACGCATCGTCGTGGGCTGGCTGGGGGAGGCGATCGGCTGCCGCGACTTCTCGGGAAGCCTTACTGGTGGCGGATCTTCAGCCAATACGATGGCGCTGGCCATGGCCCGCGAAGCACGTCTGCCGGCCAACGAAGACGGCGCCCAGCCCGCCATCGTGTACGCCTCCGATGAAGTTCACATGTCCATTCCCAAAGCGGTGGCGCTGCTCGGCTTGGGCCGCAAGAACCTGCGCCTGATTCCGACTGACGAAAACTTCCGCATGCGTTCTGCGGAACTCGAAAAACAGATTGAGGCCGACCAGCGCGCAGGCAAGAAGGCCATCGCAGTGGTCGCCTCCGCCGGCACGGTGAGCACCGGTGCCATTGATCCGCTGCCCGAAATTGCCGACATCTGCCGCCGCCACCATCTCTGGCTGCACGTGGACGGCGCTTATGGTGCGCTCGCTGCCATCGCCGCGCCCGAAAAGTTTCCCGGCCTCTCGCTCGCCGACTCCATCTCGCTCGATCCGCACAAGTGGCTCTACCAGCCTCTGGACTGCGGCTGCCTGCTCTATCGCGATCCGCAGCACGCGCGCGCCGCCTTCGCCCACAGCGGCGATTACGCGCGCTCGCTCAGCCAGGACCCGGTGGAAGGGTTTGCGTTTTTCGAGGAGTCGCTGGAATTGTCGCGCCGCTTCCGCGCGCTCAAGCTCTGGCTCTCGCTGCGCTATCACGGGCTGAACGCTTTTCGCGACGCCATCCGCGCCGATCTCGACCACGCCCAACAACTCGCCGAACTGGTCCGCGCCAACGAGAAGCTCGAATTGCTGGCGCCGGTCGAGTTGAGCGCTGTGTGTTTCCGCTACGTGTGGCGCGGGTCTCCGGCCCGCGAGGAGGACCTGAACGCGCTCAATGAGCGCATCCTCAAGCGCGTCATCCAGCGCGGTCGCGTATTCATCTCCAACGCGGTCATCCACGGCAAGTTCGCGCTGCGCGCCTGCTTTGTCAATCACCGCACAAAATCGGAGGACGTGCAGGCGGTCGTCGACGAAGTCATCGCTGCCGCCACCGAGGTCTAAATCGGCACTTTCCCGTTTTGAAACCGGCCCGGCAAATAAACGCGATTTCCACAGGGGTTCCACGTAGAACATCATGCCAAACCTGCTTCGCCTCTAAGTTCGTGATAAAAAAAGGGCATGCCATCTCAAAATGATCGCCGCGCGGTGCTGGCCAAGGCCCCCTGCCGCGCCGACCTGGCCGGCGCCACCATTGACCTGTGGCCGCTGTATCTGTTTCATCCCGGAAGCGTTACGGTCAATTTTGCGGTCAGTGTCATGACCACCTGCCGCATCACTCCGCTCGCCGGTAAAGCCATTCAGCTCAAGTCGTTAGACACCGGGCGTGAGGAGCGCTTCGCCGACCTGGAGGCGCTGTGCCGCGCCCCCAAATACGCCCACCCGCTGGCCGCCCGGCTGCTGCAGTTTTTTCAGCCGGAGGGCGGTCTGGCGCTGGAGACAACGTCGGAATCGCCGGCGGGCGCGGGCATCGCCGGGTCATCGGCGCTGATGATAGCGGCCACCGGGGCGCTGGCGCGCTACACCGGGCGCCGGATCGGGCGCGAGCAGATGCGCGTGCTGGCGCAGAACGTGGAAGCGCAACTCATCAACGTGCCCACCGGCTGCCAGGATTATTACCCGGCGCTCTACGGCGGCGTGAGCGCCATTCATCTCGACACCGACCAGGTGCGCCGCGAGGCCCTGCCGGTTGCCCCGGAAGAGATCGAGGCGCGTTTCCTGCTGGTGTATACCGGCGCGCCGCGCGCTTCGGGCATCAACAACTGGGAAGTGTTCAAGGCGCACATTGACGGCGACCGCAAGGTGGTGCGCAACTTCGAGCGCATGGCGCAGATCTCGCGCGCCATGCACGGCGCGCTCTCGCACGGCGACTGGGACGAGGTGGCACGCCTGCTGCTGGACGAGTGGAAGTTTCGCAAGAGCAACTACGCGGGCATCTCGACGCCGCTGATTGACAACCTGGTGGCGGTGGCGGCGAAAAATGGCGGGCGCGCCGCCAAGGTGTGCGGCGCCGGCGGCGGCGGGTGCGTGGTGTTCATGGTGCGGGAGGATGCCAAGCAGCGCGTGGCCGAGGCGCTGCGCCAGGCGGGCGGGCGCGTGCTGCCATTCCGCGTGGCGAGCGACGGGCTGGTAATTTCGGCGGTCAACACGGAGACGAAACAACCACATCTGCCAAGCGCGGGCAGATCTGGGGCACCCAGTCCGAGGGGGCGCGCGTGAGCCTGTGGCTCGACAACCAGGAGCGGGTGCGCCCGGGGTGGCGCTTCCTGCTCGGCGCCGCCGTCGCGGTCATCGCCAACTTTATCGCCATCGGCGTGGCCGGGCCGCTGGCGCACGGCAAGACGAGACTGCTGGAAGCGTTGTACCGTCCGCTGACCTTGCTCCTGCTGCTGGGCGGCTATGCGCTGCTGCTGATGTCCGCCGACCAGGTGCACGAACGTTTGTTCTCCGCCATGGGCCTGGGGAGGTTTCCCAGGTGGGTCCGGCAGGCGGTGTGGGGCGTGGCAATCGGGACAGGGCTGACCGTGGTGGCGGTACTCTGCATTGTGATTTCCGGCGACCTGGCGGTGGTGACGCTCAAGCTCAACAGCCACAGGCTCGGGCTGGCGCTGGTGGAGTTGTTCATCCTCTCGACCGCGGCCATGGGCGAGGAGATGATGTTTCGCGGCTATCCGTTCCATCGGCTGGCAGAAACGACGGGGCCGGCGATCGCGGTGGTGGTGATGTCGTTGCTGTTCGGATTCGCCCACGGAGGAAATCCGCACGCCTCGAAGCTGGCCATGGTGAACACCTGCGCCATCGGAGCGCTGCTGTGCACGGCCTACCTGCGCACGGGCGCGCTGTGGATGTCGTGGGGAATCCACTTTGCCTGGAACACCGCACTGGGCCTGGTTTTCGGGCTTCCGGTCAGCGGCCTCACCGACTTTGCCGTGATCCTACGGACGCGCGCCACCGGCCCGCGCTGGGTGACCGGCGGCGCCTACGGCATCGAGGGCAGCGTGGTGGGCACGATCGTCATCCTGCTGGGATTCATCCCCGTGATCCTGCTGACGCGCACGGGCGCGCGTGGGCCTGCCGGTGAGTTGGAAATTCCCCACCCTGTCGCTCCCCCTTGCTAACGCTTAGGGGCAGGCTTCCCCGGAAGCGACAAGGGTGGGGCAACCTCAGCACCTCTGGATGTACAACCGCGGCTATAATTGAGTTACTCCGGCCGAGTATTCATGACGTTCCTACGCAGTACGCTTGCCATCCTCGCCTTGCTGATTGGTGCGACGCTGCTGCTCGCCGACAACCGGCGCGCGTCCTCCGCCGAGATGACGGAAGAGACGCGCATGACGGTGATCCGCGGTCTTAACGCCGAACTGGTGTTCATCCGCCGCCCGTTTCCGCTGGGGCGGAGAGGGCTGACCATCAAGGACGGCAAAGTGTCGCCCAGCGAGGAAGAGGTGCAGCGCATGATCGCGGGCTACGGGCCGGCGGTCAAGCCGGGCGATCGCGCGCACATCACCGGCATTAAGTTCAAAGGCGACAAAGTCATCATTTTCGAGATCAACGGCGGGCCGGTCAAGAAAAGGAAATGGTACGAGCACATCCAGATTTCGGGCATGGGAGGAGGAGTCACGCCCACCGATCCCACCGCCGACGAAAAAGCCAACGCGCGCGGCACCTTTGTCGCCTTGGTGTTTGATAACTACGTGCCGGATCTGACCGTCGGCGAGATCAAGGACATGCTCAGGCCGGTGTTCGATTTCAACGCCAAGTCGGTGGAGCAGGCCTACATTGACACGCTGCCGCCGAAGGTGAAGGAAGCGATCACCAAGCACCAGGTGCTGGTCGGCATGAACCGGGAGATGGTGACCTATGCCCTGGGGCGTCCGCCGAAAAAATACCGCGACCGCGACGGCGACACCGACTACGAGGAGTGGATCTACGGCGCGCCGCCGGCCGAGGTGCAGTTCGTGCGCTTCGTGGGCGACGAGGTGGTGCGGCTGGAGATCATGAAGGTGAGCGGCGAAAAGGTGGTCCGCACCGAGCGCGAGGTGGCGCCGCAACCGACGGTGGCGAAGCAGCAAGTCGACCCGGTGGAGCTGACCAACAATCCCGGCAAGGCGCCGACGCTGCGGCGTGCCGGAGAGCCCGCGCCCGCGGCTGAACCCCTGCCCAAGGGCGGCATTGACGATCCCACGCCGAAGAACGCACCGCCTCCGATCCCGGGGAACGGCCCGCCGGAGTAAGCGCGATCGGGTGATCCGGGTGATCGGGCGATCGGGTGATTTGCCCCACCGTTCGCGCCTTCGATTCCGCTTGCCGTGCTCCCCCGGGCGAAAGGATGGCCACACTGCGAATGCGCTCCGTGTCTGTGATGGGGGACAGAAAATCCCCACCCTGTCGCTCCAAACCCGGGAGCGACAAGGGCGGGGCAACCTCATAGTGATCATGCAGCGAAAGGGCGGGCCAGCCTCCAGCTATTTTGAAAAAGTTTCCGGAGCGTCCGGGTGAGTTAAGCAGACGACCGCAAATACGCCTTCCGGTAGCTCTTCGACTGAGAACTTACAGTAATGCTGGCCAATATGCACGCGCATGGAGTTGAGGTTGTTGCACTCTGACTCAGCTTGCCGAACAAATTCCAGTGTCCACACGGGCCGCTTGCTGTACTCGATGTTATACGGCGTGGGATTTTGTTCTGTCGCATTCTCCTGGGGCTTATAGTCGGCCACGTACACTTTCATGAGCGGGATTGTAACCCATCAGTCGCCGCCTGAAGATCCGCGCGGTTATGAGGTTCGCGTAGAATTGGACGCATGAGCATGGTGATTTCTGTGCGCGAAGACAGCGAACGCGGACCCTACATTGGTTTTCGAGTTGATAACGAGATCCTGGAGTGCAGCGAATGCACGGAAGCGGCGGCATACCGGCTTCGCCACACCGAGGACGAGCAAAGAAATCCCGCGGAGCACCGTTTTGCTGCCCATCGCATAATTGAAGCGGAGTACCCGAGCCACAGCGACGAAATCCGCGTTGGGTAAGATCCCGCTTCAGTGCGATAGCAAACTCACGCGGGGGCCTGGCCCACCCTTTCCTCCGCAGCTACTTTTGAGGTTGCCCCACCCTTGTCGCTCCCGGTTTTGGAGCGACAGGGTGGGGTAGTTCCTGACGGCGCACCATCCGCAAGTCATTTCCCGTTCGCTCTCGCTTGCGCGCGGTCCATTGCGATTCGATCTCGACGGTCCCCTCGCGTCCGGTCGCGACGTGCAGAAAGCTGCTCCACTTCCAATCGTCGGGCCGTTTCACGAGCCCGCGCTTCACTGGATTCTGATGGATGTAGTGCAACTTTTCCAGCCGCTTCTTTTCGCTCGAGACCGGAAAATCGTAGTAACGGGTCTGCCAGAACTGGCGCTCACCGGGCCGGCGGAGCTTGCGCGACACGATCTGCTTCAACATCTGGATCGCAACCGAAAGCTGTTTGCGCTCAGGTTCGCTGACCAGCAGGTGCACGTGCTCGGGCATGACCGCGTATCCGCAGACATAGAATCCGTACCAACGGCGCACGCGCTCCAGTTCCTCTTCGAAGGTGTCCCGCGCCCGCGCCGTCGCCAGCAGCGGCTCGCGCCGATAACAACTGAAGGTGATGAAGTGCAGGCAGCGCGCCTGCTGGTAACGCTTCAGTCCCCAAGGCATGCGAAGAGGGTAAAGCTGGAAAATGGTACGTGTCTGTGATCTGGATGGAAAATCCCCACCCTGTCTCGCCACTGTATATCCGCCTTAAAACAGGCTTCCTCCCGGGCGAGACAAGGGTGGGGCAACCTCAGGATTCTAGTACGTGGGAAAGGTTGGACAGGCACCGTGAGCATAGATCGCCTGGCCTGAGGGTCTGTGACGTAGGACAGAAAATCCCCACCCCTTCGACTTCGCTCAGCGCAGGCTCAGGGCGCCCACGCCACTCAGCTCTTCGACTCGGCGTCACGGCGACGCCTCGCTCAGGATGACATTCCTCAAAAATGGTGCGGAAGGAGACGCCCGCCGGCAGGTGCGTGGTCAATCTCCAGACGACAAGCGAAAGTCGATGAACAGGGTCGTGACCTTGATTGTGTCCTCGCGCCGATATTTTTCCAGCTTGGCCATGGTGATCATACGAAGCATGGCGCCGGGATTTCCGCCGGAAAGTTCCGCGACACGCGCGACGAAATCGGGCAAATTGTCTGCTGTGAGGCGCTGATGTTCGGCTGCGGCCTTGGCGAAATCGTAGGCGGCGGCCGGCGGCAGATTACGGATCTCGAAGCGATCGTTGCGATCGGGAAACAGGCCATGGAGAGAGCCGAGGTCTTCCATGTGCGGCGAGCGTGCGATGGCGATGACTGGGGTGTTCGCCCAGCCGATGATTTCGCGAACGGCGGAGCCGAAAGAAGCTGCAGGGCGGTCAACCTGGTCGAGGACGAGAGCGTAGCGGCTGTCGCGAAGCGTGTCCACGACCAGACCTTTGAGGCTGACGGCGGACTTGCGGCGCAGCGCGGCGAAATCTCCATGGCAGGCGCGCTGGAGGCGGGGCGCGCCGGCCCGGCACAATTGTTCGGCGAGCGAGCGGAGGACGGCAAGCAGGGTGGCGGAATCGCCGCAGTAGAGCAACGAAGGGAACTCGGGCAGAAGAGCGCGAACCAGGAATGTCTTGCCGGCGCCTGCCGGTCCATGGATGAGCGAAGGAGCGGGATCGGCAAAGCGGCGGCGCAGGGCCGCCGCTTCTTCGGGTCGAGGAAAATCAAAATCGTGCATGAAGCGGAGTGCTGAAAACCGCCACCATGGCGGATGTTGACGGGCGCGCTGATTCGCGAAGAACCTGCATCAATCACCTGGGCCCGCCGGGGGCATGGTCGCGCAGCAGCGATCCGCCTTCGAGGTCAATCGAGTGATGGCGATCAATTCCGACTCGCTGGCGTTGAGCCGCGTGAGGGCATCGCCGACGGCGGTGGCGCCGGATTGCTGCGCCGCGCGGGCATGCGCCAAGGCCTGCCCGGCGACATGCGTGACCTCGCGCAACAGGATGCGAATATCGGCCTCAAGCCGGTTACGGCTTTCCAGGAGCCGCTGGTTGATGTCACTCCGCACGCGGCTGCTGTTGACTTCCAGCAACTTTTCCAGAAACGCCGCACCATCACGGCGGATGCGATCATAGCCGCCGAAGAATCCGAGAAACAGATCGGCGGCGAAGCGGAACACGGACGACGGTTGCGCCAGAGTTATGAAGTCATGAAAGTAGAAGCGAGAACGGGTGCGCAAGCCGCGCTCCGGGTCAAGCGCGTGCGGGAGCCTGGCCAGTTCGGGCAGGCCCGCGCCGGCCAGGCGATGCAGAAAATCGTTGGCGAACTCCACGAAACGCTGCGTGGCTTCGCGATAAACGTGGCCGGCAAATTCCTCCTCGGCGGAGAGCCATGGAACGATGTGGTGGCGAGCGATGTCCTGGGCGCGAGCCATGATCGCGCGGCGGAACGAAGGTCCGCCGGCGGGAGAAAGCGCGTTCACGGTTTCGTCAAACTTCGTGCGCGAGGCAACGAGAGCGGTAGCGAGAAATTTCTTGCGGCGGTCGAGGAAGAGGTCGGAGAGGCGGTGCTGCTCGGCGGTGAAGCGGTAGCCGAGTTCGTGCATGGCGCGCTCGGCTTCGGCGACCGTTTGATCCATGGCAGCCAGACGGCACTCCGATTCCTGGAGCGGACGCAAGAGGGCGCCGCGTTCTTCCGCGATGGCGGCGAGGACCTGCTCAACGATGCGCTGGAGGCCGCGCAGACCCGCGCTGGAAACCAGCTCCGCGCCGGAGCTGTATGCCAGCTCTTCCAGGGCGCGCACGAATGCCGGCCAATCGCGGTCGGGGCCGGTGCGCGCGAGGCGCTCGGCAGCGCTCAGGATGTACATCGGGCCGCTCGGGCGACCAAGGCGGGTGGCGAGATTTTCTCTGGCAAAATCGGCGGAGGCGGCGACTTCGGCGTCGGAGACGCGATCGGCCTTGTTGATGACGATGAGCAGGTCGCAGACATGCCGGGAAACCGTTTCGACCAGGCTGGCTTCGTCGCCGGAAATGGGAGGATCGGCGCCGAGCACGACAATGGCAGCATCCACGTGAGGAACAAAGGCGTGCGTGGCTTCGGTGTTGGCGGAGAACACGGAACCTAAGCCGGGCGTATCCACCAGGCACATTCCGCCGGCCAGAAGTGCGCTGGGCACGAAAGCCTCGACGCCCTCGATGCCTTTCGCATTACCCGGATTCAGCGCTTCGGAAACGAATTGCGCGAGATCGGCGATATCGGTGGCGTGCCATGTGCCATCGCGCGTGCGGAAGCGGGCTGCGGGGCGCTCCCCGAAACGAACGATGGTGGGCACGGCAGTAACGGGGATAATCCCGGCGGGCAAGATGGATTGACCAACGAGCGCGTTCAGCAGAGTGGACTTGCCGCGCTTGAATTGGCCGACGCAGGCAACGTAGAAGCGGCCCTCGGCGACGCGGGCGGCCAAATCGCGTGCCTCGGAGGAGGCGCGGTCGGCTCCCAATTCGGCAGCGATGGCGGACAGGCGGGCCAGCGCCGTGGTGATGTCGCTGCCGACGGTCTCGCGGACGATCTGATCAGCGCTTTCAGTCATGGCGTATCGGCGGGCGAGTCCGAGAAATCCTGACCACGGGACAGGAGCGCATCAACCTGGTGGACGAGCTGTTCCAGTTGGTCGACAGTGCGGTCGAGTTGGGCGGCGGCTTCCGGGGGAACGGCGCCGTAGCCGCGCATATAGCGGGGGCGCAGCTCGGTGACCGCGATGTCAATGAAGTTGAGAGCGCTGCGGATGGCCTGGACAGCCGAGATCGAGGGCGGCTCGACGGCAATGTTGTTGTCCGCCAAGGCTTGGGTTAGCCGGGCGCGAATTTGCGCGATCCCGCTCTGCAGAAGGACGCGTTGCGAGGGCGCGAAGTCAACCGCGTAGCGCGGAAACAGAGCGCCGGAGTCGCGAGGAGTCAGCATGGCGTCGATGGCCGATAGCAGGTTATCAATGTACTGAAAGGTAGCTCGCAGCCGGCGCTGATGGTGCGGATTGAGAGTGGCGAGTTCGGCTGACATGGGCCTCCCGACAAGATTGCGGGC
Organism: Terriglobia bacterium; assembly: GCA_020072845.1. NCBI lineage: Bacteria > Pseudomonadati > Acidobacteriota > Terriglobia > Terriglobia bacterium. Next base: position 187,152 of record JAIQGF010000009.1, read on the forward strand.
CATTGTGCTTGCGGGAGACGCTGGCGCAGCCGACTCCCGGCAAGACAAGCCTTGTAGGAGTCATCTGCCCAGCAGGGGCGGTTATGAGGCGAACTCCAACGCCTGACACCCGATTATGCGAAGCGGAGAGCGCAGTGTCAACCTGGGGAGGTCTCCTGGCTAGTCCGGCGGAGTGAAACAGCTTTGGTCGCCGCGCAAACGCCGTCATTTTTCGCGGGCGACGACGAAGTCGGGAACCCAGAGCAGGGCGCGCTTGATTTCCGAGTCGGGGAAGTTGCCGAGGGCGCGGCGGGCGTCTTCGGCGAACTGCGAGGCGCGGGCGAGGGCGGCGTCGAGCGAGCCGTAGCGGTTGAGAATGTCGAGAATCTGGGGGTGGGAGACGCTGCCAAAAGCGCGCTCGTCCATGACGGTCTGAATCTTTTCGCGTTCCTCGGGGGTGCAGCGCTGGAGAGCGTGGATGACCGCCATGGTCACCTTGCCTTCACGGAGATCGCTGCCGACCGGCTTGCCGAGGATATCTTCCGAGGCGGTATGGTCGAGGACGTCATCCACGATCTGAAACGCCATGCCGGTGGAGCGTCCGTAGAGCGCGAGCTTGTCTTCCTGCTCGGAAGTGGCGCCGCCGAGAATGGCGCCGAGGCGCATGCAGGTGGAGAACAAGCACGCCGTCTTGCGGTAGATGAGGTCGAAATGCTCGTCGAGCGAGATAAGGCGGCCGAGCTTCTCCATCTGCAGCAGCTCGCCTTCCACCATCATCTGGGTGAGATCAGTCAGCACATCGAGCAGACGGAAGTTGCGCTGCTGGACGGCGACCTTGAAGGCCTGCATGTAGAGCCAGTCGCCGGCAAGCACGCATTTGGAATTGCCCCACTGGGTGTTGGCAGCGGCGCGGCCGCGGCGGGTCTGGGCTTCGTCAATGATGTCGTCGTGGACGAGCGTCGCGGTGTGGATGATTTCGACCACTGCGCCCAGTTGGATGGCGCCCCTCTGGCCGTCGCCGAACAGCTTGGAAGAAAGCAGGAGCAGGGCGGGCCGGATGCGCTTGCCGCCGCCGGCGCGCAGGTACTCGCCGATCTCGGTGATGACGCGGACGCTGGAGACCGTGTCGCGGCCGAACTCGCGCTCGATGGCGGCGAGATCGTCGCGCAGGAGCTCGAAAACTTCGCGCGCGTTGGTAGCGGTGGTGGACATCAGTCGATGGTCGATGGCCGATGGTCGATGGCGAAGACCCGTTTACATTTCGGCGACTTCAACATCAGGTCCCTCGCTGCGCTCGGGATGACACCACTTGAGAAAACTTCTTCAATCAGATAGTCCGGTAATTCGTGAATTGCATATCAATGCCGAAATCGGAGTTGCGCAAGAGAGCGATCACCTCCTGCAGGGCGTCGCGATCGCGGCTACTGACGCGCACCAGGTCGCCTTGAATGGATGCCTGGACCTTCTTCTTGGAGTCTTTGATTTTCTTGACGATCTCGCGCGCTTTCTCGATCGGGATGCCCTGCTGCATAGTGATGCGCTGGCGCACGGTGGCGCCGGCGGCGGGCTCGACCTTGCCGTAGGTGAGCCCTTTCAGCGGCACGCCGCGCTTGACCAGCTTCTGCTGGAACACGTCGTTGACCGCCTTGAGCTTGTAGTCATCGGCCGAGGAGAGAATGATGGCGTCCTTGCCCTCCAGCGCGATGCTCGACTTGGAATCCTTCAAATCGAAGCGGGTATGGATCTCCTTCATCGCCTGCTGAATGGCGTTGGAGACCTCTTGCAGGTCAATCTTGCTGACGATGTCGAAAGAGTTGTCGGGCATAGTCGGCCTTATGGGCTGCGCGGTTTCGGCGGCGGCGGCGTTGCCGGCAGGCGACGCGCCGGGGCACCCGCACCCGGAGGTCCCGCGGGCATGGCGCCGGGGCCCGCCGGCGCTCCGAAATACTCCTGGTTGAGCTCCGGCTTGACGCTGTTGGTCAGCTTGTCCACGGCGTCCTTCATCCGCTGCTGTTCGAGCACGTGATTGATTTCCGGGGTGGCCTCGTCGAGCGTGAGTTTCTTCTTCGAGTCGAGCTTGAAAATGTACAGCCCGCCGGGTTCGTTCATCACATCCGAAGTCTGTCCCGGCTGAAGATCGAAGACCTTGGCCTGGCTGGGCGGGAGGCTCTCACGCCGTTGCGTTCCGGTGGCGGTGGGAGGCGGCGGGGTCTTGAGGCCAAGATCGTCAAAGGCCTGCTGCTGCAGCTTCTCAAAATCGCCACCCGCGGCGGCGGCAGCGCGGATCTTCTGGCCCTCGGCTTCCAGCGTCTTCTCGTCGGGGGGCTTTTCTCCGCTGGCCGGCATCTTGGGAATGAAGATGCGCTGGAAACTGCCCTGCTCGTACTGCGCCGCATGCTCGTTGTAGTACTTCTCGGTATCGGCGGGCGGGACCTTGGCGGCTTCCTTCTGGATTTCCCGGCCCAGCAGTTGCATCAGCGCCTGCATGTGGGTGAAGTGAAGGATCTGCTGCGCCTCGGGCGTGTTCTGGATGCCGCGCTGTTCGGCCACGTCGCTCATGACCAGCATGCGGGAGTAGGCGTCGGCGAGTTGCCGGCGGCGCGCGCTGGGCATCTGGGGATCGAACGCGTCCACCAGCTTTTCAAACTCGGCACGGGTGATCACGGTCTTGCACTCGGCCGAGGGCGTGGCCGGGACCTTGCCAGGGCAGATGCCCTCAATGGTGATGACCGCCGCGGTGGGCGGAAGCTCCGCCTTTTCGGCGGGCTTGACCGGAGTTGCCGGTTGGGCTGTTTGCGGCGTGGCTGCCGGGGCGCTTTTCGCGGGCGGCGCGGCCTGGGAGAAAGCGAGGGCGGACAACAGAACTACGGCGAACAGTCGGTACATTCGGCTGGCTCCAAAGCGTGAATCGTAACACGAGGGGAAGTCCCGAGTCGCGAGTTGCGAGTTGCGGTCCAGGTTGCGGCGGAGGCGGCAACAACTCGAAAGCATTTGCCCGCATCTCGCGACCCTCCGGGACCCGGAATGAGATAATCCCGGGATGGGGGATGCGCCGGCCACGCTGACCATGGAGGCGATGCGCGGGGAAAAGCGCGCGGTGGCGCAGAACTCCGTCTATGCGGCGATCGGGATCACGGGGCTGAAGACCATCGTCGGCATCAGCACCGGCTCGCTGGGCATTTTGTCGGAAGCGGCGCACTCCGGACTGGATCTGGTGGCGGCGGTGATCACGCTGATGTCGGTGCGGGTTTCCGACAAGCCCGCCGACGCCGAACATCAGTACGGCCACGGCAAAATCGAGAATTTTTCCGCGTTTATCGAGACCGGGCTGCTGCTGCTGACCTGCGTCTGGATCGTGTACGAGGCGACCAAGCGGCTGTTCTACCACCACGTGCACATCAAGCCGAGCGTTGCGGCCTTCCTGGTGATGTTCATCTCCATCGTGGTAGACGTGTGGCGGTCGCGGCGGCTGAAGAAGATTGCCGACAAGTGGGACAGCCAGGCGCTGCATGCCGACGCGCTGCACTTCAGCACCGACGTATGGTCGAGCACGGTGGTGATTGCCGGCCTGACGCTGGTGATGGCGGGCGAACGCTGGAACGTGCCGTGGCTGCAAAGCGCCGACCCGATCGCGGCGCTGATGGTGGCCGGCGTGGTGGTGTACGTGAGCTGGCGGCTGGCGCGGCAGACGATTGACGCGCTGCTGGATGCGGCGCCGGCGGGCGTGCGGGGGCAGATCATCGGCGCGGTCTCGGGCGTGGAAGGCGTGCTGGAAGTGGACCGGGCGCGCATCCGGCGGGCCGGGAACCGCTATTTCGCGGACCTGGACATCGGCATGCACCGCAACGTCACCTTCCAGAAATCGGAACAGCTCGGGCAGCGGGTGACGGAGGCGGTGCACCGGGTCCTGCCCGATGCCGACGTGGTGGTGCACTCGGTGCCGCGGGCGCGGGGAGAAGAGAACATCTTCGAGCGCATTCGCGCCGTGGCCGCCCGCGCAAATTTCAATGTCCACGACATCAGCGTGCAGGACCTGGCCGGGCGATTGCACGTGGAGCAGCACCTGGAACTGGATGAGCGCCTCAGCCTGAAGGAGGCGCACGATCAGGTGACGGTGCTGGAAACGGAGATCCGCCGCGAGGTGCCGGAGATTTCCTCCATCCTGACGCACATCGAGAGCGAACCGGCGACGATCGAGGCCGGCAGCGAGATTGCGCGCGACCGGCGCCTGGAACAAGCAGTGCGCAAGATTTCCCGCCACGTCGCGGAGGTGGTGGACATTCACGAGATCACGGTCAAACGCGTGCGCGACAAGCTCTACCTGTCGTGCCATTGCACGCTGCCGGACACGCTGCCGCTGTCGCGCGTGCACGACATCCAGACGGAACTGGAAATCCGGCTAAAGCAGGAGGCCCCGGAACTGTTCCGGGTGCTGATCCATCCCGAGCCGGTGACGGACAACCGGAGATAAGCCAAGTCAGAAGTAAGAAGTTTCGAGTTTCAGTTTCAGTTTCAAGTTTCAGACGATGTGGCTGAAACTGAAACTTGAAACTGAAACTTTCAGGCGGCCTTCTTGAGGCTGGACTTCTTCAGCGGGGTGAAGCGGCGCACGAAATTATCGCGGTGCGTGACTTGCCGGGCGGTTTCGCCTTGCGCAACAGGAACCCAGGTGCACAAACCCTTCTTCACGTTCACGAGCAGGACAAGCTGCCCGTCGAGATCGCGGTAGATCCCGCCGCGTTCGGGTCGGGGCTGGGGGAGGGCTTTCCGCACTGCAATTACCATGATGCGGCCTGTGCGGGCGCGGGTTGCGCAAGAAAGTGCGCCAGGAATTGCGCCGGCTCCCAAAACGCGCATGATTCCCGTTTTTGCACGTTTAACTACATCGTGCAACGATATGTTATCCGTCCGTGCCGCTCACTCGTTGGGAATGACGATCCAAAGGATGATGTAGAGCAGGCCGCCGGCGCCGGCGAAGAGGAAGAGTAGCAGCCAGACCAGGCGCAGCGCCGTGATGCTCCAGCCAAAGTGCCGTGCCACTCCGGCACAGACGCCGGCAATCACCCGGCCCTGCCGCGGCCGGATTAACTGATGGGCGACCGCCGCCGCGCCGGCCACCGCTTGGGCGCAATACGGGCACAGGCGCGCGTCGTCGGGAATGGACTTGCCGCAAGCGTTGCAGTACATGACGCAGTCCTCGCGGATGAGAGATTAGGGTACGAGCACGATTTTTCCGTACGCGCCCGCTTCCATGACCGCCTGATGCGCGCGCGCAGCATCCTGCAACGGCAACTCCTGCCCGATCACCGGACGCAACGTGCCATTCTCCAGGCCGGCGACCAGCGCGGCGTGAATGGCGGCAAGGTCGGGGTCGGAAATGTTGAACGATGTCATGCCGATAATGGCGCCGTCGCGGCCCATGATATCGCGCGGGTTGATCTCGACCGCGCCCCGGCTGCCGACCACCGCCACCCGTCCGAACTTCGTCAGCATGGCCAGATCCTTCGCCAGGTTCTTGTTGGCGAGCATCTCCAGGATCACGTCAAATCCGCGCCCGCCGGTCGACTTCATCAGCTGCTCCTGCGCATCGGGAGCGTTGTGGTCCACCACGTGGTGCGCGCCCTCGCGCGCGACCAGCTCTTTGCCTTTGCCGGTGCCGGCGGTGCCGGTGATGTTCATACCGGCGGCGCGTGCCAACTGCACCGCGGCAACTCCCACACCGCCGCTGGCGCCGTGTACCAGCAGCGTCTCGCCGGGCCGCGCCTGCACCTTGTGAAACAGCGCGCGATACGCGGTCGTGTACGGCACCCCGATCGCGGCTCCCTGCGCGTAGGAAACGTTTTTCGGAAGCGGATGCACCTGCGCCTCCGTGCACAGCGCCTTTTCCGCGTAGGCGCCGCTCACCGAGCGGTAGATGTACACGCGATCGCCGGGACGGAAACTGGAAACGCCCTCGCCCACCGCTTCCACGTCGCCGCCAGCGTCCGATCCAGGCGTGTAGGGCAACGGCGGATTGATGGCGTACTGGCCGCTGCGGATGTAGGTGTCCACTGGGTTGACGCCGACGGCGCGAATGCGCACCAGGACTTCGCCGCGTTTGGGACGCGGGTCGGGCACTTCCTCCATGCGCAGGACTTCGGGAGCGCCGAACTCCCGCACGCGAATCGCTTTCATGGTTGTCTCCTTGCAACAAAGAGTTTCAGTTTCGAGTTTCAGTTTCAGTTGGTTTCCAGTTGCCAGTTTCAGGGCAGAAACTGAAACTGAAACTGAAACTACGAAGCCAGATTACGCCACGCGAGTGTCGCGCCGGGCGCCGAGGTAACGCGCAAACCATGCCCGCGCCAGCTTCGCCACTTCTTCCAGCGCGCCGGGTTCTTCGAACAAATGCGTCGCTCCGGGGATGATCTCCAGCTTTTTTTCAGCCCCGAGTTGCTCGAAGGCATCGCGATTCATTTGGATTACCGGCCCATCGTTGCCGCCGACAATCAACAGTGCCGGCGCCTGCACGCGTGACAATGCATCGCCGGCCAGGTCGGGACGTCCGCCGCGCGAGACCACGGCGCGGATCAGGCCGGGAAGATCGCCAGCCGCGATCAGCGCGGCGGCTGCGCCGGTGCTCGCGCCAAAGTAGCCGAGGTCGAAGCCCGACATGTCCTCCCGCCGGTGCAGCCACTCGGTGGCGACCCCGAGCCGCTGCGCCAGCAGGGGGATGTTGAAGCGCAGTTCCGAGGTGAAGTTGTCCACCGCTTCTTCCGGCGGCGTGAGCAAATCCATGAGCAGGGTACCAAGGCCGGCCTGGCGCAGGACTTCGGCGACAAAGCGGTTGCGCGGGCTGTGGCGGCTGCTGCCGCTGCCATGCGCGAACAGTACAATACCGCGCGCATGGGGCGGCACCATCAAGTCACCGTCCAGGGTGACTGCGGCGACCGGAATTCGGACTTGCTCGACCTGCTCCATGGCTCCCCCCCAAGTTATTGGCTGCCGCCGCTGACCACCGCGCGATCCAGCAGGTCGCGCACTTCTTCATCCGTGGTCTGGGCGAAATCCTTGTACCACTGGCCGACGGCGAAAAACGGTTCCGGAGTGGTGGCGCAGACCACGTCGTTGCCTTCCTCGCGAAGCTGATCGCAGGTGGCGCGCGAGGCCACCGGGACCGCCACCACGATGCCTGCCGCGCCTGCCTTGCGCAGTGCCGCCGAGGCCGCGCGCATGGTGGAACCGGTGGCCAGCCCGTCGTCCACCAGGATCACCGTTTTGCCGCGCACGTCCAGCGGGGAACGGTTGCCGCGGTACTGGAGCTCGCGCCGTTGCAGCTCCTCTTCTTCCTGGCGCGTCGCCTGCTCGATGGCCCAGTCGGGAATGGCGAACGAATCCACCACGTCGCGGTTGAGCACGCGCACTCCGCCGGAGGCGATCGCGCCCATGGCCAGCTCGGGCTGCCCGGGCGTGCCCAGTTTGCGCACCACGAACACGTCCAGGGGGACGCCCAATTCATGCGCCACCACGTAGCCGACGGGTACGCCTCCGCGCGGCAGCGCCAGCACGACCACGTCCGGCCGTCCGGCAAACTCGCGCAGGCGCTCCGCCAAGGTTTCACCCGCGTCGTATCGGTCGCGGAACATCATGCGTCGCACGTCCATTTACTTGTGATGAAGAGCGTGGCCGTGGCGACGACGGTCGCCATGGGACACCTCCATTTTATGGCTGAAACGATACTCTTGCGGTGCGGGCGAGGTAAACTCGGCAAGCGATTCTCGGTTGTCGGTGGTCGGTTCTCGGTGTTTGGACTTTTGTTTTGACGTGGTATTAGGACGCCCGCACCGATTCTCCGGACGCACTTGGCCCAGCTGTGTACGCGAATACCAACAACCGCAAACCGAAAACCGATAACCGACAACCCTCTTGAGTTCCGCGCCCAAACCGCCCGCTGCCCAGCCGACGCCAGCCACGCTGGCCCGCAGGCTGGGGCTGTTCGACGCCTCCATGATCGTGATGGGCGGGATCGTCGGCGCCGGCATTTTTATCAATCCTTACGTCGTCGCGCAGCAGGTGCACACACCCATGCTGATCCTGGGCGCGTGGGTGGTCGGCGGGCTGATCGCGCTCGCCGGCGCATTCGTCTATGCCGAACTGGCCGCGCGCATGCCCGACGTCGGCGGCCAGTACGCCTATCTGCGCGAGTCCTACCACCCGGCGGTAGCATTTCTGTATGGCTGGGTGCTGTTGCTGGTGATTCAGACCGGAGGCATGGCGGCGGTTTCGATCACCTTCGCGCGTTATTTCCTCGACCTCGCCGGGACGCAAGCTTCGGAGTGGCTGCTGGCCGCGGTGGCGCTTGCCGTGCTGACGGTGATCAACTGCCTCGGCGTGAAGCAGGGAAGCGCGGTGCAGAGCGGTCTGATGGTGTTGAAGATCGCCGCCATCGCGGCGCTGGTTTTCTGTGGCGCATTCCTGCTGGGCCGGCCGTCGCAGTTTGCGCTGCATCCGATGGTGGGCGAGCGGCCGTCGTTCCATCTACTCTCGATGTTCGGCGCCGCCATGGTCCCGGTGCTGTTCGCCTACGGTGGATGGCAGACCGCAAACTTTATCGGCGGCGAAATCAAGGACCCGCGGCGCAACCTGCCGCGCGCGCTGCTGATCGGAGTCTGCGGCGTGATCGCGCTCTATGTCGGCGTGAGCTGGGTCTGCGTGCGCGCGCTCGGCGCCGCCAGCTTGGCCGAAACGCATACTCCGGCGTCGGCGGTGATGCGCATCGCGCTCGGGCAAACCGGAGTCCGGCTGATTGCGGTGGGGATCGCGATCTCCACGCTGGGCTTTCTCAGCCAGTCAATCCTCACCGCGCCGCGCGTGTACTTTGCCATGGCCGGCGACGGGCTGTTCTTCCGCGCCGTGGCCCGCATCCATCCGCGCACCCGCGTGCCGGTGGTGGCCATCATCCTGCAAAGCGTGTGGACCATGGTGATCGCCGCATCCGGGCGCTACGAGCAGATCCTGAACTACGTGGTCGCCATGGATTTCATATTTTTCGGCCTGACCGCGACCTGCATCTTTGTCCTGCGCCGGCGCGACCGCACCCATGCGGGATACCGCGTGCCCGGACATCCCGCGACCACCGCACTGTTTGTCGCCGCGTGCTGGATGGTGGTAGCGAACACGATTTACCGTTATCCCGCCAACAGCCTGGTCGGCATGGCGATCCTGGCGGCAGGCGTGCCGGTGTACTTTTTCTGGAGCGGACGGCGGAAGGGAAGAGCGGCAGCAAAATGAATCGCACCACGATATGTTCGCCCTACATGGAATTCGCCAAGCTGCGCTCCTCGTCGCGCTTTAACCTGGCGACCAGCGGGATCATGAGTTACCCGCTGTCCGAATTGCCGGTCACCATCGACCGGCTGGAGATCAATGGCCACGACGGGTACGGATACGAGCCGCTCATCGAGCGCCTGGCGGCGAAGAACAAGGTCACGCCCGAGTGCGTGGTGTATGTCAACGGGGGCACGTCGCTGGCGAACAACGTCGCCATCGCCGGGACCACGGAAACCGGCGATCACGTCCTGGCCGAAACGCCCGGCTATGAGTTGCTCGACACCACGGCGCGCTTCCTCGGCCTCGAGGTCGGGCATTTCGAGCGCCGCCCGGAAGACGGCTTCCGTCTCGATCCGCGCGAAATCGAGCGCCGCCTCACGCCGCGCACTCGCCTCATCATCATCACCAACCTGCACAATCCATCCGGAGTGCTGGCCGGCGAGGAAACCCTGCGACAGATCGGCAACATCGCGCGCAGCGCCGGCGCGCGCGTGCTGGTGGATGAGGTTTACCTGGACATGGCGTCCGAGCGCACGCCGGCGTCTTCCTTCCACCTCGACCCGAAAACATTTGTGGTCACGAGCAGTTTGACCAAGGCATACGGCTTGAGCGGCTTGCGTTGCGGATGGATTCTCGCCGAGCCGGCCTTGGCGGAGCGTCTCTGGCGGATCAACGATCTGTACGCGGCCACACCGGTTCATGCCGCGGAGCTGCTGAGCGTGATCGCGCTCGACAACCTGGGAAAGATCGCCGCGCGCGCAAAAGGGCTGCTGGAAAAAAATCGCGCGCTGCTCAACCGCTTTTTCGATGCCTGCGCCGATCTCGAAATCGTGCGCGCGGAGTTCGGGACGGTCGGTTTTCCCCGGCTTCGCCAGGGCTCAGTCGAGAAACTGTTCACGGTTCTGCGCGACAAGTACGAGGCGACGGTGGTTCCGGGAAAGTTTTTCGGCGCGCCGCAACACTTCCGGATTGGCGTCGGGGGTGATACGGAAATGACGCGCGAGGGCCTGAACCGCCTGACGAGCGCGCTGCGGGAATTCTGAGTTATGAGTTGTGATTACCGGGGCTGGAGAGTCTGTGTGAGAACTATACCGCGCCGCTGGCGCTCGATAATTCTGTTCCACTTTTCCCAGCGCTGCCGCGCTGGGCTAACGAATACCACCGCTCCGCGGCTGGATTATGCGTGCGTTTGGACCACTGCGCTTCCACCATGTCGCAACGCTCGCAACTCAGAACTCAACTCGGAACTATTTTCCCGCCCAGCAGGCCGCCCGTTTTCCCAGAAACGCCGAGATGCCTTCCTGCGCGTCGGCTGCCATGGAGTTCATGCTCATGATTTCTTTGGCGTAGGCGTACGCCTTGGGCTGGTCGAGATCGATTTGCGTGTAGTAGGCCTGCTTGCCGATGGCGAGCGTCAGCGGGCTGGCGCCGGCGATTTTCAGCGCCAACTCCCTGGTGCGCGAGCGCAGCTCCGCTGCCGGCGCCACGGCATTGATCAAGCCCCACTCGGCGGCGGTTTGCGAGTTCACCGGATCGCCCGTCATCAGCATCTGCAGCGCGCGCTTGCGCCCGACGGCGCGGCTCAGCGCCACCATCGGGGTGGTGCAGAACAATCCGATTTTCACACCCGGGGTTGCGAAGGTCGCCTCCTCCACCGCGATGGCCAGGTCGCAGGTGGCGACCAACTGGCATCCGGCCGCGGTCGCCATGCCTTGCACCTCGGCGACGACCGGCTGCGGGATGGACTGGATCTTCATCATCATCTCCGCGCAAACATCGAAGATGCGCCGGTAGTCGTTGATGTTCCGGCCCACCATTTCGCTCAGGTCATGGCCCGAGGAAAACACCTTGCCCTCGGCCGCCAGGATCAGCGCGCGCACGGCGCTGTCGGCGCCGACCTGGTTCAGGCACTCGATCACCTCCAGCATCATTTCGAGCGAGAGCGCGTTGCGCCGGTTGGGCCGGTTCAGGGTCAGGATTCCCAGCGGCCCGTCGTTTTCGAAGCGGATGTTTGCGTACGCCATGACTCACCTCGCGTAGCGCTCGATTCTATACAAAGCGGGGTTGCGCGGCGGACAAATTGGTCTGACCATTCGGCGCCCGATGTGTCTTTCCTCACATGAACTTGTGACCCGCGTCATACACGCCTGCATCATGCAACATGCACAATCGTCACTGGTTGAGGATGTGCCATCGCACACCGTTTGACTTGACCGCATTTTCAGGGGTTCTCTGGCCGATAGTCCCGCCGGCCTTCCACCCGCGGGCGTCCGGCACGGAAAAACAGATCACGTGGTTTCGTGATACCGGCCACAGCCCCCGGTGAGAGAGGATCGGATGGCCAAAGGCAGCGTTTCCATTCACGTCGAGCGGTGCAAGGCGTGCGGCTTCTGCGTCGAGTTTTGTCCCACGAAAGTCCTGGCGCTCTCCTCGGCATTCAATTCCAAGGGATACCACCCGCCGCAAATGGTCGCGCCGGAAAAGTGCAGCGGCTGCGACCTGTGCGGCATGTACTGTCCCGACTTCGCCATTTTCGGGTATCGCCTCAGCGCGGCCGAACCGGCAAGCGCGACGGAGAAGGAGGCCAGCGATGCACGCTGATCCCGCCGGGGTTCTAACCGGCACGCATTTCCTCGATGGCGACCACGCCTGCTGTGAAGGCTGTCTTTCCGCCGGCGCGCGTTTCGCCGCCGGGTATCCGATCACGCCGTCCACCGAAGTCGTCGAGCGCTTCGCCCTGCGCATTCCGACGGTGGGCGGGACGTTCATCCAGATGGAAGACGAACTGGCGGCTTCCATCTGCCTGCAGGGCGCGGTCTGGGGCGGCGCCAAGGCGTTCACCGTCACCAGCGGCCCCGGCTTCTCGCTGATGATGGAGCACATCGGGTACGCGGCCATGACCGAGACGCCGTGTGTGTTCGTCAACGTGCAGCGCGGCGGCCCCTCCACCGGCCTGCCCACGCTGCCGGCGCAAGCCGACATGATGCAGGCGCGCTGGGGTTCGCACGGCGACTACGGCATTATCGCCATCTGCCCGAATTCGCCGCAGGAATGCTTCGACCTGACCATCAAGGCTTTCAATTTTTCCGAGGAATACCGCGTGCCCGTGATGGTGATGATGGACGAATGTGTCGGCCACATGACCGAGAAGGTGGTCATTCCTCCCGCCGACCAGCTCGAGGTCACGCCGCGCAAGCACACCAAGAAATCGCCCGCCGATTACAAGCCCTACGAGTGCAACGGCGACGGCTCGCTAGTCCCCGAGATGGCGCACGCCGGCGAAGGCTACAGCTTCCATATCACCGGCCTGACGCACGACGAGCGCGGCTATCCCAACATGACCGTCCCCGTTCAGGACAAACTCGTCAAGCGCCTGCGGGCGAAGATCGACAACGCCAAGGACCTGGTCCTCTACGAGGCTGCCAACCTCGACGACGCCGACGTGGTGGTCGTCTCCTACGGCATCACTTCGCGGGTGGCGCAGCGGGCCATTGAGATCGCCCGCGGGCAAGGGCTGAAGGTCGGGAAGTTGCGACTGATTGTGGCCTGGCCGTTCCCGGAAAAAACGTTTCGCGACCTGGCGCAAAAGGTGAAAGCGTTCGTCGTTCCCGAGCTCAACCTCGGACAGATGGTGCTCGAAGTGGAACGCGCGGCGCACGGCGCCGCCAAAACCATTCACGTCCCACACGCCGGCGGCGGCGTGCACGATCCCAACGACATCGTGAAGGCCATCGTGGAGGCGAACCAATGAGCACCATCCCGATCAATCCCGTTCTGCCGTTTCTGCGCACCGACCGCTTGCCGACCATCTGGTGCCCGGGCTGCGGCATCGGCACCACCGTCAACTGCTTTTCACGGGCGCTGCTGGATTCCAAGGTGGACCTGAAAAATCTCGCCATCGTCTCCGGCATCGGCTGCACCGGCCGCGTCGCCGGGTACGTGAAGCTGGATTCTTTTCACACCACGCATGGACGCGCCATCCCGTTTGCCACCGGCCTGAAGCTGGCCAATCCGAAGCTGAACGTGGTGGTGTACTCCGGGGACGGCGACATCTCCGCCATCGGCGGCAATCACCTGATTCACGCGGCACGGCGCAACGTGGACATCAAGGTGATCTGCGTCAACAACCTGATTTACGCCATGACCGGCGGCCAGACGGCGCCCACCACGCCGGGGCACGTCATCACCTCGACGCATCCCTACGGCACCTTCGATCCGACCTTCAACCTGTCGCACCTGGTGGAGGCCGCGGGCGCGGTCTATGTCGCGCGCTGGACGACGTTCCACGTTCGCCAGATCGCACGCTCCATGGCCGAGGTCTTCAAGAAGCCCGGCTTCTGCTTTATCGAGATCCTCTCGCCCTGCCCGACGCTCTACCAGCGCCGCAACCGGATGGGCGACGGATTGGACGCCATGAAGTTCTACAAAGAACACAGCAAGATCAAGAACGGCGCTTCCACCAGCGAGATCGGCCTGACCAAGTCGGGCGAGATCATCGTGGGCAAGTTCGTGGACCGCGACCGCCCCGATTACATCAACGCCGCGCGCGAGCAGTTTGTCGAGTCGCTCGGCGACCGCTACGTGGATGAGTGCGCAGCCGGCTGCTGCGGGGAGGACTACTGATGCAACTCACCGAGATTCGCATCGCCGGGTTTGGCGGGCAGGGCGTGATCCTTGCCGCCATCGTCGTCGGCAAGGCGGCTTCGATCTTCGAAGGCGACTACGCCACCATGACGCAGAGCTTCGGGCCCGAAGCCCGCGGCGGCGCCTGCAGCGCGCAGGTGATCCTGTCCGACTCGCCCATCCTGTATCCCTACGTCACCCAGCCGGACATCCTGGTGGTCATGTCGCAGGAGGCGTACGGCAAGTTCGCGCCGGAATTGAAAGAGGGCGGCACGCTGGTCATTGAGCAGGACCTGGTGCGGGTCAGCCATCTGCCTCCCGGCACCAAGGTGCTCAGTTGCCCGGCCACCCGGCTGGCGGAAGAGCTGGGGAAGAAAATGGTGCTCAATATCGTGATGGTCGGCTTCTTCGCCGCCGTCACCAGCCTGGTGAAGCCCGAGTGTATGCGCCAGGCCGTTGCCGACTCCGTGCCCCCGGCTTTCAAGGAGCTGAACTTGAAGGCGTTCGACAAAGGATTCGAGTACGGTCAGTCGCACGTGTGCGGCGAAGCCGCCACGGCGGAGGAATCCGAGTCTTCGGTGAAGGCACTGGAAGTCCACTAAACGGCAGTTTCGAGTTTCAGTTTCAGTTTCAGCAGACTATAGGCCCCGGCGCTCTGGCCGGGGCCGATTTTTGTCCCGCTAATCGTTGGTGCAAGAAAAAAGGCGCGGAACCTGTCCGCGCCAAATCACAAATCACTAGTCAAGCTCCGACTATTACCAGGCCTAGCGAACGCCGGTAATAGCGGCAGTGGCAGCGGCAGCGACACCAGGAGCCGCTTTCGTCGCCGCCGTTCCCAGCTTGCGGCCACCTTCCGCAGCCCACTGCTCCAGCATCGGAGTGGTGACAGACTTGGGACGCTCGATAGGAGCTCCCAGAGCACGGTCCCAGGTGATGTTCGCCATGCACCCGAGGGCGCGGCCGACACCGAACAGGACGGTGTAGAAGTCCCATTCGTGCAGCCCGTAGTACCACTGGATGACGCCGGACTGGGCATCCACATTGGGCCACGGATTCTTGGCCTTGCCGTGTTGCGTCAAGACGCCGGGCGCCACTTCGAAGATCATGGAAACCAGTTTGAACAGCGGATCAACCTTCAGCCCCGGAGTCGCCAGACAGAACTCGCGCTGCGACATGTAGCGCGGGTCGGTCTTGCGAAGAACGGCGTGGCCGTACCCCGGAATCACCTGGCCGGCCTTGAGCGTATCCCACAGAGCCTGGGTTACCAACTCCTTGGTCGGCTCCGCATCTTGGCAGTATTTCTTCTCGAACTTCAGCAGCCAGTCCAGAACCTCCTGGTTGGCGAGACCGTGCAGGGGGCCGGCAAGGCCGTTGAGACCGGCGGAATAGGCATAGTAGGGATCGGAGAGGGACGAGTGCACCAGATGGGTGGCGTGGGCGGAAACGTTGCCGGATTCGTGGTCGGAGTGGAGGATGAAGTACATGCGGGCAACATCCTTGTACTCTTCGCACTGCCCGATCATGTGCGCGAAATTTGCGCCCGCATCCAGGTCGCGATTGATCGCTACCTGGAAATCGCTGCGATACTTCAGGTTGTAAATGAACGCGGCGATGATGGGGATACGGGCCACGATATCAAAGGCATCTTCGTAGACGTATTCCCATGCCGCCATCTTGTTGAAATTGCCCGACCCGTAAAAATGCGCGAACTTGGAGTCCTTCTGCATGGCCAGGATGCCGGTGGAGAGCATCACCATGGGGTGGCTGTCGCGGGGCAGGGCGCGGATCACGTCCCACACGTAGGAAGGAACCATTTGCCGGACCTTCCATTCGCCGAGAACTTCACGGTGCTGCGACTGGTTCGGCGATTCGCCCGTCAGCAGGAAGTACCAGAATGCTTCTACGGTCGGATAATTTGAATTTCTTGCTTTGGGAAGGAACGCCAACGTCTCCGGAATGGTTTTGCCGCGAAACCGGATCCCTTCCTGCGGATCGAGGTAGGAGATATCGGTAACCAGGCTGCGGATGTCCCGCGCGCCTCCCATCGTCTGTTCGATGGTAACTTCGTCGATAACGACATGGCCGAATTGCTTGATGAGCTTGGTAGTACGGGGACGGAACTCCTCGATTTTCTGCCTAAGCACTTCCTTCAGCGCCATATTATTAGAGCTCCTTTCACGCTCACAAAGGCCGTATCGCGGCACTCCTGATTAAGCGGAGGAAACTAATCGGGAAAAACCGGGCTTACACTGCACCTCAGCCGCGGCTATTGTGTGGCTCAATGGGCAACGAAGCAGTGAGCGGAATCACATTCGCGGGTGATGTCGGCCACAATCCAGGCCCGGTGTTCGCCGATTCTGGCCGGAAAAACCGGGGCCGGACGGCGCCGGAGCGCGGCTATCACAGCTCCAAGTGACCTGCGAGCCTCCTCAGGGTGAGCTGCAAGGCGAGATCGCCGCGGTGGCCCACATCCACGCGCCCCTGGGCAGAGGCAGAACCGGGCTACTGCCTGCCGGTCGCCCGTTGCCGCTCGGCCGGCGTCATTTCCCGCCACAGCATGGTCAGGTTCCGCTCAAAGTAGCGGTTGCCGGGCTCCCGGGCATAGGCCCGCCGGAACCACGCGTAGGCCACCGCCCGGTCCATCGGCACGCACTCCCCGGTGGCGTACAGCGCGCCCAGGTGGCTGAACGCCTGCGGGTTCTGCATGGCCGCGGCGGCATTGAAGTAGATGACCGCCTGATTGCAGTTCCGCGCCACCCCGCGGGCGTACAGGTACCTTTCCCCGCTGCTCACCAGCTCGCTACCGGCATTGCCTGGCGCTGCGGGCGCCATCTGCGCCGCCGGCTTCGATGCCGGCTCGGCCGCACGCTTCGAGCTGGCGCGCGCAGGAGTGGGTTTGGGGCTGTCGTCAGGCTTACTCGCGGCGGAGGATTGCGGGTCAGCGTGAGGAAGTTCCTGGCTGGGCTGCGCCGCCTGGCTGAGCTCCGGTTTGTTCTCGGTGGTGAGCGCCGGCTGCGACGCTGCATCGCTGGCGGCAAGCGTGGTGGCCGGCGCGGAGGTAGCGGAGCTGGAGGGTCGCTCGTTCTTCGTCTCCTGCGCGGGTGGCGGCTGCGGACGCGAATGGGAGGGCGCCGTGGTCAGGACGTAATCCCGGATCGGCTGCCATTTCGCATACAGCACGCCGCCCAACACCAGCACGGCCACCAGGAACACCCACAACCTGGTGCGCGACGGCTGTTCTTCTTCGGGCAGGTACGAATACCTGCCTCCATTGCCTGAGTCGGTGCTACTCAGCCCCAGGATCGACAGCCCGCCGCCGCCGCTGGTGGTCTCGCTTGGCTCCTCATCCACCCACCACTTGTCACTGCGCGGCGCCGGTTCCGCCACCGGGGCTGCCGGCTCCGGCGGTGGCGGCTCGTGCGGCGGATCTACCGGGTCCACCGCTGTGGCGAGATCGGGTGGCGCCTCCACAGCCAGCTTATTCCCGCACATGCCGCAAAACCCGTATTGCTCCGGATTCTGATGACCGCAATTCCGACAGAACACGCGAACTCCTTGGGAACCCCTTATGCTATGAACACCGGCCATGGCACTGGAGTTGTCATTCGGCCTGCGCCGGAGCTGGTGGCCGGGTCTGGCGCCTTGCAAGTTGAGATTCTACCGCCCTGCGGCAGGGTTGGATGGAACCCATCGCGCAGGGCTAAAGATCGCTGCTGCTCAGCTTTACAGCCTTCCGCCGCGCATGGTACGCTGCTGGACGTACACTAGATCGGAAAAATTACAGGAGTGCACCCAGTTCCGTGTTAGCGCGAGAGCATAAGCAGTCCGTCATTGACCAGTACCGCACCCATGTGAGCGATACCGGCAGCCCCGAGGTCCAGATCGCCCTCTTGAGTGAGCGCATCGGTCAGTTGACGGAGCACTTCAAGACGCACAAAAAGGACCACGCGTCCCGGCGCGGCCTTCTGATGTTGGTTAGCAAGCGGCGTCGCTTGCTCGACTACCTCAAGAAATACGACACCGAGCGCTACAAAGACGTTATTTCGAAACTTGGCATCCGCAAGTAGCGTTTGCCCCCGATACCACCGTCTGTGACTCGGCAGGTTTGCGTCTTCCCGGCATTTTTGCCCACACCATCGCCTCACCGCGCTGGCGTGGGGGCGTTCGCCTATGCCGGCCTTTCTCTCGCGCACAGCCCACGGCCCCTCCGGTGCGCTCATCTTGGAAGGAATTGGAATGAAGCCAGAAACACAGTCCGTTACCGTTGAATTAACCGGCGGCAAGACCATCTCATTTGAAACCGGCAAATTGGCCAAGCAGGCGCATGGCTCGGTCGTGGTGCGCACCAGCGACAACGTTGTCCTGGGCACCGCCACCGCCAACCAGGAACCGCGCGAGGGCATTGATTTCTTTCCCCTCACCGTGGATTACCGCGAGTACACCTACGCCGGCGGGCGCATCCCCGGCGGGTTCATCAAACGCGAAGGCCGGCCCAGCGAGCGCGAAATTCTCACCAGCCGCCAGATTGACCGTCCCATCCGGCCGCTGTTCCCCGAGGGCTTCCGCAGCGAAACGCAGATCATCGCCTTCTGCCTCTCGGCCGATACCCAGAACGATCCCGACGTCGCCGCCATCAACGCCGCCTCGGCCGCGCTGACGCTCTCCGACATCCCGTTCGCCGGCCCGGTCGGCGCCGTACGTGTCGGCCTGAAAGACGGCCAGTTAATCACCAACCCGACCTACGAAGAAATGCGCGACGGCCTGCTCCGCCTGATGGTGGTGGGGACCGCCGACGGCATCGTCATGATCGAAGCCGGCGCCAGCCAGGTGCAGGAAGACACGATCGTGGATGCCATCGAGTTCGCGCACAAGGAGATCAAGAAGATCACCGCCGCCATCAGCGACCTTGCCCAGCGCGCCGGCAAGCCCAAGCGCCCGTTCGAGGCGCCGCAGGTGGACGAAGCGGCCATTGCCGCGCTGCGCAAGAGTATCGGCGCCAGGCTCTCCGACGCCCTCGACACCGAGAAGCACCCCAAGGCCGAGAGCCACAGCCTGGTCAAGGCCATCAAGACCGAGTTGAAGGAGGCCATTCCGGAAGAGGACGAAGACGCCCGCAAGCGGCTCTCCACGAATTTCGAGATCCTGCGCGAGCGCATCTTCCGCGAGCAGGTCATCGGTCAGCACCGCCGTCCCGACGGGCGCGCCTTCGACCAGGTGCGGCCCATCTGGATCGAAGTCGGCGTGCTGCCGCGCACCCACGGTTCGTCGATTTTCACCCGCGGCGAGACGCAGGCGCTGGTCACCACCACCCTGGGCACTTCCGACGACATGCAGCGCCTGGAACTGTTCGAAGGCGAATCCAAGAAGCGCTTCATGTTGCACTACAACTTTCCGCCGTTCTCGGTGGGTGAAGTGGCATTTCTACGTGGCGCGGGACGCCGTGAGATCGGCCACGGCGCCCTCGCCGAGCGCGCCCTTTCCGGCGTCCTGCCTGACGTAACCGACTGGCCGTACGCCATGCGCGTGGTCTCCGACATCCTGGAGTCCAACGGTTCGTCCTCCATGGCGACGGTCTGCGGCGCCTCCCTGGCGCTGATGGATGCCGGCGTTCCGCTCAAGTCCCCGGTGGCAGGCGTGGCCATGGGCCTGGTTAAGGAAGGTGAGGAGTACGCCATCCTTACCGACATCGCCGGCGCCGAGGACCACTACGGCGACATGGATTTCAAGGTTGCCGGAACCGGCACGGGGATTACCGCCCTGCAGATGGACATCAAGGTGATGGGAATCACGCCGCAGATCATGCGGGAAGCCCTGCAGCAGGCCAACCGCGGCCGCCTGCACATCCTGGAGCACATGAACCAGGCGCTGCCCGAGCCGCGCGCCGCGGTCTCCGAGTACGCGCCGCGCTTCTACACCCTGCAGATCCCGACCGATAAAATCCGCGACCTCATCGGGCCGGGCGGCAAGGTGATCCGCGGCATTATCGAGGCCACCGGCGTCAAGATTGACGTCGAGGACAGCGGGCGCGTCAACGTCGCCTCCAACGACCAGGAGTCGGCGAAGAAGGCGCTGCAGATGATCGGCGACATCACCGCCACCGCCGAAGTCGGTAAGACCTACCTGGGCACGGTGGTTCGGCTCGCCGACTTTGGCGCCTTCGTCGAAATCATTCCCGGCACCGACGGCCTGCTGCACATCAGCGAGGTCGCCGAGCACCGCATCAAGGATGTGCGCGACGAACTCAAGGAAGGCGACCAGGTGCTGGTGAAAGTGCTTTCCGTGGAGGGCAACCGCATTCGCCTCTCGCGCAAGGCAATTCTCAAGGAACAGCGCGCCAAGATGGGCGGCGGTGAGCCCAGCCTGGAAGGCAGCCCGGCTGGCGCTCCCGTAACCTTCGAAGGCGGCGGCGAATTTACCGAAGAGCCCGAACCCGAACAAGAGGGCGAGCCCAACTTCAACCGCGCCGAGGCCCACAGTGCCGGCAGCGGCCCACGTCCTGAGGGTGGCAGCGGCCCTGCCCCCGGTGGCCGGCGTCCCAGCGGCGGTAGCGGAGGACGAGGCGGACGCGGTGGCCGTGGCGGACGCGGCCATAGCGGCGGCGGCAGTCGCGGCGGGTTCGGCGGAGGCCGTGGCGGCGATCGCGGACGTCGCTAGGCTTTAAGCGAGAAACAGCAAGGCTGGAGCGCGCTCGACCGCGAGCGCGCTTTTTTCTTGGACGCGAACTTACGTCGCCAACGGTCTCACTCTGAGCGAGGGGTCGGCAAATTACCAAATCACCAATTTACGAAATTACCAACTTACAAAATCCTCCAATCCCGCTACACTTCTGACCCCATGCGCACCTTTTTCCTCCTGCTGCTCCTTGCCATCCCGAGCGCAGCCGACACCCGCGCCGGCAGCGTTTCCGCCCTGCTGCCCAACGTCAAAATCGAGCGCGGCAAGTCCACCTCCGCCGCCGCGCGCGGCGCCGAGGTCCAGGTAAACGATCTGCTGCGCACCGATGACCAGGGCCGCGTCCGCATCAAGCTGCTCGATCAGTCGGTGCTTTCCATCGGCGTCAAGTCGCAGCTTCGCGTCGTCCGGCACGATCCCGCCTCGCGTCAGACCTCGGTCGAACTCAACTTCGGCAAGCTGCGCGCCCAGGTCGCCAAGATCACGCGCGCCGGAGGCAGGTTCGAGGTGCGGACGCCCACCGCCGTCGCCGGCGTGATCGGCACCGACTTCGGCGTGGACGCCTCCGACCCCGACCTCACCAAGTTCATCTGCATCTCCGGCAACGTTCAGATCACCAGCGTGGACCCCAGCGTCACTGGAGCGATCACCTGCCGTGGCGGAACCACGGTAACAGTTCGCCGCGGGCGGCCTCCCGAATCGCCCGAGCGCGCCACCCGCGACCAGATGGAAACCTGGAAGACCATTACCGAGCCGGACGCATCCGAAACCAAGGATCCTTACAAGACGTACTGAGTTGGGGAGAGGGATGTCACCACCGAGACACCGAGAACACCGAGAACACCGAGCAAATCATCACCAAAAAAGAAAGAACATGTGCTCGGTGCATCTCGGTGAACTCGGTGCCTCGGTGGTGAATCCCCAGGCCTGGTGGGCCAGAGGCAATGCTGCCAGGTGATGATCACTCCGAAATTCTCTACTGCACCTTCACGCGCAGGTTGTGATTGCCCTTCGTGTCCACCACGATGGGATCGCCGTTTGCCAGAAATGGCTTGAGCACCGCGGCGTCACTCCACTGCAAATCCCATCCATTTTCCAGCGCCAGCAGCGTGTAACGTCCGGGAAGGACCGGCGACAGCGTGAACGAGCCATCGCTGTCGCTCTGATCGCGGCGAAACAGCGGCAGATTGTTTTCGGGATCTTGCGGCACCAGCAAAATCATGACGCCTGATTGCGGCTTGCCGTCGCGTAAAGCAACGCCTTCGATCTTTCCCGTTCCCGCGCTCACCACGACCGACAGTTTCACCGCATCCGAGCCGCTGATGTGCAGCATGCGCCCTGCGATCTTCGCGCCGGTTGCAGTCACGCTGCGGATGAACAGGTCATCGCCGCTGCTCATCACCACTTCGTAAGTGCCCGTGGCAAATCCCTGCGGAAACGCGAATTCGCCGCCCGCATTGGCGCGCGCGTCGAAGGCGCGCCGCATCGCGCCCCGCCGCAGCACGATGGTCGACGGTTTCGCCGGCGCCTGCCCGTTCGCCAGCTTTACGGTTCCGCTGACCGTCGCCGTCGGCGTCATCGCGCTCGCATCCAATTCCGTATCTGACACCAAATCCACCTCGCGCACGCGCGCCGGCTGCCCCGATTCCTCACTCGGCGGCTGCGGCATTCGTGGGAACCTGCGCCCGTTGGGCGTTACGCGCAGCAGATAATGACCCGGCGGAATTCCGGAGACGAGGTTGGCGTTGCCGCCCATCCCGCTTGTGCTGGTTTGCACGGGCACTTCGAGGCCATCGAAGATCATTTGTACTAGCGTCGCGTTGGCGAACTGCTGCCGATCTCCCTCGCTGGTCGCATGATTGATCCGCACGTGGAGCGCCGGCACCACGCGCAGCATGATGTCGGCCGAGGCGCGATCGCCCGCATGCAGCGTGATCGCGCTCGCCGACGCCGCATCGGTCACGTCGGGATAAAACGTCAGCGGATAGGCGACATCGAGCGCCGAGTTGTCTTGGACGTTGATGCCGCGCTCGGCAACAATTCCCCCGCGCGGACCCGGAGCCTGCGCGTACCACGGCCGCGCCGACACTGCCAGGTAATACGCGCCCGGCTTGAGATGGCCAAAGTGATAGCGGCCCTGATCGTCGGTGGCGACATTCGCCACAAGCGCCTTGATGGCGCGGCCTTCCGCTACTTGCTCGCGGATGAGCATGACGCGCGCATTGGCCACCGCGTCGCCCTGCTCGTCGGCAATGCGCCCGGAAAAGGACGCATCGGGCACGATGCGGAAGACGATGTTGCCGGAATCCAGGGCAGGGCCGGCCGCAATCGCGGTAGAGAAGTTTTCGTGCTGCTGGTATTGCTGCGAGGCAAAGCCGCGGCGCTCGGCCGAAAGCTGATACTTGCCGGCGCGCACGCCGTCGAACCGGAACGCGCCGTCAGCAGCGGTCATGACGGTGCGGGCCGCCGCGCCCTGAACGGCGGTAATGGTGACGTACGCGCCCCCGAGCGGCTGGTCGTTGATGGCGTTGACCGCGGTTCCGCTGATTCGAAACTGGCCTCCGCTGCCCGAGGGCGAAGCGTTGCGTTCCTGCGCTGCCGACGTGACCGTGAGTAAGAGCAGCAACGCAAACACCCACATCTGCCGACTGCAGGCAGATGTGGGGCACCATCTGGGACGATTACGGCGCAACATCATGGCTCGCCTCGCTTGATGAGCGTGAGCGTGACCGTCGCGTTGCCCCTGCTGTTCACCGTGACGCGCGCGGCCCGGGACGCGTACGGTTCGAGCGCTTCGCGATTGGTGTATTCCAGACCATCCACGCTGTCGAAGGCGAACAGCTGGTAATCGGCAGGCGCGAGGTTGTTGATGGTGAATCCGCGCTCGGATGCGTACTGCGTCTGCGGCGCGGTGGAGCGGCGTTCGGGCACGAGCAGCAGGACCGCGGCCACGGCAACATTGTCCGAGGTGGCAGTTCCCGCCACCGAGCCGCCGTCGTCGCGCAGCACGATTTCGATCGGACTGGCATCGCCTTGCGCGACCACCAGGTCCTCGCGCAGCACATCGGTCTGACCGTGCGCAGCGGATTGCACGTACCACGGCCCATGCGGAGAAATCTGCACCGCGTAGCGTCCGGGCTCGACATTGCGCAAGGTAAGCGGAGCATTGTTGTCCGCCGCATCGTAGGTGGAATAGACGCTGGTCGCCCCATCCAGTCCCGTCAGTTGAACGGACGCATATTGCGGCGGTCTGCCGCTGGATCCAACTGTGCTGGTTCCGCCCCCAACACTCGGCGAGCTCTGCTGATTGGTGAACTCGGTCTTTACTACCACCGGAATGATTGCGCCGGGCAGCAAAGGCAGCCGGATTCCGCTGACGTTGGCGGCGACGGTGATGGTGGCGGACGCTCTCGCAGGAGGGCCCTGTCGGCTGAACGATGTCGCCCGCACGGTGTAGGTTCCCCCCGGAAGCCGGGCGCTGAAACTCGCGTCGTCCGGATTGAAGCGCACGTTGGCCGCGAGCGGGTCGCCGGAGCGGTTGACGAATTCGATGTTTGCCCCGCGCTGTTCAGGCGCAATACCGGTCACAAATCCCGCAACTTCGTACACCGGCTGGGAGCGCAGGCGGAACTCGATTTGGACTGTCTGCCCGCCGCCCACCTCGATGGCGGAAGCCGAGGCAAGATCGGGCACGCCCGGATAATACGACGGCGCATATCCGATGTTCGGTTCAGCGGCGGCGCGTGGCGTCGAAGGCCGCTGCGCCTGCGCCACCATGTAGTACGTTCCAGGAATGAGGTTGGCGGCGCGGAACTCGCCGATGTCGTTGGTGGTTGCCTGCCCCCGCGTCTCCCACTGCTTGCGCCCATTGTTGATGACCTGGCGCTTCAGCCGCAGGTGCACGCCTTCGAGCGGCTCGCCGTCGTCGCCGGTGATGGCGCCCGCGACAATTCCTTCCGGCGTGAGCTTCAGCACCAGCGATGACACGTCGCCGGTGATCATCACCGGCGCGCGCGGACGGCCGCCGCCGCGGGACAGTTCTTCACTGCTGAAGAATCCCGGCTTGCGGGTCATGAGCATCGCGCGACCTTCAGGAACGCCTTCGAAGCGGAAGCTGCCTTGGGAGTCGGTCAGGTCGGAACGCTGCAGCGGCCCCATGAACTGTACCAGCGCGCGCGGAATGGGCTCGCCGGTGGCGGAGTTGACCACGCTGCCGCTGACGGTGTGCGTGGGCGAGTTCGGATCATAGGCGCGCGGGCCGACGTAACCGCCCTGCGCGTGCGCCAGCGCGCACGGCAGCAACAGCGCGAGCACTGCGAAAACAGACTTCCTGCGCATGGATGCGGCGATAAGGTTACAGGCTCAAGGCGCAAGGCTCAAGGCGCAAGGCCCTGCCGCGAAGCGCCTTTCGAATCTTCAACCCTGGGCGGCGGGAACAGTCGCGCGCTTGGGAAGCATTTCGCCGATGCGGCGGATCTGGCCGCCGACGCCGCGCAGCTTCTCCTCAATGCGCTCGTAGCCGCGATCAATGTGATAGACGCGGTCGATGATGGTCTCGCCGTCGGCCACCAGCGCCGCCAGCACCAGCGACGCAGAAGCGCGCAGGTCGGAGGCGAGCACGGCGGCGGCGCTGAGCGGCGTGCGGCCGCGCACGATCGCCCGGCGTCCTTCAATCTTGATATTCGCGCCCATGCGCAGCATTTCCTGGGCGTGCATGAAGCGGTTCTCGAAAATATTTTCGGTGATGATCGAAGTGCCCTCGGCCTGCGTGGCCAGCGCCATGTACTGCGCCTGCATGTCGGTGGCGAAGCCGGGATACTCCTCGGTGTTGACGTCGGCGGGCTTGAAGCTGCCCTCGCTCATCACGCGCACCGAGTCTCCGCCGTGCCGCACCTTGACGCCGGTCTCCTCCAGCTTCTGGAGCAGCGCGGTGAGGTGCGAGGGCTCGCAGGCGGTGACGTTGAGGTCGCCGCCGGTGAGCGCGCCGGCAATGATGAAGGTGCCGGCCTCGATGCGGTCGGGAATGATGCGGTGGCGCGCGCCGTGGAGCTTTTCGACGCCGCGGACGCGCAGGGTCGAGGTGCCTGCGCCTTCAATGCGTGCGCCCATCTTGACGAGCAGCGCGGCCAGGTCGGCGACTTCGGGCTCGCGGGCGCAATTTTCCATCAGGGTTTCGCCTTCGGCGAGCGTGGCGGCCATGAGCAAGTCTTCGGTGCCGGTGACGGTGATCCTGTCGAAGACAACGTGCCCGCCCTGGAGGCGCTCGGCGCGCGCGACCACGTAACCGTGCTCGGTGGTGATGGTCGCCCCCAGCCGTTCCAGGCCCTTGATGTGCAGATCAATAGGACGCGCGCCGATCGCGCATCCGCCGGGAAGGGAAACCTTGGCTACGCCGCAGCGCGCCACCAGCGGCCCCAGCACCAGCGTGGAGGCGCGCATGGTCTTGACCAGCTCGTACTGCGCCGCCGGATGTTCCAGGCGGGCACAGGCAATCGTGGTGCGATGTTGCGCGCGGCCGTAACCGAGTTCGACCTCGGCACCCATGCTGGCGAGCAGGCGGCGCGTGGTTTCGATGTCGCGCACCTGGGGAATGTTTTCCAGCACGACCGGCTCTTCGGTGAGCAGGGCGGCGGCCATGGCGGGCAGGGCGGCGTTCTTGGCGCCGCTGATGCGCACCGTGCCGAGCAGGGGGTTGCCGCCGCGAATGACGAATTTGTCCATGAGGGTTGTCGGTATTCAGTTTGCCATGAACGCGCGAAAGCCGAAATCAGACGCGAAACCCGGCTGACATTGTACTTGGAGATCGAAGTTTGCTGCGAAAGCGGCGCTCACCACTGCTCTTTGCCGACCGGATTTCCCCAATCAGTTTCGCTGTGGCGATTTCTCCTAGTGATCCGTCTGATCGATTGCGAAATCACTGATCGCCGCCTCGATTTGGGTGGGCCCAGGCGCTTGGGCTTAGGTTGACGCTTCATGGAATCTCCGCATTCATCGGTGCGCACTCAACTCTTCCGGGAACTCCTGCGCGCGCTCAGGGGCTGGGCGGACTCGATGGCACGGCGCACATTGCCGCCGGCGAGTTCGAGATGACGCTGGGCATCAGCCTTGCTCACGCCCGCCTTCAGCATGATGAGCGCCACCGGCACACTGTTGCCGGATTCCTTCAGGGCAGCGGCGGCGCGCTCGTGATCGGTCTGCGCCGCGCTTTCCAGGATGCTAACGGCGCGCGCGACCAGCTTTTCGTTCTTCGGGTGCACGTTGACCATCAGGTTGCCGTACACGTAGCCGGCGCGCGCCATGGCGCCGGTGGTGATCATGTTGCAGATCATCTTCTGCGCCGTGCCGGCCTTCATGCGGGTGGAGCCGGCAAGCACTTCCGGGCCGACCTCGACCACGATCTCGATTTCGGCGGCGCGGCCCAGCGGCGTGTCGTGATTGCAGGTGACAGCGATGGTGGTTGCGCCCTTACTGCGGGCATATTCGACGGCGGCGAGGGTGAAGGGAGTGCGTCCGCTGGCGGCAATGCCGGCCACGACGTCCTGCGGGCCGGGCTTGCGGCGGGCCATTTCGCGGTGGCCGGATTCGGCGGAATCCTCGGCGGGTTCGAAGGGGTTCCACAGGGCGTCCACGCCACCGGCCATGATGAACTGCACCGTCTCGGGACTGGTGTCGAAGGTGGGCGGGCACTCGGCGGCGTCGAGGGCGGCAATGCGCCCGCTGGTGCCGGCGCCGACATAGATCAGGCGGCCGCCATTGGCGATCGCTGCGCCGACCGCGTCAATCGCCCGCGCGATCTGCGGCAGCGCGCGCTCCACCGCGCGGGCGACCTTGGCATCTTCCAAATTGATGATGTGCGCGATTTCCAAGGCGGACTTGGTGTCCAGATCCGCCGACGCGGGGTTCTGGTCTTCCGTGGTCAGGTCGCGCAAGTCCTCGGAATCAGACATTGCAGGAAGTGTAGCAGTGGAATTGCGAGTTGTAAGTTGTCAGTTTTGAGTTGGGAGTGAAAACGATCGGCTCCGAGGCTCGAGCTACCAACTTAACGCTTCCACGATGGCATCGTGCACGCCGGGACGCACGCGCTTGATCTCCTGCGAACTGCGGTCGGGCCAGGTGCGGTTCGTGAGCAGAACGATCGCGAGTTCGCGCTCGGGATCGAGCCACAGCGATGTGCCGGTGAAACCCAGGTGACCGAGCGAACCCGGCGAGAAGTGGCGGCCGGACTGCGAGGGCGCCGTGGGCAGATCGAAGCCGAGGGCGCGCGGGCTGCCGGATTTTGCCGCCTGCGGCCGGGCGAATGCGCGCAGCGTTTCGGGAAGAAAGATGGTCTTCGCACCGGGCCGGGTAAGGCAACCCAGTATCGCTTGGGCGAAGCGGGCGAGATCGGGCGCGCTGGCAAAAAGTCCGGCGTGGCCGGCTACGCCGCCCATCACGCCGGCGTTCTCGTCATGCACTTCGCCTTGGATGACGCGATGGCGGAAAGCGCGGTCATCCTCGGTCGGAGGAATGAGCGAGCGCTGTGCCGGCGGCGGATTGAAGCAGGTGGTTGCCATGCCGAGCGGACCGAAAACTTCGCGGCGGCAGAAGCTGTCGAGCGGCTCATCGGCAATCCGCGCGAGCGCTTCGCCGAGAATGATGAAGCCGATGTCGCTGTACTCGGTGCGCTCGCCGGGAGCGGCCTCCAGCGGCGTGCGACAGGCGGCGAGAACAAGTTCATCGCGGGTGCGCGCCTGTTCGAACAGGCGGACATAGCCGGGCAGGCCGGAGGTGTGCGCCAGCAAGGTGCGGAGGGTGACGTCCTGGCGTCGTGGATCAGTCGCGAAGAATTCGCGCACCACCGATTCCATCGGCAGGTCCAGGTCGAGCATGCCGCGCTCGTACAGGATCATGGCCATCGCGGTAGTGGCGACGATCTTGGTCAGCGAGGCGACGTCGAAGATGGTGTCCGCGGCAACTTCCGGCGATTGCGGCTCGTAGGTGAAGCGTCCGAAGCCAGTGGATGCGACAGGTTCGCCGCGATGCATGACGGCCAGCGAGCAGCCGGGAAAGGCGCGGCTGGCGACGGCGTCGCGCAGCAGATCGAGGGCGCGGGCAAAACGCTCTGGTTTCATGGGTTGTGTCGCACTGATCACTGTACTGTCGCGGAGAACTCCTGTAAATTTCGCGATGAGATTCCTTCCTTGTTGATGAAAACTTTTCGGACCTCGTGTTGCTGGGTTCTTGCCCTGATTGTGGCCTGCGCCCTCGCCGTTCCTGCCGCCGCGCAGACGAGCGCGCGCAAACCGGCAGGGAAGTCCGCCGCGAAGAAGCCGAAGCCGTCGTCCACGACCGACGCACGTCTGAGCGTTCTGGACCGCATTTTCAACCAGGCCGTCGCCGAGCACCAAATCCCCGGCGCGGTGGTGCTGGTGGGGCATGACGGCAAGGTGGTATTCCGCAAAGCGTACGGCTATCGCAGCCTGGAGCCACGGCGCGAGACGATGACGCTGGACACGATCTTCGACATGGCGTCGCTCACTAAGTGCATGGCGACGGCGGTCGCGGTGATGCAGTTGGTGCAGGACGGGCAAGTGCAGCTGAACGATCCGGTGGCGCGTTACATCCCGGCATTCAGCGCCAATGGGAAGCAGGACATTACGGTGCGGCAGTTGCTCACGCATTATTCCGGGCTGCCCGACGATCTCGATCTCAAGCAGCCGTGGCACGGACGCGACACGGCGTTCCGCATGGCGATGGACGAGACGCCGGTGTACACGCCGGGCTCGCGGTTTTTCTACAGTGACGTGAATTACGAGGTGCTCGGGTTCCTGGTGGAGCGCGTGTCGGGGATGGCGCTGGAGAAGTACGCGTCGGTGCACATCTTCCAGCCGCTCAAGATGCAGGAGACAACCTATCTGCCGCCGGCGTCGTGGCGGCCGCGAATCGCGCCCACCGAGTACGACGAAGGCGGCCACATGCTGCGCGGCGTGGTGCACGATCCCACGGCACGGCGCATGGGCGGAGTGGCCGGACATGCGGGCGTATTCTCCACCGCGAATGACCTGGCGAAACTTGCGCAGGCGATGCTTGACGGCGGCGCGCCAGTGTTGTCGCCGCTGATGGTCGAAAAGATGACCACGCCGCAGCAGCCGCCGAATGCGACCTCGGTGCGCGGATTCGGTTGGGACATTGACACGCCGTTCTCCAGCAACCGCGGCGATTTGCTGCCCGTGGGATCGTTTGGGCACACCGGGTTCACGGGAACGTCGCTGTGGATTGATCCGGTGACGCGGACGTACATCATCATCCTGGCCAACGCGGTGCACCCGCGCGGGCAGAATAAGGACATGGTGTCGCTGCGCAACCGCGCGGCAACCGCGGTCGCGGCGGCCTTGAAGCTGTCGGCGAGCGAAGAAGAAAAAATGCGGCTGGCGCGCATCACCGGGTACAACGACAGCTTCGCGGCGTCGCGACGCATCAACGTGCGCAACGGGCAGGTGAAGACCGGGATTGATGTGCTGGAACTCCACAACTTCGACCAGTTGCGCGCGCCCGAGCCGGGCAAGCTCCGGCGGATCGGGCTGCTGACCAATCAAACCGGTGTGGACGGGCTGGGCCGGCGCACGATTGATGTGCTGGCGCACGTGGACGGTATCAAGCTGGCGGCCATTTTCAGTCCGGAGCACGGCGTCACCGGCGCGCTGGACACGACGGCGGTGGGCAACACGGTGGATGCGGCCACCGGCGTGCCGGTATACAGCGTGTATGGCGACACCGACGCCAAGCGCCGCCCGCCACTCGACATCATGAAGGACCTGGACGCGGTGGTGTACGACATTCAGGACGCCGGCGCGCGCTTCTACACGTATGAGACAACGCTCGGATACCTGCTGGAGGCGGCGGCGAAGGCGGGAACCGAGGTCGTGGTGCTGGATCGGCCGAACCCGATCACCGGCGCTTATGTGCAGGGACCGGTGTCGCAGCCTGGGCAGGAGAGCTTCGTCAACTACACGCAGGAGCCGACGCGGCACGGGATGACGGTGGGCGAACTGGCGAAGATGTTCAACGCCGAACGGCACATCAACGCGCGGCTGACGGTGATTGCGATGGAAGGCTGGATTCGCGGCGATTGGTACGACTCCACCGGACTGGTGTGGATCAACCCATCGCCCAACCTGCGCAGCCTGACGCAGGCGACGCTATATACCGGAGTGGCGGAGATCGAGGGCACGAATGTCTCGGTGGGGCGCGGGACCGACACGCCATTCGAGGTGGTAGGCGCGCCGTGGATCAAGGCCAAGGAACTTGCGGATTGCCTGAACGCGCGCGGCATCCAGGGCGTGCGCTTTGTCCCGATCAGCTTCACGCCGGCGGCGGGGGCAAAGTTTGGCGGGCAGAAGATCGGCGGCGTGAACATCGTGATGCTCGATCGCAATACGCTGGACGCGCCGGAGTTGGGAATTGAGTTGGCGTCGGCGCTGCACAAGCTGTACCCGAACGAATGGGACATGCGGCAGATGATTCTGCTGGTCAACGATCCGCGCGTCATGAGCGCGATTGCCGGCGGCGCCGATCCGCGCATCATCGCCGACGATTGGCGCGAGGAACTGGAGCGGTTTGAGCAGATCAGGAAAAGGTATTTGCTGTACTGAAAGAGGTCTATCGGTCTCTCGGTCTATCGGTCAGTCGGTTTTGCCGACTGGTGACCAGATGCGTTCGAGTGCTCTTCGACGACCGATGATAGACCGAACGACCGATAGACCATCTGAGAAACAATTTCAACCCAGGCGTGTTCTAATTTCGTAAGGAACCGTTCGGAGGGCACGAGTATGCGTTGGGCAATTGTCGTTGTGCTGCTGGGCACATTGGCAGCGGCGCAGCAGGTGGCCGAGGAGCGCGAAGGGAACCGCGGCGGCTGGCGCGCCGGTATCACCGTCCCCGCCGGCACCCAGATTCCCCTGAAGCTGGCGCAGGGCATTTCCACCAAGAGCGCGAAAGTGGGCGACGCGGTGTATGCCCAGACCGTGTTTCCAATCACCGCGAATGACCGCATCGTGATTCCCGCCGGCACCTACGTGCAGGGACGGATCAGCGACATCAAGCGGCCGGGGCGGGTGAAGGGCCGGGCGGAATTCCTGATGCACTTCACCACCATGATCTTCCACAGCGGTTACACCGTCATGCTGCCGGGCGCGGTGGATAATTTGCCGGGATCGGAGAAGCAGACGGTGAGGGACAAGGAAGGCACCATCCAGCAGGACGGCACCAAGGGCAAAGACGCGGGCACGGTCGCCAAGACGGCCGGCGAAGGCGCGGTGGTGGGCGCGATTGTGGATCGCGGCATCCGGGGAGCGGGAATCGGTGGAGGCGCCGGTGCTGCCGTGGGCCTCGCCAGCGTCCTGCTGACGCGTGGACCCGACGTCCATCTGCCCGCGGGAACCAGCGTGCTGATCGTGCTGGAACGGCCGCTGTCGCTGGATGGAAACAAGATCCGATAAACAGTGGCCAGTGGCTGGTGGCTAGCGAATCGTTCCGCAACTGACCACTGATCGCTGACCACTTACGCTCCCAGATCTCCCGCTCGCAACTCGGGACTCGGTATTCGGTGCAGGCCGCTGCTAGACTCGAATCGTGGCTGTCCGCACCATATTTTCCATGGCGGAAGATTGCGCCCGCGGCGAGCGCCTGGGCTGGCAGGAGTTCGTCCGCGACTATGCTCCCATCGCGCGCACGCTGCTGCACCACTTCTTTCCCATGCTGGCGCCGGAGTTGGAGACGCAGGTGGCGGCGGTGTTGCAGCGCGCCCGCGCCAACGACAACGCCTGGTTCCATCAGCTCAAATTCCAGAACGAGCGCGAATTCCTGGTGGCGTTCCGCGAACTGGTATTTGCTTATGGCCGCGAGGTGGCGCGCGTGCCGACGCCGGAGCTCTCGCTGGAGCAGGTGCGCTCAATCATGAAGGACCTGGCGGTGGTGGAGCGCGAGGTGCTGTGGATGTTCATCAAGGGCTACGACGCGCCGCGGATCGGGCCGATGATGATGAACACCGAGGCCACGGCGCAGGCAACCAAGGACATCGCCGACCAGCGGCTGGCGCAGGTGCTGCCGGGCGCGACGGCGGACGCGTTCAACATCTCGGCGCGGGTGCTGATGGCGGAAGCGGAGAAGACCGGCGGCGAATCCTGCCTGCCGCTGAAGACGTTCAACAACCTGGTGAACGGGCAGGTGTCGTGGCGCGAGCGAGAATTGGCGGAGCAGCACATCCGCGATTGCTTCCACTGCCTGGACCGCTACACGTCGTTCCTGGAGATGATCCGCTTGCGCAAGGACGCGCAACCGCTCGGCGAAGCCGAAGTCAACGCCATCCTGGCGCAATTGAATCTGCCGCCGGAGAAGGGAAGGGGGCTGTTGGCGAAGCTGTTCGCGAAATGAACGGCGGGACAAAAAGTAAGAAGTAAGCTTAGATGAAGCTTGCAAGGCAAACAACACACTTGATGCGGGCAATGTTACGCTGCCAAACCAAGCAGTCTTCGGTCGGCCTCACGCTTGAAATAGGCTACCCAGCAAGCCGCTTGCAGCCGGGGACGCCGGGTGGATCATGAGCGTCCCGTGCGGGTGAGCGCAGTCGTTAGGCGGCGCTGGGCCAAATTGTCTGCGGACAAGGAGAAAGAGATGCGAATCCCTCATACTTTGTGTGCGACGGCCGCTATTAGCTTGCTGATTGGAACTTGCTTCGGACAAGCTCAGGGCACATGGCCAGAGGTAACCAAAGAATCTGGTTTTCAAGCAAAAGTTATCCATGCAACGATGCCTGATTCCCCGGCTATCCGGCGCGGGCAAGGCGTTTTCCCCGAGGACGTGCTGCCTAAAGGAAAAAAGTGGCTTTACTTGAGTATTGAGGTCACGGTCCCGGTTATTGACTTCCAGTTACCAGTGGCAAGCCTCAAGGTGCTGGCTGAAAACTCAGAGCTTTGTCCAGCCATGGCGATAGGTGACGCGACACTCTTTGATCTTTTCACAAATGCTGAAGAATCGCGTCGGGCCATTGGTCAAGTTGGATCAGACAGCAGGCTCGAGTTAGCTGCCTTTATTAAAGAGGGAGAGTCAATATTGGAGATCAAAAGGAAGACTGTCAGCATCGGTCTTCTATATGCCGTCCCCAGTACAGCGAAGGTTCTTTCGTGGCAGGTCGGAGCAGGCGCATCAACACCCATTACTGTCGGGCGTGACGCAGCCAAGCATACGCAGCGGGCTTCTACTAATGCGATTATTACTTTCAGGTGAGTAGATTTCAGCAGAAGCCTGGCTAGGCACCACTGCGGTAATTGCGCGTGCAATCTTCGTTGTTAGGGCTGACATGCGCTCAGGATGGGCTCGCGTGGCAGATCGTCGTTCGTGAGTACACGGGAATGTTCGAGGAGGAGGACTGCCGGGCGTTGACGCTCTCGGAAAATGCAGGGTAAGAAGTCAGAAGTAAGAAGTAAGAGGTAGAGATCACCAAGTTGGGTGCGTGGTCGCGCAGCTTTTGTTTTCACTTCTGACTCTTACTTCTTACTTGAGAGAAAACACCGCACTCACCCGCGCCGTGATAGTGACCTTGTGGGCGGAAAATTCTTCCGTGGGGGCGGCGACCGGCTGTGCCTGCGCGGCCATGGCGCGGAGTGGCATGGGGGCACTCAAGGGGCGGATCGTCTCAATGGTATCGACCGAGGCGTAGCTCAACTCTCCCAGCGCGCGATTTCCGGCCTTGGCGACGGTGGCGGCCTCGGCGCGGGCGCGCTGGAAGGCGTCTTCGACGGCGCGCATCTTGGCCGCGTCAATGTCCTCGAGGGTGTAGCCGAGGTTGACGTTCTCATTGAATTCCTGGGCGCCGAGTTGCTGCACGATCAGCCCTACCTTGGCGAAATCCTTGAGCTTCAAACTGACGCTGCTGCTGACGCGGTAGCCGACGACGCGACGCTTGGCGTCTTTATAGTCGTACACCGGCTGCAGCGAGAAGAATCCGATCTCCGCCGACTTCGGATCCACGCCGTTGCTCCGCATGATCTGCCGAAGCTGCTCGGTTTCCTGGGCGGCGCGATCGTAGGCGGCGCGCGGCGAATTTTCCTGGGCGGAGATGTTGAACTGGATGAGCGCGGTGTCGGGCGCCGATTCGAACTTGCCGTCGGCGCTGACGTACACCGTGTTCATCTGCGCGGTGACGGTGGGGGTGTTCTGCGCGGCGGTGGCGCACGCCAGCAATACAAGCGCGAGAAAAAGCGATACCGTTCTCATGGGGGTTCCTTCGCAAGCATGTCGATGATAGAACGCAGGATGGACTCGGGCTTGCAAAAATTCACGGTGAGGGCGGCCGTGAGGATACAAGGACCCACATCGGCCAACTGCAGGCAGATGTGGGGCACCAGAATCTCAGGGTGAAGCAGCGCGTTGCAGCAACTCGCGCGAGCGGCCTAGACCATCACTCCGCGGGAATCTGCAACGGGCGGTCGAGGCGCAATTCGAGTTGCTGGCCTTTGTTGAGCCTCAGGTCGCGGTCGGTAAGCACGCCCGTGCCGCCCCCGAAAGCGCCTCCGGCAGCCGCGCCGATGATGGCGCCGTGCGCGCCGGCGGCAATAGCTCCGGCGGTAGCGCCGACGGCCGCGCCGACAACCGCGTCTTCTGCGATTCGCCTGCCGCTGGTGCCGGTCTTCTGAACCTCGCCCTCTTCGCCGGTCGACTTGGCGCCGTGCTCGCCGGGAACATCGCTGACGGTGGCTGCCAAGGGACGCCAGCCATGGCGGGTTTCGATCTCATCAAAGCTGAGCAGGATGCTGCCGTGCAAGCCGCGGTTGATGGAGCTGACGTGCCCGTGGATCTTATTGCCAAAGGGAATTGTGGAGCCGTCAGGCGCGGTGAGATCCTCAGCCAGCTTGGCGGTGAACCTCTTGCCCGGTTTCAGCCTGGAGGTGTCGAGAGTGTCGTTGAGCCGGACCACGAACCGCGTTCCCTCGGGAATCGCGCTGTTCGCGTACGGCGTATTCGAAGGCGGATTGTTGCCGTAACCCTGGTTGGAGCTCTGGTACTGCGCCCAGAGCGGCGCCGCCGCAAGCAGAAGGAAAGTCCCAAGTACAAGCCGTTTCATAAGATCCCTCAAGTTGAGTTCGCAGCCCGTGTCCCGTTGCAAGGGGCAGCACGGCTGGGTGTTGCTCGTAGAAACCCCGAAAATCCGCCCGGGATGCGCCCCGCGGGGAAGAAAAACGGGTACTGAACTCAAGAGGGTAGGGGCTAGCGGCTGGAGGCTGCCAGCTAGGGAATGGAAATCACGTCGACCCTAGCTGCTAGCCCCTAACTGCCAGCTACGACCTAAGCTTTGATCGCCATCTTCTGGGAATAAGTGAAGCGGTAAATCTGCTGGTCAATTTCCTTGCGCAGATCGTGCCAGATGGATTCGGGGATGGTGAGAAAGACCTTGACGACTTCGGGATCGAACTGCCGGCCCGACCAGCGGACAATCTCGTCGCGAGCGGCGGAGAAGGGCTGCGCCGCGCGGTACGGCCGGTCGGACATGATGGCATCCAGCGTGTCGGCGATGGAAAACAGGCGTGCCCCCAGCGGAATCTCGTTGCCCTTGAGCCCTCGCGGATAGCCGGTGCCGTCCCATTTTTCCTGGTGCGAATAGACGATCTCGGCCGCCTCGGTGAGAAAGGGAATCTTGCGCAGCATCTGGTAGCCGCGATAACAGTGCTCCTGCATGATGGCGATTTCTTCCTGGGTCAAGGCGCCGGGCTTGCGCAGGATGGAATCCGGGATGGCCATCTTGCCGATGTCGTGCAGGAAGGCGCCGCGGGCGATGACGCGGATCTTTTCTCCCGCCAGGCTCATGGCGCGTGCCATGGCGATGGTGAAGGCGGTGACGCGCTTGGAGTGGCCCTCGGTTTCAGCGTCTTTCAAGTCGAGCGCGTCGCCCAGTGCTTCCAAGGTGATGTCGTAGGAGCGCTCCAGGTCCACCATGGTCTGGCGCAACTGCTCGGTGCGAGCCGTGACCAGCGCCTCCAGGTCGGTCTGGTAAGCGCGGTTCTCGACCTTGAGGCGGCGGTTTTCCAGCGCGCGCCGGCTAATGGCCAGCAGTTGCTCGCGCTCGAAAGGCTTCAGCAGGTAATCGTAGGCGCCGTTGCGGATGGCGGCCAGGGCGACGGAAATATCGTGGACGGCGGTGACCATTACCACCGGCATATCGGGATATTTTTCCTTGGTGCGCTCCAGCAGGGCGATGCCGTCCATCTCGCCCATCATCAGGTCCGACAGCATGAGTTCGAACTGCTCACCGGACTCCAGAACGGCGAGGGCCTCGACGCCCGAACTGGCCTGGTGGCAGCGATAGCCCGCCATCGAGAGCATGGAGTGCACAATTTCGCGGATTGCTTCCTCGTCGTCGACAATGAGGATTCGGTCGGCGGGCATGATTTTTCCGTGAGAGCTGGTCGGCGCATTGTACCCCACAGGACTGCCGACCGTGCCTTGAAAGACACCGGCGGCGGTACCAAAATGCGCAACGTCGGGCGCCGATTCCATGCTATACAACGCTCGAGAGAGCCACTGTAGATGCGCACGCACACGCGCCAATCCAGCGCATGAACCAGGCAACGCTGAGTACGGTTTGGGACCGCGGCGGCCCTGCCATCGAGCTGCTGGCCGACTGCTCCGGTGTCTTGATCCTGCTGGCCGCCGGCTTTCTGGTCTTCCGCACCTTTCGCGAACGCTACCTGCTGGCGTGGATCCTGGGATGGTCGTTCTACCTGGTGTACCGGGTTTCCACCGCCAGCTCTTCGCTGATCACGCCGCCGGCCTGGCTGATCGCGGTTTCGCAGGGTGCGTATGGGTGCGCGATTGCCCTGTTCGTGGCCGCCATCCTCTACTACACCAGGACGCTGAAGTACGTCATGCCGCTGGCGGTCGCGGGCGTGGCCGCTACCAGCTTGGCGGTGGCGCGAGCGCTGTGGTGGCCGGGATCGTCATTGCTGGTGGCGGTGGTTCGCGGCGTATGCGCGCTGATGGCAGTGGGCGGCGGAGTGCAGTTGGGGATCTTCAGCCGCGGGCGCCGCCAGGTCGGGCCGTGGGTGCTGATCGCCATGCTGCTCCTGCTCCACATGGACCAGGACACCACCAGCCCCCACTTCCTCGCCGGCATTGACATGGTGATCGAGCTGCTGCTGGGGCTGAGCATGCTGGTGATAGTGCTGGACGATTCCAAGCAGCGGACCGACCGGCTGGGCGCGGTCAACGTGATTTCCGGCGCCATGGCAGGCGCGCAGGAACACGGCTCGATGGTGCTGACCGCGCTCGAGCAACTGAAGAAATTGACGGGAGCGCGCGCGGCGTGGTTCCGGATTCTGGATGGCAACCAGTTGGTGCTGACGCGCCACATCGGTTTGTCGGAACAGTACATCCGCGAGCGTTCAGCCCTGGATGTTCGCACCGCCGACGGCGCCCGGGTCGCGCAGCAAGGCGTTCCCACCATCCTGCGCGCCGCCTCCCTGGAGGAAGATAACCGGCGCCTGGTGCGGGAAGAGGGCTTTGACCACATCCTGCTGGTGCCGATCCTGGGCAAGACCGCGGTGATCGGTACGATCAACCTGGGACAGGCGAGAAACCGGTCGTATCCGCCCGACGAACTGGATTTCCTGACCGCGACCGGGCACCAGGTCGGCATCGCGGTGGAGAACCTGCGGCTGCTGGAAGAGATCATCCGCTCGCACCGGCAATGGATCAGCACCTTCGACTCGATCGAGGATATGGTCCTGGTGCACGACTCCGACTTCCGCATCCTGAAGTTGAACCGCGCGGTGGTGCAGCGCCTCGGAGTGGCCATCGCGGACGTGGTGTTTCATCAGTGTGACCAGGTGCTGCCGGGCGCGGGCGTGAAATGGCAGCAGTGCCCCTATTGCGAACACGCGCGCGCCAACTTCGGCGAAGGCGCTGACCCGTGCTTCGGCGGGTACTCGATCGTGTCCACGTCCACCTTCACCGAGGGAGGCGCGTATCGCGGGACAATTCACGTCATCCGGGACACCACCGAACGCCGTGCGGCGGAGGAACGTTACCGGCTGCTGTTCGAGCAGGTGCAGGAGGGGGTGTTTGTTTCCACGCCGCAAGGCCGCATCCTCGAGTGCAACCATGCGTTCGCCAGCATGCTTGGCTACGAGCGTCGCGAAGAGGTGCTGGCGCTCGACATCGCGCGCGATATGTATGAATCGCAGGAGCAGCGCGAGACATTCTGCGCCCTCATGAACGAGCGCGGCTTTGTCCGCAATTACGAGGTCGACCTGCGGCGGAAGGACGGCACCATCCTGCACGCCCTGGAAAACAGCTTTGCCACCCGCGATGCTGCGGGGAACATTGACTGCTACCAGGGGTTCCTGCTGGATGTCACGGAGAAGCGGCGCGCCGAGGACGCGATCCGGAGGCGCAACCGCGAACTGCACGCGCTCAACGCCATCGCGGTGATCACGGCGCAGTCCTTCGACCTGGACGAGATCCTGAATACCGCGCTGCGCCACGTGGTGGATGTTTTCGCGGCGCACAGCGGCGCCGCGTACCTGATGGACAATTCCAACGTCCTGCATTGCCGGGCCGGGTACGGGCAGCGGGCGCCTTCGGCCAACGCCGACATAGCGCTGCCGCCCGAGTTCCTGCAGCGCATCCGCGACACCAGGGTTGAAGTGGTGACCGAAGAAGAAGCGGACCAGATGCCGGAGGTCATTCGCGAGTACGTTCGCAGCGAGGGCTTGCGGCGCTGGATTTGGGTCATCATGCGGACCAACGACGTCGCGGTG
Organism: Terriglobia bacterium; assembly: GCA_020072845.1. NCBI lineage: Bacteria > Pseudomonadati > Acidobacteriota > Terriglobia > Terriglobia bacterium. The sequence goes on from JAIQGF010000009.1 coordinate 226,523, forward strand.
GGCGTGCTCGGTATCGGCAGCCGCGAAGAACGCCGGTTCGGCGAAACCGATCAGCACCTGATGGTGGCCATCGCCCGCCAGTTGGCGACCACCATCGAGAAGGTCCGCCTGTACGAAGAGACTTGCCGCGCTTATGAGAACCTGCGGCGCACCCAGGAACAACTGCTGCAGAGTGAGAAGATGTCGGCCATTGGGCAGTTGATCTCGGGCGTGGCGCATGAGATCAACAACCCGCTGACCGCGATCCTGGGATACGCGCAGCTTCTGGAGAACGAAGGTTTGGGCGAGCGGGCGCGTGACTTCGTCGGCAAATTGTTCAAGCAGGCGCAACGCACCCAAAGGCTGGTGCAGAACCTGCTGTCGTTCGCGCGCCAGCGCAAGCCGGAAAAGAAACAGGTGGACATCCGGCAGGTGCTGGACGACACCCTGGCGTTGCGCGATTTCGATTTCAACCTCCGCAACATCAAGGTCACCTGCGATGTCGCGCCGGCACTGCCGGCGGTGATCGCCGATGCCCATCAGATGGAGCAGGTGTTCCTGAACGTGATCAACAACGCGGTGGACGCCATGCTGGAGCACGAGCAGGGAGGCACACTCTCGGTCAAGAGCTACGCACAGAACGGGCACGTGTGCATCGAGTTCCGCGACTCCGGCCCGGGCATCCGCGAGCCCAAGAAGGTTTTTGACCCCTTCTACACCACCAAGGGTGTGGGCAAGGGGACCGGCCTGGGGCTGAGCATCTGCTACGGAATCGTCAAGGAACACGGGGGCGATATAGTCGCCCTCAACTCCCCGGAGGGCGGCGCGCTGTTTCGGATCCAGTTGCCGGCATGCGCATCCGTTCCGGTGGATACGCCCGCGGAGGCGTCACGGCACGAACCGCCGTTGAGCGGGCGCGTCTTGCTGGTGGACGACGAAGAGGCGGTGCTGGAATTCGAACGCGAAGCGCTGGCCGGCGCGGGGGCGCAGGTGGTGGCGGTCTCCTCCGGCGAGCAGGCCATCCAGCGCCTGCAGCAAGAAAAGTTTGACGCCATGCTGGTGGATTCCACTATGCCGGGCGGATGGACGGGAATAGACCTTTACCGCTGGGTGGCGGCCAACCTGCCTGGGGCGGAGAAAAACATCATTTTCACCATCTCCGACATCCGAGAGAGCGAAACCGGCTCGTTCTGCCAACAGGGAAGCGTGCCGTGTATCGTGAAGCCATTCCAAGTGGCTGACCTGATTGCGGCTACCCGGTCGCTGTTATCGCGAACGGAGAAAGCGGCCGCCAACTGACGCCGCGGTCAGCGTAGCCTGGCTTGCGCCCGCGCCGCGAGTCTCCTGGATAAGAATTACGCGCTCCGTCCTCAATGGGTGTCTTGCGGTGCCAACTGTTGGCACCGATGTTCTACCTGTGGGCCCGATTTGTTGCTGCTACGGGTACCCCCGCGAGAATAGTTTCTTGCACAGCCGATGCTCCGGTTCGCGTTGCAATGTAACGATTTGTGCCATGGCGATAACTTCTTCCGCCGAGCCGTGTTTAGCTTGGGTATCGGGGTTGCTTTAATCGTGGCGGTTATGCAAGTACCTGAAGTGGTTTGGCAAATGCAGTCAATCACCCCATGATGGCGAACAAAGAGATCAGAAGCGACATTCCGAAGGACTTAGCGGTGGGGGACGACATGGCAAACATCTTTCAGCAGGTAAAAATTTCAGGGTACGCCACACTCTTACGCGCGGTCGCCCCGGAACGAGCGGAAAAGTTTCAAGCCGTGTTTCAAGAGAACCGGCACCGCATTTACGCCCTGGCATTCTGGATGACCGACAACGAACTGGCGGCTGAAGAACTGATGCGGCTGACCTTCTGCCGCGGCTTCGTCCACAGCTCCGAGCCCACGGCGGAAGCGCTGGATGGCGCGCTGATTACCGAGTTGCGCGAGCAGATGCCGATCGGGGTGCTGACCGTGGACGAAGGCATCTGCTGCGAAGCGCCCAGCGTGCGCCAGAATACCTTGCGCGTTCACCTGGAGCGCGCCGTCGTCCAGTTGCCCCCCACCGAGCGCATGATTTTCCTCCTCCACGACGTGGAAGGCTACGACCACGCGCGTATCGTCCGCACGCTGGGTGTCAGCGAGGACGAATCGCGGAACGGGCTGCATCAGGCGCGGCTCCGCATGCGCAACCTGCTGGCAAAGATGCTCCGTTAGCAGCACGCTCAGCAGCTTTTTTTCCATCTCCTCTCTGCAACCTGGCCCCTCGAAAGAGGGGCTTTTTCAATTGGTAATCTGAAATTTGTAATTTGCAATTTTCAACTGGCTGAGGGCGCCCAAAGTCTTGGACGAGTTACAAATTACAAATTACAAATTTCAAATTACAAATCAGAAACACACGCTCGCGCTGGCGCTAAAATACAACCAGTCGTCATGCTCCCCGTCCTCAATACCGCCCACCATCCCGCTCGCTGGTGGGAAACCATGCCCGACGGGCGCCTGCACTGCTACCTGTGTCCGCGGCATTGCCACATCGGCGAGGGGCAGACCGGTTTCTGCTTCATACGCAAGAATGAAGACGGGCGGCTGGTGCAGCTCGGCTACGGGCGTCCAGCGGCGCTGCAGATGGACCCGGTGGAAAAGAAACCGCTCAACCACTTTTTCCCCGGCACGAAGATCCTCTCCATGGGAACCGCCGGCTGCAACATGGGCTGCTTTTTCTGTCAGAACTGGGACATCTCCAAGGCCAAGGCCGACCAGGTCAACTCCACCAGCCTCAGCCCCGAGCAGGTGGTGGAGCTGACGCTCCAGCACGGCGCGCCGTCCATCGCCTTCACCTACAACGAGCCGACCATCTGGGGCGAGTACGTCATTGACATCGCGAGAATCGCGCATGAACAAGGCATCAACACCGTCATGGTGTCCAACGGCTACATCACTCGCGAGGCCTTCTTCGACGTTTACCAGCACATTGACGCCGCCAACATTGACCTGAAAGCCTTCACCGAGAATTTCTATTCCAAGATCACGCTCACGCACTTGCAGCCGGTGCTGGATACGCTGAAGTGGCTGCGGCACGAAACCGACGTCTGGTTTGAGATCACCAATCTAATCATTCCCACGCTGAACGACGGCGACAGCGAGTTCCGCCAACTCTGCGACTGGGTGCTCAACAATCTCGGCGATGATGTCCCGCTGCACTTCACCGCCTTCCACCCCGACTTCAAGCTCCAGGACAAGCCGCCGACGCCACCGGAAACGCTGCACCGCGCCCGCGCCATCGCCTTCGAAATGGGCTTGAAATTTGTTTACGAAGGGAACATCTGGTCGGAAGGCGGCAACACCATCTGCCCCGGCTGCAAGCGCGCCATCATCCGCCGCTCCTGGCACTAGGCTGAAGCCGAGCGCCGCAGAGGAGCGGGGCATCTACATCCCGCGAGCGCGCAGTGATCCGGGGAATTAACCACAGAGGACACAGAGGTTCACAGAGGTAAACGGGTCGTCGAACATAGGTTGCCGGCCTGGAGCTGCATCCGCTCAAAGTTTGTTCTGCAAGCTGAGTTTTCCGCTTTAATTTCCTCTGCGTTCCTCTGTGCCCTCTGTGGTTAAGTTCTTGTTTTTGCCGCCGCCATCGCCTCGCGCTTGGCCTTGACCCAGCCATCCTTGTTGACCTGGCGCGAGCGCGCGATGGCGAGGGAGTCCTCGGGCACATCGTCGGTGATGCAGGCCGCGGCGCCAACGTAGGCATTGCGTCCGATTCTTACCGGCGCCACCAGCGTGCTGTCGCTGCCGATAAAGGCGCCGTCTTCGATGACGGTGACGTGCTTCTTCACTCCATCGTAGTTGCAGGTGATGGTGCCGGCGCCCACATTCACCTTTTCACCGATGATCGAATCGCCCAGGTAGGTGAGGTGGTTCGCCTTCGAGCCCCGGCCCATTTTCGTTTTCTTCAGCTCGACGAAATTCCCAATGTGCGCCTGCGGGCCGACCTCGTTGCCGGGGCGCAGATGCGAGTATGGCCCCAGGCTCACTTCCGGCCCGATCCGGGATTGCTCCAGCACGCATCCGTACTGCACCAGCGTGTCGTCGGCGATTTCACACGATTTGATGGCGGTGAAGGACTGAATGCGGCAGTCCGACCCGATCCGCGTGCGCCCCAACAGGTGCACGAAGGGTTCGATGATGGTGTCGGCTCCGACCTCGACCTCGGCATCAATCACGCAAGTTTCCGGCCGGAAAATGGTCACGCCCGCGGCCATAAGCTGGGCGCACTTGCGCGCCCGTATCTCGGCGTCCAATTGCGCCAATTCCGCGCGGTTGTTTGCCCCCGCGACTTCATGCTGATCGGCGGCCTTTTTCGCCAGCACCTTGGCACGCTTGCCGGCCAGAATACCGGCGGTATCGGTCAGGTAATACTCGCGATGCGGATTGTCGGTACGCAATTCGTCGAGGTGCTCGAACAGCGGCTGGGTGGCGAAGGCGTAGATCCCGGAATTGGATTCGCGGATCTTTTGCTGCTGCGGCGTGAGCTTCTTCTGCTCGACAATGGCTTCGACCTCGTCCACCGAGCGCCCCGCCTTTTTCTTGCGGACAATGCGTCCGTAGCCGGTCGGGTCAGGGAAGTCGGCGGTCAGAATGGTCATGGCCGCTTTATTCTTGCGGTGAAAGTCGAGGATTCCGGCAATGGTCTCGGGGCGGAGCAGGGGAACGTCGCCGGAGAGCACCAGCACGTCGTCGTACCCGGCCAGCGCCTGGCGCGCCGACATGATCGCGTGCCCGGTGCCAAGCTGTTCCGCCTGCAACACGAACTGCACGCCGGTGCCCGCCATGGATTCGCGCACGCGTTCCGCCTCGTGCCCGATGATGACGAAAATATCCTGCGCCGGCAGCACTGCCTTGGCCGCCTCCACCACGTAGTGCAGCAGAGGCCGTCCGCCGATCTGGTGGAGGACCTTGGGATGCCTGGACTTCAGCCGCGTGCCCTTGCCAGCGGCCATGATGGCGATGGCGAAGCGCGGCGCGGCTTGCGGCTTGCGGGAAGATTGCTTGCGCGAAACCATGGCACCCATCTTATCGCGAGCGATTGGATTTAGGAGTGGGGAATTGGCCGAAGTTCTGCCTCAAGTTCAATTGTTAGCCGTTTGACCGACAAGGGCAGAGGAAGCGAACAATGGTTTCCGAGTCGCCGAAGCGATTCCATTTGGTCTTTGCCGCTGAGGTAGTGTCGGGCATAATCTGATCAACTAGAGGGTTGTCACGTCGCGTGGCTAGGAGGCGCGTCTAGGTAATGCCGGAGCTTCAATGTGCGGGTTGCGGGCGAGCACTCACAGTCCAACAAGAATTGTCGCCGGGAGCAACGTTTTGGTGCGCGGGGTGCAGCAGTTCACCGATCGGAAGACGCCGGCTGAAGGGAAACGTCAATTCCGCCAAGAATGCAGCACTGCGTGTGCGCCTGCGGCCATTCCTGACTCTGGCGTTGAAGGGAAATGAGGCGGAATGGTTCGGCCTGGCACGGGATCTGGGCATTGATGGCGCTGCCATTGAAGCACTCGTCACTGTGGTGCAGGCCGGCAGATGGCGAACCTCGACCGCCCCGACGTGGTATCTAAAGACTAATGTATCGCGCCTGGCGCGCGACGTGGAAGATCCATTTGATACGGATGGTCGCCGGCGGCCCCACGGTCGGCAAGTTGCATTTTCGGAGTTGCTTTCGCCGGATGCCCCGCAAAGCGCCAGCGCAGAAGATGCGGCACTTGCTGCGGCATCTCCTGCAGGCCAATTAGTTGCGGTTTCGCTCGATGACCGACGCATGGGCAAGATTTGGACAGAGATCCGCGAGCAGGCGGCGCTTCTAAGACCTGACGAAATTCCTGCAGCGAACGAAGCCTTGGCCCAGATCCAAGACGTGGGGGTACGTGAGGTGCTGTGCGCCAAGGCTCTGGGGCTAACCCGGGAGGAATTCTTATCTGACGTCTGCGGTTCAGAGCGGAAGCGAAGACAGGCAGCGTGGAGGCGAGCGAGCCGAAAGGGACCGCCGGACGCGCTGAGGACGTCATTGCGTCGTCGTTCCCGTGGGCGCGTTGAGGCCTCACCCGAATTTGAGGATCGTGCCTGGGAAGAGCGCCAATCGGAGTCGATCGATGACAGCACAGGCTGCGGTGGCGGCTATCGGATCCCCCCTCATTCGCGTTCAGAATGAGTTTTCGCCATTGGGAAAATAAATTTCCGGAAAAATGTCCCCAAACAAGCTGATTGCTTGTGTAGATAGTGAGAAGAAGCAGAGAAGGGCACACCACATGGTGTGCCCTTTGCTTTGGTCTGGTAGAAAATCATCCGAGTAGCTGCCGGGAAGTCAGGTTCGGCGGCTCTTCTTCTGCTCAACGCAACCCAACCCATGGCTCAAGTGTTGAAGATCATCAGAGACTTTGAGCAAATCGCCATCGCCCTTTGCCTAACATTCTGCACGGTCAGCCTAGTGGCCCGTCTGGCGTGGAGTGAGTATAAGCGGTGGCGGTCTCTGAATAATTCCCGGAAATCCAAGCGGAATATTTCCCTGTAAGCACATGTTGACTCTTTAAGGGGGAGAGTTCCGTCCCCCGCGACAAGTGTCTCTAGGCGCTGGGTCCGCGTAAACGACTCACTGCCAGTAACTTAGCGAAATGGGAAGCCGAGTTTCCCGCCTGTACCCGAATTGATGCGCGATTTACCCTCTTGACCTTGCGCTTTCCGGCCGCCTTACCTGCCCGCTTGCGTGTCACCAGTCGCAGAAGGTCCGCCGCGATGGTGTGGTAGGCGTGCCGGGCGACGGAACGGTTAGTGGACTGCGAATGGACCAAGAGACTAGCGCGCTTTTCAGGCGCGACCTGGGCGTTTGGAGGTGCGCCGTGAGCGGGCGCGCAAAGTCGTGGCCGACAGTTCGACGACTTTGCCCCCGGACCAGATGTAAACCGGCAGACCCTCGCGGGTGCGTTCGGCAATGGCCTTCTTGACCGCCGCCTTCAATGCCAATAGCGCACGCTGTTCGAGCGGCAGTGCCAAGACGTTGTGAGGCAAGTTACTCACCTTCCTTCGTAACGCGAAATCAGGTCGCGGTAAAGCTCCTTCCGCATTATACGGAGCTTTCCCCGCTTCTCAAGCGCGATGATGTCTGGTGCGGCGCCCGAGTTGTCAAACAGAATCCAGGAGTCGGCCAGGACTCGATAGTGCTGGAAGAAATTCCTCATGGAGCGCTCGAATCGCCGGCGAACGACTGCCGCCGGCACATCATGACCGCCCTTCATCACGCGGCCTCTCACTCTTGACAACGCCAGTTCAACTGTAGGCACCCACAAAAAGAACAAATGCGCAGCGTAGCGACGCTTCTTGAGATCACGGATCAGGTTGAGATGGGTTCGGCCTGAGAGCGTCGTCTCAAAACCAAGGTCTACGGACCGCGTGGCCAGCAACTCGATCTCGCCGAGCATCAGCCGCCCGGCCCGGAACGCCGCTGCCTCCGGCGAAAACGGCGACACGCCCTCGGCGATCAGATCGGCATTGACGAAGTTCCTGCAGTTGGCATAGAGCGGTAGGAATTCGCGCGCGAAGGTCGTCTTGCCGGCACCGTTTGGACCAGCGATGATGTAAACGTTGAAACTCACAGCGGTTTTCCAGACTGCAATCCAATGCTACTCGGTGCGCGAAACACGTTCGCGGGTCTGCCTGTCCCGCCATGAAAGCGTTGGCCTAAAGCCTGACTATGCGCGTTCTGGCCGCCGTACCCTTCCGCTTGCGCGTTCCCACTTGCAGAAGGTCTGCCGCGATGGTGTGGTAGGCGTGCCGGGCGACGCCGTATTCCTCGAACAGGTAATCGCCAAAGATGGGCCGCACCCCGAGCTTCTCCAACTCCTCGGCGTCGACGTGGATTTGTGAAGCCCCTTCCAGCGCGTACTTGGCTTTCATCGCGCGTGACGCCGACGTGCGGTTCACGAGCGCGTAATCGAAGATGGCGCACCCGGCGTGATGGTAGATAGCGCGAACGTGCTCGGCCGCCGACAGCCCCAGGCTTTCGTTGGCCTGCGTCATCAGGTTGCAGACGAAGATCTTCACCGCGCGCGAATGGGTGATCGCTTCCGGAATCCCGTGGACCAGCACGTTGGGAATCAGGCTGGTGAACAACGAGCCCGGCCCGATGCTGATCACGTCGGCCTGCGCCAGCGCGTCCAGGGTTTGCGGCATCGGCTTGACGTCAGCGGGCACCAGTTCCAGGCGGACAATGCGCTTCTGGCTGCGCGTGATGCTGGTCTCACCTTGCACGCGCGAGCCATCGTCCATGACGGCTTCCAGTTCAACATTCGAGGTGGTGGCAGGGAAAATGTGTCCGCGGGTGGTCAGAATGGCCGACGAAACTCTGACCGCCTCGGCGAAGTCGCCGGTGACCCCGGCCAGCGCCGCCAGGAACAGGTTGCCGAAGCTGTGTCCGTCCAGCGCCGATTCGCCGTGGAACCTGTACTGGAACAGACGCGAGAGCAGCGCCTGGTCCTCCGAAAGTGCCACGATGCAGTTGCGGATGTCGCCCGGCGGCAGGATGTTGAATTCCTTGCGCAACCGCCCGCTGGAGCCGCCGTCGTCGGTGACCGTGACCACCGCGGTCAACTCCGTGATCGCGGTGCCCCGCCGCGGTTGGCCGGGACGCTGGACGTACTCGCGCAGTCCTTTGAGCAGGGTGGAAAGGCCGGTTCCGCCGCCGATGGCGACCACCTTCAACTCGCGGTTGCGTGCGGAAGTTGTTCTCGTGGCCGGGGTCTTCATCACTACCTAGCGCCGCCCGTTTCCTTGGGGAGCTTCGTCCACCTCAGGATAGATCAATTCGGTGAAACGGGGGTCGTCGGCGAGGTTCTGAAAATCGGAGTCGTTGCGCGCCTGGAAACGGTTGCCGGGATTGAGGCGGATGGCCTCCGCCAGCCCGCGCAGCGAATCTTCAAAATGTCCGGTGAGGCAATTCAGCACCGACAGCCCGTACACCGCATAGTCGGCCTTGGAATTCTGCTTGAGAATTTTTTCCAGGTGCTCGCGCGCCCCAACGTAGTCCCCGATATTCATCAGCGACACGGAATAGTCGTAATGTTCCTCCGGGGTCTTGAAGGTGGTCGCGTTGCGCGCCATGCGCTGATTGCAGGTGTTCAAATGCACCGCGGTGCGGTCGGCCAGTTCCCGGGGGCCGGAGGCCATGACCTTCTGAAACAGGGCCTTGGCCTTCTCGAATTTATGCTCCTGCATGGCCTTCAGGGCGACCTGGTAGTTTTCCACAGCCTGTGCAAAACGTGGATCGGCCATGGGCGAGGTTTTCGCCTGGACCGGGATACTCATCTTGACAACGCGCCCACCCTTAGTCGATTTCACGTTCTTCTTCTTGAGGTTAGGGGAAGAACGCTTAACCTTAGCTGCGGGTTTTTTCTTCATCGAGTTGCACCTGCGCAACTGCCGACGTGGACCGCTATGGTATAGCCTGTGGAAAAGGCTAAGCCAAGAGAGCAGGTTTATATACGAGAAAAGGCGGTGCGCGTCAACTCGCTCCGGCCACTAGCCGCTGGCCTCGACATTTGCGACCGGCCACTACCGGATGGAAGCCGCCGTTTCCAGGTCAATTCTCTCCCACTCGCCGCGGATGATGCCGTCACGGATTTGCGCCGGCGTCTTGTTTTGCCGGCTCATCCCGTAGGCGTAGAAAGCCTCTTTCATGCAGGCATCGCAATGGGCGGCATGGGTGGATTCGAAGCAGCTATGCAGGCTGGTGTGACCGACCGAGCGGTCGCAATGGCAATAACACGGCTGCTGGTAGAGGACATTGGGGATCTTCTCCGCCACCTCGTAGGCGCGGACCTGAACCGGGTACTTGAAACTCGGTCCCCAGCGTTCGGGAGCGGGCAGGATCGGCGGCAGCTTGGCGCCCTTGGCGGGCGGGGCCGTGTGATGCGCCGGAACATCGCCTTGCGCGAACATCGCCATGGCTATCAGGGCGACCAAGGGGAGGGACCAAACTCGTTTCATCGCACCATCCTCGCTCAGAATTGTACTTCAGATGCTCGAAATCGCGCACCGGCTTCAAGCCTCTAATCCGCATTGGTTTGTCAGAAGAGCTAAGAGCCAAGAGCTAAGAGCTTAAGGGCGGTTTTCGTGCAACTTTTCCTCTCCGGCAGCACTCCGTATAGACTTACCAGGAGCATGGAACCATCTTCTCAATCCGTGGTGCGCAGCGGCCGGCCCGCCCGAAGCACGCTCTCGCTGCTGATGTGGGGGCGCGACCTGTTCGTATCGCTCATCATCTCTGCCTTCATCATCGTCTTCCTCTACCAGCCGGTGAAGGTGGAGGGCACCAGCATGCTCCCCGGCCTCGACGACCAGGAGCGCATCTTCATCAACAAGTTCGTGTATAACTTCGAGCCCATCGAGCGCGGCGATGTGGTGGTGTTTCGCTATCCCCGCGATCCCTCCAAGAGTTACATCAAGCGCGTGATTGCCGTTCCCGGTGACAGCGTCCGCATCGAAGACGGCCAGGTGTACGTCAACGGGCGCCGGCTGCGCGAGCCTTACGTACCCGCCGAATTCGCCGACGACCGCTCGGTATCTGACACCGCGGTCCCGCGCGGCTCCTATTACCTGCTCGGCGACCACCGCAGCTCGTCCAGCGACAGCCGCGACTTTGGCCCGGTCAGCCGCCGCGATATCTACGGCAAAGCCGTCTTCGGCTACTGGCCCGTGGATCGCATGGGAGTGGTGAAATAGATTTTAGCCACAGAGGGCACAGAGGAAGGACCGGCAGAAACATTGCCGATTGTCGATTGCAAGACCGGACCGCTGAAAAATCGGCAATCGACAATCTGCAATCAAAAATGATTTTGCTTTTTGCTTCCTCTGTGCCCTTTGTGGCTAAAATTGCCATTCGACAATCGGCAATCGTTCAGGTACGCTCCGACGCCATGAAACGCGTGCTCCTCGCTCTACTTGCACTCACCCTATTCGCCACCGCGCAAACCTCTGCGAAGCCGCAGCCGCAAGCAAAAGCTCCCGCCAAGCTGTCGGGGCAACAGCTTCTCCTGAAGGCCGACCGCGCCTTTGCCCGCGACACTGCGGTGAAACGCCTCGAAGGCTGGATGGCTTACATGGCAGACGACGCCGTGCTGTTCTCCGACAAGCCGGTGGTCGGCAAGGACGCCATCCGCGCCTTTTACCAGTCTGCCTTCGCCAACCCGGACTTCGTCCTTTCCTGGCAGCCCACACGCGCTGAAATGTTTCGCTCCGGCGACACGGGGTACACCACGGGGCGTTACGAATTGCACGCCAAAGACGGCAAGGGCAACAAGGTGGTGCGCCACGGCTCGTACCTGACGATCTGGAAAAAACAGTCGGACGGGAGCTGGAAGGTGATTGCCGACGGCGGCGCCCCGGACAAGCATTGAAAACTTTTCGCGCTCGGTGATCCTCGGTGATCTCTGTGTCTCGGTGTTGAGATAAGCTGCAATTTCACAACCCCCGTTACGCCGCAAACCTGCTAAACTTGCGAAAATCCACTCCCCGGAGAGCTAATGCAGGCGATTTTGGCCCTGGAAGATGGCAGGATCTTCAAGGGCAAAGGCTTCGGTGCGCAGGGCGAATGTTACGGCGAAGTCGTTTTTAATACTTCCATCACCGGCTACCAGGAAATTTTCACCGACCCCTCTTACGCCGGCCAGATCGTGGTGCTCACCAATCCCGAGATCGGCAACTACGGCACCAACGACGACGACAACGAGGCCACTCGCCCCTATATCGAGGGCCTGATCGTGCGCGAGTTCTCGCGCATCAGCTCCAACTGGCGCTCGCAGCAGGTTGCCGACGAATACTTGGAGCGCTACCGCATCCCGGTGCTGGCTGACATTGACACGCGCGCCCTGGTCCGCCACCTGCGCGACCATGGCGTCATGCGCGGCGTCATCTCCACCATCGAAACCGACGTGGACAAGCTGATCGCCAAGGCCCGCTCCATCCCCAAGATGGACGGCACCGACCTGGCGAAGGTGGTTTCCACCAAGCAGCGCTACATTTGGGACACTGGCGAGCGCTCCATCGAGCCCACCGAAGTTGTCGGGGTGAAGGACGCCGAGCCGCAGCACCACGTTGTCGCTTACGACTTCGGCATCAAGCACAATATCCTGCGCAAGCTGGTGAGCGGCTGCTGCCGCGTCACCGTCGTGCCCGCAGAAACCAACGCCGAAGACGTGTTGGCGCTCAAGCCCGACGGCGTCTTTCTCTCCAACGGCCCCGGCGATCCCGAGCCCTGCACCTACGCCCAGGAAAATATCCGGCGGCTGATGGGTCGTGTTCCGATATTTGGAATTTGTTTGGGTCACCAGTTGGTAGGACTCGCCCTCGGCGGCAAGACCTACAAGCTGAAGTTCGGCCACCACGGCGGGAATCATCCGGTGAAGCAGTTGCAGAGCGGCAAGGTGGAGATCACGGCGCACAACCACAACTTCGCCGTCGATCCAGATTCGCTGCCTATGAGCGAAGTCGAGTTGACGCACATGGACCTGAACGACAACACGCTGGAGGGCCTGCGCCACCGCAACCTGCCGCTGTTCTCGGTGCAGTACCACCCCGAAGCCTCGCCCGGCCCGCACGATTCGCACTACCTGTTCAACGATTTCGTGGCGATGATGGAGGAGTGGAAGGGACGCTAAATGGGGTCGTATTCCGAGTTTCGGATCGCGTGTTATAACCTGATCTCCAACAAGAGCGAGGTTGTTCCTGTACTCATGACTGTATTCCGGGAATCCGACAAGGTCGTCGTCCCGGAGCGCGAAGATGAAGTGGGCGACTTGGTTCCCGGTGAGTGTCGTTACGTGACATCGGCGAAAATCGCTAAGCAGCGACTCGACATAATGGGCTTCTCGCTCAGAAACACGCGACAGGACTTTGAAGCGGAGAAGTTGGACGCCATTGCTGCCCTCGAAGAGGAGGTCCTCGACTACCAAAAGTGGGAAACTGATTCCGGCGAGCGGCACCCAGACGACGCCGTACCTCAACTCGTCCAGCGCCCCCAAAAGCAGTTGGAGGTTCTGCATTCACTGGGTTTCGCTGATTTTGTATCTGCCTTTCAATACATAAAGAGCCGGCCTGAATTGCTTGCGCCAGTAGCGCGTGTGAAGATTCCACCTGACGCACCGGCAGCTGCCAGGTATGTGCTCACAAGCGAGGACGACGGGTTCATCTACAATTATCCGTGCAGTGACATCAGGTATCTCGTCCGTACGTTCCTGGAAGGCTGCGACGATGCTGAGCAAGTAGTTCAGGATATTTCCGAACTGGTCAGTGGCGGGTACTACGATGTCGCCGACCGAGTTGCCGACAATGCGGTTCAGGCCCTTCTCTCCGAGTTCCCCATAAGCGGCACGATCATAGTGCTGACCGAGGGTTCAAGCGACAGTCAGGCACTCGAAAAAACCTTGCGCCTGCTGTATCCCCAGCTCGCTGATTACTACACGTTCATGGATTTTTTCGGATCCAATGCACAAGGGAGTGCAGGTACTCTCGTGAACACAGTTAAGGCTTTCGTCGGTGCTCGCATTAGCAACCGCGTCGTCGCACTCTTCGACAACGATGCAGCCGCCGAAGATGCACTCCGAGGGCTTTCGAAGACCACCATGCCAGAAAACATTCGTGTGCTGCAGTATCCCGATATTGATCTCGGCGATAAGTACCCGACGATTGGACCCAGTGGTTCGATCACTCTGATGAACGTGAATGGGTCCGGATGCAGCCTTGAGTTGTACTTTGGCGCGGACGTTCTGACGCAAGGAGGTGCGCTGGTGCCAGTTAGGTGGACTGCGTCGAAGGATGCCATTCGTAAGTACCAAGGTGAGATCGGCGACAAGCGCCGTCTGCAAGACCTCTATGCCGAAAAGCTGCGCCGTTGCGGCGATCCGGAGTATTTCGCGAATGCGGATTTCACTGCCATGAAAAAACTTCTCGAGCACCTGCTTGCTGTGTACCAGTAATTTCAAATGCCACGCCGCACCGACATCTCGAAGATCCTCATCATCGGTTCCGGGCCGATCGTCATTGGCCAGTCCGCCGAGTTCGATTATTCCGGCACGCAGGCCTGCAAGGCGCTGAAGGCGGAAGGCTACGAGGTGGTGCTCGCCAACTCCAACCCGGCGACCATCATGACCGACCCCGAAATCGCCGACCGCACCTACATCGAGCCGCTCACTCGGCCCTACCTGGAAGAAATCATCCGCGTCGAGTCCGAATTGTCTGGCGGGCGCGGCTTCGCCTTGTTGCCCACGGTCGGCGGCCAGACCGCGCTGAACCTCGCCGTCGAATTGGCAGACGCGCAGGTGCTCGAGAAATACAACGTCCAACTCATCGGCGCGCAGCTTACCGCCATCAAGAAGGCCGAAGACCGCCTGATGTTCAAGGACGCCATGACGCGCATCGGCCTCGACGTGCCGAAATCCGCGCTGGTCAACAATCTTCGCGACGGCCTGGAATTTTCCGGCAAAATCGGTTTCCCGGTGATCCTGCGCCCATCGTTCACCCTCGGCGGCACCGGCGGCGGCATCGCCTACAACCGCGAAGAGCTGGTGGACCTGCTGGCGCGCGGCCTCGACCTCTCGCCCGTGCATGAGGTCCTGATCGAAGAATCCGTCCTCGGCTGGAAGGAATTCGAGCTGGAGGTCATGCGCGACCTGCGCGACAACGTCATCATCATCTGCTCAATCGAAAATTTCGATCCCATGGGCGTGCACACCGGCGATTCCATCACGGTTGCGCCTGCGCAGACTCTGACCGACCGCGAGTACCAGCGCATGCGCGACGCTGCCATCCGCGTCATCCGCGAGATCGGCGTCGAAACCGGCGGCTCAAACATCCAGTTCGCCGTCAATCCGAGCAACGGGCGCATGGTGGTGATCGAGATGAACCCGCGCGTCTCGCGCTCCTCGGCCTTGGCCAGTAAAGCCACCGGCTTCCCGATCGCCAAGATTGCCGCCAAGCTCGCCGTCGGCTACACCCTCGACGAGATTCCCAACGACATCACGCGCAAGACGCCCGCCTGCTTCGAACCCACGCTCGATTACGTGGTCGTCAAGATTCCCAAGTGGCAGTTCGAAAAATTTCCCGGCGCGGATGAAAGCCTGGGGCCGCAGATGAAGTCGGTCGGCGAGGTGATGGCGATCGGGCGCACCTTCAAGGAAGCGCTGCTCAAGGCGGTGCGTTCGCTGGAAACCGGCAAGAAACCCGGCACCGAAGACATTGAGCCCAAGATCCTGATCCAGCGCCTGGTCACGCCGCATCCCGAGCGCCTCTCCTACCTGCGCTACGCGCTGCGCCAGGGCCACACCGTGAAAGAGCTGGCGAAGATGACCTCGATTGACCCGTGGTTCCTCTACCAGCTCAAGGAAATCACGGACGTGCAGCTTGAAGTCGAGAAGCACCCCATCGAATCTGTGCCGACGGGCGTGATTCGCGAAGCCAAGCGTGCCGGCATCTCCGACAACCGCCTGGCGAGCGCGTGGCGCGTTTCCAACGGGCGCGGCGCGGCGGAGAAAATCCGCTACCTGCGCAAATCACGCGGCGTCTTCCCCGTGTACAAGCACGTGGACACCTGCGCCGCCGAGTTTGAGAGCTACACGCCGTACCTGTACTCGACATTCGAGGACGAGGACGAGGCCGCGCCGACGGAGAAGAAGAAGGTCATCATTCTCGGCGCCGGCCCGAACCGCATCGGCCAGGGAATCGAATTCGATTACTGCTGCTGCCATGCGGCCTTCGCGCTGCGCGACGACGGTTACGAAACCATCATGGTGAACTGCAACCCGGAAACGGTTTCCACCGACTACGACACCAGCGACCGCCTCTACTTCGAGCCGCTCACGCTCGAAGACGTCATGGCCGTGTATGAGCACGAAGCGCAGAGCGGCGCGCCCATCGGCGTGATCGTGCAGTTCGGCGGGCAGACGCCTTTGAACTTGGCGCTGCCGCTGAAAGCCGCGGGTGTCCCCATCATCGGGACCTCGCCGGAGTCCATCGATCTCGCGGAAGACCGCAAGCGCTTCGGAAAATTGCTGGACGAGCTGCAAATCCCGCAGCCGCCGGGCGCGATGGCAACCTCCATCGAAGAAGCGGTGGCGGGGGCGAACAAAGTCGGCTATCCGGTGCTGGTGCGGCCGTCGTACGTGCTCGGCGGGCGCGCCATGGTGATTGCTTACGACGACGAGTCCGTCATCAAGTACATGAAGGAAGCGGTCGAGTACTCGCAGGAACGCCCGGTGCTGGTTGACCACTTCCTGGAAGCCGCCGTCGAGGTGGACGTGGACGCGCTCTCCGACGGCGAAGACGTGGTCATCGGCGGCATCATGCAGCACATCGAGGAAGCGGGCATCCACAGCGGCGATTCGTCCTGCGTGCTGCCTTCCGTGGATCTTTCCGCGGACGTGCTCGCCACCATGCGCGAGTACACCTTCCGCCTGGCGCGCGCGCTCAAGGTCATCGGATTGATGAACGTGCAGTACGCCATCCAGCGCCATGACGGCGACTCGAAAGTTTTCGTGCTCGAGGTCAACCCGCGCGCCTCGCGCACCGTGCCGTATGTGTCGAAAGCAACGGGCGTGCCGCTGGCCAAGATCGCCTCGCGGCTGATGACCGGCCGCAAGCTGCGCGAGTTCCTGCCCGACAACATCGAGCGCGCCGCCGACCTCGACACCGGGCCCTATTCCTACGTCAAGTCGCCGGTATTTCCGTGGTCCAAGTTCCCCGGCGTGGATACCGTGCTCGGCCCGTAGATGAAATCCACCGGCGAAGTCATGGGCATCGCCGACAATTTCGGCGAGGCCTTCGCCAAGGCGCAGATCGCCGCCGGCAACCGCCTGCCCACGCACGGCGCGGTGTTCATCAGCGTTACCGATCGTGACAAGCCGCAGGCTGTGCCCATCGCCAGGCGGTTCGTGGATCTCGGATTCAAGTTGTTTGCCACCAGCGGCACCGCGCGGGTGCTGGAAGAAGCGAAGTTGACGGTGGAGCGCGTGTACAAAGTCAAGGAAGGGCGCCCCAACGTCGTGGACCTGATCAAGGGCGACCGCATCCAGCTCATCATCAACACGCCGCATGGCGCCGAGCCCTGGTTCGACGAAAAATCCATTCGCCGCGCCGCCGTCACCCACCACGTCCAGACCATCACCACCCTGGCCGCCGCGCGCGCCGCCGCCGACGGCATCGCCGCCCTGCAACAGGGCCACACCAGCGTTCGCGCCCTCCAGGCCCTGCACGCGCAACGAGCGGCCGTGCGCTGAAACCGGGAGCTTAACCACAGAGGACACGGAGGAAAGGGAGGCGAATCACCCTTTTCGAGGGCTTGTCTCGCAAGTACAATCGGCTGTCTCCTAGGTGCTCCGAATGAAGAATCTTGTCTGTGTTCTCTTTGTTCTCTGTGGTTCCGCGTTTGGGCAGACTGTGTCCGCACAGCCGAGGGCGGCTGTGCCACACCGTCCGGTCCACACCTTCTCCATCGTTGCCCGCGATCCCGCCAGCGGACAGATCGGTGTCGCCGTGCAGTCGCATTGGTTCTCCGTCGGCCAGATTGTGCCATGGGCGGAAGCGGGCGTCGGCGCGGTGGCGACACAGTCGTTCGTTGACCCGAGCTACGGACCGCTGGGGCTGGACCTAATGCGCGCGGGAAAGAGCGCGCGAGAGGCCTTGCAAGCGCTGATGCACGCTGATAAGGCCTACGATGTTCGACAAGTTGCCATGATCGATGCCCAGGGTCGTGTTGCAGCGATGACTGGGTGCAAGGACATTCAAGCGGCCGGCCACGTCGTTAACGGGTCGACTACGCCGGCTGTGTACAGAGTCGAGGGGTCGCCATGCACGACGCATTGGGGTTTTGGCCGGGATTTCTCCACCGAAGCCAACCTCATGTCGAACGACAAGGTCTGGCCCGCCATGGCGAAGGCCTACCAGGAAGCCAAGGGAGATCTCGCCGACCGCATGCTCGCCGCGCTCGATGCGGCGCAGGCGGTCGGCGGAGACATTCGTGGCAGGCAATCCGCCGCGCTGATCGTGGTGGAAGGGAAGCGGCAGAATGCGCCGTGGGAAGGGCGCGTTTTCGATCTGCGCGTGGACGACGCTGCGGAACCGCTGAAGGAGTTGCGGCGCCTTGTCGTGCTGCAGCGCGCCTACAACCACATGAATGCCGGCGACCTGGCGGTGGGGCACAAGGACAACGAAGCCGCCCTACGCGAGTACGCCGAGGCGGAAAAAATCGCGTCTGACACGCCCGGCATCCTCCCCAGCCGGTTGGCGGAGATGATCTACTGGCACGCCGTGGCGCTGGTGAACATGAATCGCGTGGAAGACTCGCTGCCGCTGTTCAAGAAATGTTTTTCGATCCAAAAAAGCTGGGCGGAGCTGACCCCGCGCCTGCCCGCCAGCGGCCTATTGCCGAACGATCCCGCGTTAATCGAGCGGATTGTACAGCAGCAAAACCGTTAACCACGGATCGCCACGGATGAACACGGATCAGAACAAGGTCAAGCAGCCGATTACTGTTGCGCAGCAATGAGGCATTTGGTCTCCTATGCACACGACAGAACGCAGTAAAGAGAAGAAGAGGAATCTGAGATCACGGAGGAAGCCCGCAGAGGAACTCGATGTATTTCTCTCGCTTCGCGGAATTGCGGGGGACGTATTTGCCGAGCTTGGCGGAGGAGAAGCGTTCATCCGGGCAGAGAGGGAAGCTTTCTCGTCCGCTTGTGACGCAAACGAAGAACTTGCGGAGCAAAGCCGTAAACAAAAGTCCTAATAGATCGCGGAAGGCTACAATATTCAATCGAAGGCGTTCATACTGAACTCTTAGACGAGACCCCATTTATGCTGCTCCACGGAATTTTTCCTCCCATCACTACGCCGTTCTATCCCGACGGCGATATTTACTACAAAAAGCTCGAAGCCAATGTCGACCGGTACTCGAAGTCGCCGGTCGCGGGCCTGGTGGTGCAAGGCTCGACCGGCGAGGCGATCCTGCTCAGCGATCAGGAGCGGCGCGACGTGCTGAAGGCGGCCATGGAAGCGGCCGCGCCCCACAAGGTGATGATCGCCGGCACGGGCATCGAGTCGGCCATCGAGACGTTACGGCTGACCGAGTACGCCGCCTCGCTCGGGTACGACGCCGCCATGGTGCGCACGCCGCATTACTATCGTAGCCAGATCAACAAGCCGCAAAACATGCTGGCGTTTTATCGCACCGTGGCCGACCATTCGCCGCTCCCGCTGATCATTTACAACTTCCCGCAAGCCACCGGCTACGACATGCCCGCCGACGTCGTCATGCAATTGGCGGAGCACCAGAACATCATTGCCATCAAGGAATCCAGTGGCTCCGTCGAGAAGGTGCAGACGATGGTGGCGCACACGCGGCACATCAAGCGCGCCGTCGCCGTCACCGAAGTCCAGGAAGCGGTAACCGGACGGATGAAGAAGGCCGCCGGAACATCATCGGGAAGGCTGCCGATTGCGGGGCAGCCGTCGTCCGCCGCCGTGGCCGTGATGGGCGGGCTCAGGACGCGGCAGAAGGAAGTCGGGTTCCAGGTGATAGTCGGCGCGGCGCAGAAATTGGAGCCGTCGCTGGCCGTGGGCGCGGTGGGCGCAATCCTGGCGTTCGCCTGCGCGGCTCCGACCGCGTGCTTCGAGATCTTTGCCGCCTGGAAAGAGATGAATGAAAAGGTCGCGCAGGAGAAGCAGGCGCGCATTGCCGAGGCGGCGGCGAAGGTCGTCAGCGAGATGAGCATCCCCGGCGTGAAGTACGCCATGGACCTGAACGGCTACTACGGCGGCCTGGTGCGCCTGCCGCTGCTGCCGCTGACGGCGGAGGAGAAAGCCGAGGTCGAAAGGTTGATGGCGAATATTAAGAATTAGCGATTAGCAATTAGCAATCAGCTATCCCATCCTCCAACTGCTAATGGCTGCACATCTTGCGCCTGCCTCCGGGATCGAATAGTATTGAAACGAACGTCCGTTCGAGTCCGGAGAAGAGCATGGCAGGCCGGAAGAACAGCGGCGCGGGCCGCAAGCTCGAGCAGAATGGCGAAAGCAAGTTCGATCGCCGCCTGGGAGAAATTCTCGGACACGGGACGGAAGTTTTCTACACCAAAGGCTACGCCGGCGCCTCGATGCGCGACCTGTCGCGCAGCAGCGGCATGTCCCTTGCCGGCCTCTATTACTACTTCGAATCCAAGGAAAAGCTGCTCTACCTGATTCAGAAGCACACCTTTTCCACCATCATGGGCCAGTTGCAGGAGCGGCTCCGGGAGGTGAACGATCCCGAAGAGCGCGTCCGCGTGTTCATCCGCAACCACCTGGAGTATTTCCTCGCCAACCTGAAGGCGATGAAAGTGCTGTCGCATGAAGACGAGGCGCTCTCCGGGCCGCTCGCCGCCGAGATCGCGGCGATGAAGCGCGACTACTACCGCATCATCCGCGGCCTGGTGGAAGACCTGCGGCGCCAGAAGGGCAAAGGATTCAACGGCGAGGTCCCGTCGCGCGTGGCGGCGCTAAGCCTGTTCGGGATGATGAACTGGATTTATACGTGGCACAACCCGCGCCGGGACGCAGGCGCGCCGGAATTGGCGGGCGAGATGGCCGACATTTTCCTGCGCGGGCTACTGCAAGAAAAACCCCACCCTGTCTCGCCAAAACCGGGCGAGACAAGGGTGGGGCAACCTTCTTCGAAGCCGGGCTCTGTGGGGGGCGCGGCGGGGCAGAAATCCACTGGGCGCGGACAACGCTCCGCGTCATCCAATATCTGAGCGATCGAGAGCCGACAAAGGAGCTTAGGATGGCGAGCACCACTGAGACGGTTGCAGGCGCCAAACCGCTTGTGCAGTACCGCACCGACCGCGGCGTGGGGATCATCACCATGGACGATCCGCCGGCCAACACCTACACCTATGAAATGAACCGCCAGTTGGACGAGGCGATCCTGAAGGCGCGCATGGACAACGACGTGTACGTCATAGTCCTGACCGGCGCCGGGGACAAATTTTTCTCCGCCGGCGCCAACATCAAGATGCTGGCGAGCGTGGACCCGACCTTCAAGTATTACTTCTGCCTGCACGCCAACGAGACCCTGTTGCGGCTGGAGCACACGCCGAAGCTGGTGATTGCGGCGCTGAACGGGCACACCGTGGGCGGCGGGCTGGAGATCGCCATGGCGGCCGACCTGCGCATCGCGCGCCAGGATGCGGGCAAGATCGGCCTGCCGGAGGTCAACCTCGGAGTGCTGCCCGGCACCGGCGGCACCCAACGTCTGTCGCGGATGGTGGGGAAGTCGAAAGCCATCGAGCTGATCGTGACCGGAAACACGTTTTCGTTCGAAGAGGCCAAGGAGATGGGGATCATCAACGACATCTTCGAGCGCGAAAACTTCATGGAGAACGTGCTGGAGTATGCGCGGCAGTTCTGCCCGCCGAACAAGGCGTCGAAGGCGGTGGGGAACATCAAGCGCTCCATCCAGACCGGCTGGGAAATTCCCATGGAGTCGGCGCTGGCGGTGGAGCGCGAACTGCAAGCGCTGCTCTTCAACAGCCAGGACGCGAAAGAAGGTCTGGCGGCGTACGTGGAGAAGCGTCCGGCGGAGTTCAAGGCGAAATAGCGGTCGACGGTCGATAGTCGACGGTCGATGGCCAAAACAAGAGCAAAACCGAAGGCGGGCTCAGCCACAGAGGACACGGAGGATGTCTTGAAAGAAAAATCCTCCGCGCTTGCCTCTGTGACCCCGGTGGTTGAGGTGTTATGGCAACTGCGACGCAAGCGAAGATTGAGCCAGGGAAGCTGCTGATTGGCGGCGAGTGGCGGGAGGCGACGGGCGGAAAGACGTTTGAGACCGTCAATCCCGCGACCGCGGAAGTGCTGACCACGGCTGCGGAAGCGAGTGCGGCCGATGTGGATGCGGCGGTGCAGGCGGCGCGCAAGGCGTTCGACGACGCCAGCGGACCGTGGCGCAAAATGTCGGCCAGCGAGCGCGGGCGCCTGCTCTGGAAAATTGCAGACCTGGTGGAGCAGCACATTGACGAGCTTGCCGAGTTGGAGACGCTCGACAACGGGAAACCAATTTTCGAGTCGCGCTACGTTGACATGCCGATGGTGGCGGACGTCTTCCGCTACTACGCCGGGTGGGCGACCAAGCTCCACGGCGAGACAGTCAACATCAACGAGAGCGCGTTCACCTACACACTGCGCGAGCCGGTAGGGGTGGTGGGCGCGATTGTGGCGTGGAATTTTCCGCTGCTGCTGGCGAGCTGGAAGCTGGGCCCGGCGCTGGCTTGCGGCAACACCGTGGTGCTGAAGCCGGCCGAACAGACGCCGCTTACGGCGTTGCGCTTCGGCGAATTGTGCCGCCAGGCGGGATTGCCGGCGGGCGTGCTGAACATCGTGACCGGCGGGCCGGAGACGGGCAAGGCGCTGGTGCAGCACGCGCAAGTGGACAAGGTGGCGTTCACCGGGTCAACCGTGGTCGGCAAGGAGATCATGCGGTCGGCGGCGGACACGCTGAAGCGCGTGACGCTGGAGCTGGGCGGCAAGTCGCCCAACATCGTGTTTGCCGATTCCGATCTCGACAACGCCGTCAAGGGCGCGATCAATGGGATTTTCTTTGGCAAGGGCGAGGTGTGCTGCGCCGGGTCGCGCCTGTTCGTCGAGAAGAAAGTTGAAGACGAGTTCCTGACCAAGCTGGTGGAGAGAGCGAAAAAGCTGCGGCCCGGCGATCCTCTGGACCCCAAGACCAAGCTGGGCGCGATTGTCAGCGAGCAGCAGATGAAGACCGTTCTGGGGTATATCGAGGCCGGCAAGAGCGAGGGCGCGCAGGTGGTGATCGGCGGCAATCGCGTGCAGATCGGCAACGGCAAGGGGTACTTCATCGAGCCGACGATCTTCGGCGGTGTGCGTAACGACATGAAGATCGCGCAGGAAGAAATTTTCGGGCCGGTGCTGGCCACGCTCGCGTTCGACGACGTCGAGCAGGTGGCGGAGCAAGCGAATCGCAACCCGTACGGGCTGGCGGCGGCGATCTGGACGCGCGACATCAAGAAGGCGCACGCGCTGTCGCGGCGGCTGAAGGCAGGCACCGTCTGGATCAATACCTACGGGCTGATGGATGCGGCGCTGCCCTTTGGCGGTTTCAAGCAGTCGGGCTTCGGAAGGGAACTGGGCCAGGCCGCGCTGGAGAGTTATACGGAAGTGAAGAGCGTGTGGCTGAGCCTATAGTCGACGGTCCCCTCGACTGCGCTCGGGGCAGGCTTTGGTCGATGGCACAAGCAGATTCCTCGCTACGCTCGGAATGACAAGAGCAGAGAGAGCACTGCGAATGACAAGAGGTGAAGGGTTTTCATGCCGGGAAAAGTTTTGAAGATCGGGACGTTCAGCGACTGGGTTGGACTGTTTGACGAGTGGCGCAAAGACATTGGCGTCAACCAGGCCGAGGTTGCCGATTTCAAGTTCGACACGCTCTACGGCGCCATCGAGACCGACGAGATCCAGTTCGGACATTACATGGGCCGGCGCAAGTGGGAGAACCTGCGCCAGATCCCGACGCAGCAGATGCGCGACGCGCTGATGAACCTGATCGTGTACCAGGGCGACACGGAGTTCGCCAGCGTGGAGCAGCAGCGCTGGCTGTACGAGACCGCGCCCACCGATTACGACCGCAAGGCGCTGCTGCGGGTGTGGATCGAGGAGATGCGGCACGGCTGGCAGATGTGCGCGCTGCTGGTGGACCACTTCGGCCACTCGGGCAAGGTGGAGGCGCAAAAGATGCTGGAGCGGCGGGCGTTCGAAAACAAGCGCCTGCTGGGCGCGTTCAACGTGGACGTGGACAACTGGATGGATTTTTTCACCTACACGGATTTCGTGGACCGCGACGGCAAGTTCCAGTTGCAGATGCTGAAGTATTCGGCGTTCGCGCCGCTCGGACGCTCGATGTCGTACATGCTGCGCGAAGAGGCGTTCCACATGGGCACGGGCAACGACGGCCTGGCGCGCGTGGTCAAGGCCGGAAAAGTCCCGGCATGGCTGATACAGAAGTATCTGAACAAGTGGATTTCGGGATCGTACGACCTGTTCGGCACCGACCACTCGTCGTCGGCGCACTGGGCTTACGTGTGGGGCATCAAGGGGCGGTACGACGAGCTGAAGAATGCGCAGCAGCCGGACATGGAAGATCTGAACGACTACAACCGCAACCTGTACCGCGACGAGGTGGCGGGGCTGATCGAGCGGCTGAACAAGTATCTGCCGGCGGGCACGGAGCCGCTGCACGCGCCCAACATCAAATTCAACCGCGCCATCGGGCGCTGGGCGGGACAGAAATTCCATCCGAAGACGGGCGAGCCGATGGACGACAAGGCGTACGAGCAGCAACTCGATGAATTCCTGCCGACCGCCGCCGACAAACAATTGCTGGTGGACATCATCAAGAACGAGAAAAACTGGATTGCCGAAAAAACCGGCGCGCGCGACCCGCTGGAGACTATCGGGGAAGTGAGAAAGTCGGCGATAAATCTCTAGCAGTTATCGGTTGTCGGTTCTCGGTTATCGGTACCGGAGCCAAGAAACCGAGAACCGAAAACCGATAACCGATATCCGATACCCTCACGATGACTACTCCCGCTCACATTTCGGAGAGCGCCGGCTGCACGCTGGGCGAGTTGATGGTCGCCAGCGCAGCGCGCGAGATCCGCGATGGCGAAGTAGTGTTTGTGGGCATGCGGCTGCCGCTCATTGCGTTTGTGGTGGCGAAACGCACGCATGCGCCGAACGCAGTGGGGTTGTTCGAGAATGGCGTGATCCGCGCGACGCCGGCCCTGGAACTGATTTACACCATGGCCGATCCGCCCAATATCCTGGGCGCGACGCAATGCCTGGACATGCTCAGCGTGATGAGCCTGCTGCAATCGGGCAGAGTGGATTTGGGATTCCTGGGAGCGGCCGAGGTGGATCGGTTCGGAAACTTGAATTCTACTCGAGTCGGAGACCCGAGCCACACACGCGTTACGCGGCTTCCAGGTTCCGGCGGCGCGTGCGACATCGCGTCCCTCGCGAAACGATTTGTTGTGCTGCTGGAACATTCCAAGCGGCGGCTGCCGGAGAAAGTTTCCTATGTCACCAGTCCGGGCAATGGCGACGGTGCGGGGTGGCGTGAGCGCACCGGTCTGCCGCGCGGCGGGCCCAGTGCGGTGATCACCACCAAGGCGGTGCTGCGGTTCGGCGAAGACGGCGAGGCGCGGCTGGCGTCGGTGCATCCCGGCATGGTGATCGACGACGTCGTGGCGAACACCGGATGGAAGTTGCGCGTCCTGGACAATGTGGCGGAGACGCCTTCGCCGAGCGCGGCGGAATTGCAGGCCATTCGGGAGTACGACAAAGAAGGTTTCTGGACGAGATGAAAGAAGGTTGGTTATGGCCCTGCCGAATGCGACTTTGTCCTACAAGAAGCTGATGGTCTCAATGCAGGCGCCGGTGGCGCGCATCATCCTGGCCAACCCGCCGGTGAACGTGATGGATGTTCCGATGATGGAGGAGTTGCTGGCCGCGATGGAGCAGATCGAAGCGCGGGCCGACATCGCGGCCGTGGTGTTTGCGGGCAGCGACCGCGCGTTCTCCGCGGGGGTGGACGTGGGCGCACACACGCCCGACAAGGTGCGCGACATGCTGGTAAAAATGCACGCGGTGATGCGCGCGCTGGCCGACACCCACAAGGTGACCATCGCGGCCGTGCGCGGCAACTGCTTTGGTGGCGGCGCGGAGCTGGCCGCGATGTGCGACCTGGTGTTCACGACCGACACTTCGAACTGGGGATTTCCGGAAATTACGTTGGGATGTTTTCCGCCGGTGGCGGCGGTGGTGCTGTCGGCAATCGTGGGGCAGAAGCGCGCTGCCGACCTGATCCTCACCGGACGCCGGATCAGCGGCGAGGAAGCAATGCGCATTGGCTTGGCCAACGAGGCCGTGCCCGATGACGAATTATCGGAGCTGGTGGACGAGGCGGCGGAGCGGTTGGGCAAGCTGAGCGCCGCATCGCTGGCCATGACCAAGAAGGCGCTGTACTCGTGGGAGGCGATCCACTTCGACAAGGGCCTGGCACGCGCGGAGCAGATTTATCTGGAAGAGCTGATGAAGCTGGAAGACGCGCACGAGGGAATCGCGGCATTCATGGAGAAGCGGCAGCCCGTGTGGAAGGGGAGATGAATTTGCAATTGGTAATTTGTAATTTGCAAAGTAGGCGCATGCGTAAGCTGGAAAATTGCAAATTACAAATTGCAAATTACAGATGAGTAAGCTCGCGACAATGCGGGAAGCGATCTCGACGCTGGTGCCGGACGGGAGCAGTGTTGTGCTCGGCTGCCAGTTGGAGCAGATGATTCCGTTTGCCGCCGGGCACGAGATCATGCGGCAGAACAGGCGCGGGCTCACGCTGATCGGACCGATTTCCGACATCCTGTTCGACCAGATGATTGGCGCGGGGTGCGCGGAGCGCGTGATCGCCGCCTGGGTCGGGAATGTGATGATGGGCTCGGCGTACAACTTCCGGTGCGCGGTGGAGCGGGAAGGGCTGAAGGTCACCGACATGACCAACTTCACCGTCGCGCTGGCGCTGCAGGCAGCCGCGACGGGTGTGCCATTTCTGCCGACGCTGTCCGCGCTGGGGAGTGACGTAGCGCGGGATAACGAGTTCTTTGCCGAAATTGAGTCGCCGTTCGGCCGCGAGAAGCTGCATGCGGTGAAGGCGCTGCATCCGGATGTCACGATCGTGCACGTGCAGCGCGCGGACGCAGAGGGCAACGCGCACTGCTGGGGAAATTTTGGAATCATGCTGGAGGCGGTGAAGGCGGCGAAGCGCGTGATCGTGACGGCAGAGGAAATTGTTGCGCCGGAGGTGATCGCCAGCGACCCCAACCGCACCGTGATTCCCGGGTTCCTGGTGAGCGCTGTGGTGGAGGCGCCGATGGGAGCGCATCCGTCGCCGGTGCAGGGATATTACAAGCGCGACGATGCGTACTTCCGCCAATATCATGAGCAGACGAAGACGAAAACGGACTTTGATGCCTGGGCGCGGCGCTGGGTGTACGGCGCGGCGGACCGCAAGGCATATGTTGACCTGCTGGGCGAGTGCCGGGTGAAGGAACTTGGCGTGAAACGGCACGCGTATGCGGCGGCAGCGGATTTTGGATACTGAAACGGTCGACGGTCGATGGTCGATGGTCGACGGCAAGAACAGGCTGCGATGGAATTTGAAATTACTCCCGCGGAAGTGAAGCACAAGTTGGGAAGCGGCGAGCCGCCGGTGCTGCTCGACGTGCGTGAGCCGGTCGAGTTGCAGATGGCGCACCTCGAGGGCTCGGTGCATATCCCGATGGGAGAGATTCCCATGCGCGCCAACCAGGAACTTGATCCCGATGCGCACATCGTGGTCATGTGCCATCACGGCGTGCGCTCGCTGAACGTGACCAACTGGCTGCGGCAGCAGGGATTCGAGAAGGTTCAGTCCATGCGCGGCGGGATTGACCGCTGGTCGCGCGAAGTGGACTCGAAGGTGCCGACGTACTGAAGCTCTTAGCTGTCAGCTCTTAGCTCTTGGCCAGACGGGTTTCAGCTAAGAGCTAAAAGCTAAGAGCTAAGAGCTGGAATGAAAAAAGAACTCGTATCGCTAAAAATCAACGGGCGCGTGCACGAAATCGCCCTCGCGCCCAACCGGCTGCTGCTGGACGTGTTGCGTCAGGAGCTCGGGCTGACCGGATCAAAGCGCGGCTGCGACGATTCCTCGTGCGGCGCCTGCACCGTGCAACTGGACGGCGTGCCGGTGCTGTCGTGCGCGCTGCTGGCGGCGTCGTGCCAGGAGCAGGAGATCACGACCGTCGAGGGCATCGCCGAGCACGGTTCGCTGGCGGCGATACAGAAGGCCTATGGCGACTGGGGCGGCGCGCAGTGCGGCTACTGCACGCCCGGCTTCATGATGACCGTGGATCACCTGCTGACGGAGAATCCCAATCCATCGGAAGACGAGATTCGTGGCGCGTTGAGCGGCAACCTGTGCCGCTGCACCGGGTACATGCAGATGTTCCAGGCGATCAAGGCGGCAATCGAAGCGGAGCGGAAGGGAAGAGCGGCGGTGTCGACGAAATGAGCGAGTTCTCGACCATCGGCAAGCCGGTCGCATTCGTGGACGCGGCGGAGAAAACCACCGGCCACGGGAAATACACCGACGACCTCAGCGTCCCGGGAATGCTGATCGGGAAGATCCTGCATTCGCCGCACCCGCACGCACGGATCAAGAGCATTGACACGTCGCGAGCGCGGGCGCTGCCGGGCGTGGTGGCTGTGGTCACCGGCAAAGACGCGCCGACCACCTACGGAATTCTGCCCATCGGGCACGACGAGCACGCGCTGGCGCTGGACAAAGTGCGCTACGTCGGGGACAACGTGGCGTGCGTGGCGGCGGTGGACGAAGCCACGGCGGAAAAGGCGTTGGAGCTGATTGATGTCGAGTACGAACTGCTGCCGGCGTGGTTCGATCCTGAGCAGTCCATGAAGGCCGAGGCCGACTTTATTCACGAGAGCCGGCCGCACAACATCGAAAAGGAGTATCACCACACGTTCGGCGATCCGGACAAGGCGTTCGCCGATGCGGATTATGTGGCCGAGGCGCGCTACCTCGCCAACGAGGTGACGCACGCGGCGATGGAGCCGCACTCGACCTTGGCGGCGTTCGAGATCGACCCGCACACCGGAAAGGCGGGGCGGCTGACCGTGTGGTCATCCACGCAGGTGCCGTATTACCTGCAACACAAGCTCTCGCTGGTGCTGGACATGCCGATGTCGCAGATCCGCGTGATCAAGCCGCTGGTGGGCGGCGGCTTCGGCGGCAAGAGCGAGGTGATCCCGCTGGAAATCACGGCGGCGATCGCGGCGCGCGCGGCCAACGCTCCGGTGAAAATCACCTACACGCGCGAGGAAGTGTTCTGGGCGCACCGCGGGCGTCCGCGCACCATCATCGACCTGAAAATGGGTGCGAAGCATGACGGGCGGATCGTCGCAGTAGCAGCGCGCGTTATCCAGGACGGCGGCGGGTACTGCTCCTACGGTCCGGTGACAATTCTTTATTCCGGCGCGCTGCTGGGCGCGCTCTACGACATTCCCAACGTGCGCTATGACGGCTATCGCGTGCTGACCAACAAGCCGGCATGCGGCGCGATGCGCGGGCACGGGACGGTGAATGTGCGCTTCGCCTTCGAGTCGCAGCTGGACGAGATTGCAGCGGCGCTGAAGCTGGACCCGGCGGAGGTGCGGCGGCGCAATCTCTTAAAGCCTCCCTGCGTGACGGTGAACGGCCTGCGGGTGCTGAGCTATGGGCTGCCGGAGTGCATTGAGAAGGTTGTCGCGGCGTCGCGATGGAACGAAAGGCGTGTGGCCGTCGACGGTCGACAGTCGACGGTCGACAAAGCGCAGAAGCGCGGTCTCGGGATTGCTTGCTCGCACTACGTCAGCGGGGCATCGAATTCCATCATTCGTTCCGACATGCCGCACTCGACGGTGAACATCAAAGTGGACCGCGACGGGGGCGTGGTGGCGTACACGGGCGCGTCGGAAATCGGGCAGGGGTCGGACACGATGACGGCGCAAATTATCGCCGAGGTCCTGGGCTGTGACCTGGCGCGGGTGAAAGTGGTTGCCGCCGACACCGATCTCACACCGATTGATCTCGGGTCGTATTCCAGCCGGGTCACGTTTATGAACGGGAACGCGTCGCTGCGGGCCGCCGAGGACGTCAAGAAGCAAATCACGGCTGCGGCGGCGCGCAAACTGAATTGCGCGCTGGAAGACGTGGTGTTTCGCGGAGACAAGGTTTTCCGCAAAGGCGTTGGGACCGCGGGAGCTAAGGATTCGGAGGCGGAGATTCTCGAGCGCAAGGACGCTCCTCGTGGTCCCGCGGGCGAGGGCGCCCGCGCCACAGGTGACGTCAAAGTCCAGGGCCGCGTCGAAGGCCAGACCCTGCGCGGGTCGGTGCAGCAGAAGAGAAAAGAGGAAGGGCCGAAGGACCGGATGAGCTTCGAAGAAGCTGTAGTCGCCGCAATTGATTTCAGCGGAGCGCTCACCGGGACGGGATCGTACGCACCGCCTCCGGAAGCGCGTGGCGGGCAGTTCAAGGGCGCGGGAGTCGGGCCGTCGCCGGCGTACTCCTACTCGGCGCAGGTAGCCGAGGTCAGCGTGGACGAGGAGACCGGCGAAGTCACGGTGCACAAGATCTGGGCGGCGCACGATTGCGGCCGCGCTTTGAACCCGGTTGCGGTGGAAGGCCAAGTGATCGGCTCGGTGTGGATGGGCCTGGGACAGGCGCTGGAAGAAGAGATGGTGTGGAAAGACGGCCTGCTGATGAACCCCGGCCTGCTGGAGTACCGGTCGCCATCGGCGGCGGAGTCGCCGGAGATCGAGTGTTTCATTGTCGAGAGCATCGATCCCGAGGGGCCGTTCGGCGCCAAGGAAGCCGGCGAAGGCTCGCTGGCGGCGACGATTCCGGCGATCTCGAACGCGATCTACGATGCGGTCGGCGTGCGCTTGCGCGAGGCGCCATTCACGCCCGAGCGCGTGCTGGCCGCCCTGCGCGCGAAAAAAGGCGAAAAGAAGTTAGACATGACGCGCGATGTTGATCCCACCGCGCCCACGACGTTCCCGGAGCATGGCGGCGCGTTGTGCTTCAGAGGCAAAGGCCCGGCGCGACATCCACTCGATGTGGCGCGGGCGCCCTCGCCTGCGGAAGGGGACGATTAGTGGCACTCCCCGACTTCCAGCTTCTCCGTCCGCGCACGGTTGCTGAAGCGATCGAATTCCTCGCGAAACACGCGGCCAGCGCGCAGATCGTCGCCGGCGGCACCGATCTTGTCCCCTCGTTGGGGCAGCACCTTTTCGCGCCGCGCTTTCTGGTGGACATCCGCGGCATCGGCGAACTGCGCGGAATTCGCGAGCACGATGGCGGCCTGGAGATCGGCGCGCTAACGACGCTGACGACAATCGAGCGCTCGCCAGAGATCGCGCGCAGTTATCCCGTGCTGCATGAGGCAGCGAAGACGGTGGCGTCGCCGGTGCTGCGCAACATGGGAACGATCGGCGGGAACATCTGCCTGGATACGCGCTGCCTCTGGTACAACCAGTCGCTGCAATGGCGGAAGTCGTGCGGCTTTTGTATCAAGAAAGACGGCGACCTGTGCCACGTCGCGCCCGGCGGAACCAAATGCTGGGCGGCTTTCTCCGGTGACACGCCTCCGGCGCTGCTCTGCCTGGAAGCGGAGATTGAAATTGCAGGGCCCAAAGGCACGAGGCGCGTCCCGCTGAGCGAGTTCTACACCAACGTTGGCGACGCGCGCATGAGGCTGGGAAAAAACGAGCTGCTCACGGGCGTACTGCTGCCGGCGAAGACGGCCGGCTGGCGCGGCATTTATCGCAAGTTGAGGATACGCGGCTCGATTGACTATCCGCTCGCCGGCGTGGCCATCGCACTGAAGCGCGGCAACGGGCACGTCGTGGATGCCAAGGTTGCGATCACCGCGGTGAATCCGGCGCCACTGATGGTGAAGGGCGCAGCCGAGGCATTGACGGGCAGGGAAGTGAACGAAGAGCTGGCGCTGCACATCGGCGAACTGGCGGCGCGGACAGCGAAACCGCTCACGACATCAGCCCTCACGCCTGAGTACCGGCGTGAGATGATTCGGGTGTTCACGAAACGGGCGGTCTTGGAGGCCGCGCGGTAAAGCAGATTCCTCGCGGGCTTCGGCGCGGGGCGCCTCGGTCACGGCTGAAGCCATGACCTACCGAGCCCGCTCGGAATGACAAGAACATAGGGTGGTCGTATTGGCACGGCTAAAGCCGTGCCCTTCCACGCCTGGTGCCTGAAACCTG
Source organism: Terriglobia bacterium (assembly GCA_020072845.1). Classification (NCBI taxonomy): domain Bacteria; kingdom Pseudomonadati; phylum Acidobacteriota; class Terriglobia; species Terriglobia bacterium. Next base: position 258,448 of record JAIQGF010000009.1, read on the forward strand.
GAGCCTGCCTTGATCACCGACTGCCACATCCACATTCATCCGCCGGACCTGGTGCTGAAGCCCGGTGCACAGGCGTTGATGGAAGCGAGCGCCAACTACGAGCAGTCGCGCCAGTTCGCGCGCTCCCCCTCGACTTTCCTGAAGTACCTGGACAGTATTGAGGTGGACCGTGCGGTGCTGATCGGGTCAGTGTCGCCGGAGGTGATCGGGATCGATTCCAGCATCAACACGTTTTATGCCGAGTACGCGCGCACCGATCCGCGGCGGCTGATCCCCTGCGGCGGACTGCACCCGCGCCACGCGCAGAACTTCATGGCCGAGCTCGACAATTTTCTGCGGCTGGGCATTCGCGTCATCAAGATCCATCCCCCACACCAGCTTTTCTATCCCAACGAATACCTCAACGGGCTCACCGAACTCGAACTGCTCTACCGCGCCGCGGAGGTGAATGGAATTCCGGTGATGTTCCACACCGGCACGTCCATTTTCCCCGGGGCGCGCAACCGCTACGGCGATCCGATGTACATTGACGACGTGGCGGTGGATTTTCCGCAGATGAAAATCCTGATGGCGCACGGCGGGCGTCCGCTGTGGATGGACACGGCATTTTTTCTACTGCGCCGCCATCCCAATGTTTATCTCGATATCAGCAGCATACCGCCGCGGCAACTGTTGAACTGGTTTCCGCGGCTGGAGGAGATTGCGTACAAGACAATGTTTGGCAGCGATTGGCCGGGTCCCGGCGGCGTGGACATCCGCCGCAACATTGATGCGATCCGCGCGTTGCCGCTGTCGGATGCGGCAAAGCAGCACATTCTCAGTAAGACCGCGCTCGCGATCTGGCCGGAATGAGCAATTAGCGATTAGCAATTAGCGTATAGGGTTGAAAGCTGACACGTGCAGCCTGGAGCCTGCAGCCTGGAGCCTGTTTTGATCACCGACTGCCACATCCACATTCAGCCGCTGGAGATGTTCAAGCCGGAGGCGCTGCGCCTGATGAAGGCCAAGCGGCCGGAGTTCCCGCAGATCGAGGAGTTCTGCCGATCGCCGCGCGCCTTCCTTCACCACATGGACAAGGCGGGGATCGATCGCGCGGTGCTCATCAACTACGTGGCGCCGGAGGTGATCGGGTTCACGGCCGGCGTGAACCAGTTCGTGGCCGATTACGTGAAGGAAGATCCGCGGCGGCTGATCCCGTGCGGGTCGCTGCATCCACGGCACTCCGCGAACATCATGGCCGATGTCGAGCACCTGGTGCGGCTCGGGATCCGGCTGATTAAAATCCATCCGCCGCATCAATTGCTCTATCCCAACGACTACCTGCGCGGCGTGAATGAACTGGAAATCATTTACCGCGCCGCCGAGGCAAACGGCATCCCGGTGATGTTCCACACCGGCACATCCGTCTTTCCCGGCGCGCGCAACAAGTACGGCGATCCGATGTTCGTGGACGATGTCGCGGTGGATTTTCCCAAACTCAGGATCCTGCTGGCCCATGGCGGGCGCCCGCTGTGGATGGACACGGCATTTTTCCTGATTCGCCGCCACGCCAATGTCTTTCTCGACATCAGCGGCATCCCGCCGAAAACGCTGCTGAAGTATTTTCCGCGGGTGGAGGAGATCGCCTCCAAGACGCTGTTCGGCACCGATTGGCCCGGGCCGGGAGTGCCCGACATCCAACGCAACCTGGACGATTTCAGGGCGCTGCCGCTGAAGGCAGGGGCGCAGGATCAGATTCTCAGCAAGACGGCGCTCAGCATCTGGCCGGATTAGAAGCAAAAGAAAACCGCGGATCGCCGCGGATTTTCACGGATCAGAAATAGTCGATCCGTGTTGATCCGCGAGAATCCGCGGTTAGGTTTTTCGGTCCTATTTCTTTGCCGCAGTTCCCTCCAGTTCATCCACCAGGCGGGTGGCGCCGTAGATGCTGCGCAGCGCCTCCAGGATGCCCTGCGAATCCACGTGCAGCGAGCGCCCGATCGCGTCCTCGTACTGGAAGTTCCAGGGGAGCGACTGAATGTTGCCGTCGAAGATGATGCCGACCACCTCGCCCGCCTTGTTCACCACCGGGCTGCCCGAGTTGCCGCCGATAATGTCGGCGGTTTCGATGGTATTCAGCGGCGTGTTCAGCTTGATCTTCGATTTGTTCTGGAGCCAGCTCGCGGGCAGGTTGTAGGGCGGCTTGTTGTCGTGTTTGGCGGCGTGTTCAAACGCGCCGGCAAAGGTGGTGAAGAAGGGAAGCTTGGTCCCGGCGGGCACGATGCTGCCGCGCCCGTCTTCGGTAAAGCCCTTCACCGCGCCGTAGCTGAGGCGCAGCGTGAAGGTTGCGTCAGGATAGGTGTCGGTGCCGAGTTCGGCAAAGCGGATCTTCGACAAGGTCGCGCCGTTGCGCCGCTCCACCGCGTCCACCTGGTCGTCATACTGCTTGCGGTACTGGCGCGCTTCCGAATCAATGTTGCGCATGACGACGATCAGCGGGTCAGTGCTGGCGTTGACGGCCGCAGCGCCGCCTGCATAGAGCTGCTTGCGGAGGGTGACGTCTTCCAGCTTCGTGCCCTCGATCAGCGCCTTGGCTGCCTGCGTGGGGTCTTGGCCCTTGAGCACCCCGGCGACGGCGGGATCGTTGCCCAGATCGCTCTGCATCTGGCGAAGCGCCTCCGTCACGATGACGGTCTCCAGGTCCTTGTAGATGGGAGCGGTCGAGAACAGTTGCTGCTCGAGCGAAGGTAGCGCCGACTCGCGATACTCGCGCAGACGCTCGCCGTTCGGTTTCGGCTTTTCCGCCGCGGCACGCACCAGGATGCGGGCAATGCCGGCCAGATCGCCCCGCAGACCCTGCCGGCGCTCCAGATAGGTGAATGGCATGAAGATCTGTTTGTAGGTGCTCGCCGCCTGTGCGGCATCAGCCCAGGGATCGCCGAATTCCTGCTTCTTCTTGGCATCAGAGGCGACGCCCTGCTTCAGTTTGTTCTCCTCCTGTTGTCTTTCCGCCATCAGCTTCTTGTCGAGCAGGCCCGACTGGTACCCAGTGATCGCCTTCAGCGAATTCTCCATGCCGAAGATGTCTTCCTGGGCTCGGCGCGCGTTCTCGGGCGACTGGGCGGAGAAGGCCTTCAACGTCTTCACCATACCTTGCAGAGACTTCAGCCGCCACGGATAGCTGGTGTCGCGCAGGAACTCCAGTTGCGACATGGTCAGCAGGCGGCCGGTGGAGCCGGGATGGCCGGAGACGAAGATCAACTCGCCGTCGCTCACGCCGGCCTTCGAAAACTTAAAGGACTGGGTGAGGGTTGCCGGCTTATCGTTCTCATAAACACGGAAAAACGTGATGTCGAGGTCGTAGCGCGGATATTCGAAGTTGTCGGGATCGCCGCCAAAGAATGCGGCGTCGAATTCGGGCGCGAAGACCAGGCGCACGTCGGTGTACTTTTTGTAGCGATAGAGGTTGTACATGCCGCCGGCGTAGAGCGTGACCACGTCACAGCGCAGTCCGGTGGACTTGGTGCAGTCGCTCTCGATGGCCGACATGGCCGCGCGCTGCGCGGTGCCGGCCGCGGCGGCCGAAATGCCCGGCTTCACCGCCGCCTGGACTTTGGCGGTGACGTCTTCAATGCTCTGCAGGACGTTGAGTTCCAGGTCAGGGCACTTGGCCTCGTCCGCCTGCGTTTTGGCGTAGAAGCCGGTCTTCATGAAATCTTTGCCGCCGGTGGAAAGCTGCTGGACGCAAACCGCGCCGACGTGATGGTTGGTGAATGCCAGGCCGTGGGGCGAAACGAACGACCCGGACCCGCCGTTGTTGAAGCGCACCGACGACAGGCGCACGTGATCGAGCCACGCCTGCGTCGGCTCGAACCCGTATTTCGCCTTGACCCGGGCTTTTGGAAATGCGTTGAACAGCCACATGCCTTCGTCGGCCGGGGCGATGCCCGCCAAAATGACTGCAATGCCGAAACATAGAACTGCGCGTTTTAACATGCTCGATCTCCCATGCCGGTCCGGCATGAATGTGAGTTTCACAAGGTGAAAACCGGGTTGCCTCAGCCCAATTGCGCCGGGCCAGAATCACAAAACCCTCGAATATACGCTGGCGCGCGCTGCCCGGCAACGTCGCATGCGACTCGTCCCCACCCGTTCGCAACCACGTCCCGATTTGGAATTGCACGAAGTTTGCGGTATGGTACCCGGTACTCACGCCCATGTGTCAGCCGGGGGCCCTGCGTCGCCTGCGTTCGATCCCGCAGCAATAGGATTGCGAGGAATTTATGTCCAGCAGCACTCTTACGCCCAAAGGCTTGGAAGGCGTCATCGCGGCGGTTTCCAGCATTTGTTTTATCGATGGCGACCGCGGCATCCTGGCCTACCGCGGCATTGACATTCACGAGCTCGCCGACAATTCCACGTTCGAGGAAACCTGCTACCTGCTCTGGTTCGGCAAGCTGCCCAACCGAGCCGAGCTGCGCGAGTTCGCCCGGGCGCTCGCCGACGAACGTAAGCTTGATACCGCCATCATCAACCTGCTGCGCCAGGCTCCGCGGCACGCGCTGCCCATGGACGTGTTGCGCACGGCGGTTTCCGCTCTCTCTTTCTACGATCCCGAGGAGAGCCTCAACACCCCGGAAGCAAACCTGCACAAGTCGCTGCGGCTGACCTCCCAACTCGCCATGATCGTGGCTGCCTATGACCGCATCCGGAAAGGCCGCCCGGTTGTAGAGCCCGACCGTTCGCTGTCGCATGCCGCGAATTTCCTGCTGATGTTGAACGGCGACCCGCCGTCGAAAACCGCCGAGCGCGCCCTGGACATCGCCCTGATCCTGCATGCCGACCACGAACTGAACGCGTCCACCTTCGCGGCGCGCGTGACCGCCGCCACGCTGTCGGACATGCATTCGGCCATCACCTCCGGCATCGGCGCGCTCAAGGGGCCGCTGCACGGAGGCGCCAACGAAGCGGTGTTCAAGATCCTGGCAGAAATTGCCAAGGCCGGCGCCGACCCGGTGGAGCACATCAAGGGCATGCTGGCGCAAAAGAAAAAAATCCCGGGCTTCGGACACCGCGTGTATCACACCGAGGACCCGCGTGCCACGCACCTGCGTCAGATGTCGCGCGAGCTGGGCGAGTCCAGCGGGCAGGCGAAATGGTTTGAGTACTCCAGCAAGATCGAACAGTTCATGAAGGCCGACAAGAAGCTAAACGCCAACGTGGACTTCTATTCCGCCTCGACCTATTACACGCTGGGCATCGAGCTTGACCTGTTCACCCCGATCTTTGCCGTCTCGCGCATCAGCGGCTGGACGGCGCACGTGATGGAGCAGCTCGGGGACAACCGCCTGATCCGGCCTCGCGCCGATTACGTTGGCCCGGCGTACCCGCAGCGCTACGTTCCCATTGACCGGCGCTGATTCGACGATGGGAAGAAGAAGTTGGAGCGCGCTCGCCCGGGAGCGCGCTTTACTTTTGCGAAGATGAATCCCACCACGGAGGCACGGAGACACGGAGCAGATTTGGTAATTGGGTAATTTCGTAATTTGGTAATTTCAGAACCTCATTTGGACAGAGGCCGGGCCGAAATTACCAAATTACAGAATTACGAAATTACCAATTCCGATTGCTTCCGTGTCTCCGTGGTAGATCACTTGCCGCTGTGACGGCGTAAAATAGAGCCCATGCGCCGCGCCTATCTCGACAACAACGCGACCACGCCGCTGCTGCCGCCGGTGCTGGAGGCGATGCAGCCGTATTTCATCGAGCAGTTCGGCAACGCGTCGTCCATCCACCATCACGGCCAGCAGACGCGGGCGGCGGTGGAGCGCGCGCGCGAATCGGTCGCGGCCCTGCTCGGCTGCCGGGCCTCGGAAATTGTGTTCACCAGCGGCGGCACCGAGGCCGACAACCTCGCCATCTTCGGCATCACCCGCCCCGGCGATCACGTCATCACCAGTTCGATCGAGCACCATGCCGTGCTGAACGCCTGCAAGCGCCTGGAAGAAGACGCGATGGGATGCGAGGTGACCTACCTGCCGGTGGACGGCCAGGCGCTGGTTTCGCCCGATGACGTCAAGCGCGCGCTGCGGCCCAACACGCGTCTGATCAGCATCATGATGGCGAATAACGAAACCGGCGTGCTCCAGCCGGTCAACGAGATTGGCGCCATCGCCGCCGAGGCCGACGTTTATTTCCACAGCGACGCCGTGCAGGCTGCGGGCAAGGTGCCGGTTGACGTGAGCGCGATTCGCTGCGACCTGCTCTCCATCTCAGGACACAAGATCCATGCCCAGCAAGGCGTGGGCGCGCTGTACGTGCGCAAGGGAACGCTGCTGCAGCCGATGCTGTACGGCGGACGGCACGAGCGCGCGCGGCGTGCCGGAACAGAAAACGTTGCCGGGATCGTCGGCCTGGGCAAGGCGGCGGAACTGGCGCGCGCCGGGCTCGGCAATGGCGAGGTCGGCCGCATCGGCGCATTGCGTGATCGCCTCGAGCAGACCATCACCGAAACCATCGATTCGGTCGGTGTGAACAGCGCCGGTGCGCCACGCGTGCCCAATACCAGCAGCATCTATTTTGATTTCATCGAGGGCGAGGCGCTGGTAATTGCCCTCGACCTCAAGGGCATCGCCGTTTCCACCGGCGCGGCCTGCTCTTCGGGAGCGATTGAGCCCTCGCACGTGCTGACCGCGATGGGCCTCTCCCCCGACCGTGCCCGCGCCAGCCTGCGATTCTCCATCGGCAAGCAGAACACCAGCGAAGACGTGGACCTGCTGCTCTCCATCCTGCCCGCGACCCTTTCGCGGCTGCGTGAGCTGTCGCCCATTTACAATAAAGTACAAGCGGGGTGAGTCTTCAGTCGTCGGTCTTCAGTCGTCAGGGACCGCGACTGGAAAGTTCCATTTCCTCATTTCCGCTTGCTGACGACCGAAGACTGATGACTGAAGACTGTCCCATTGCCGTTGCCATGTCGGGCGGTGTGGATTCCTCCACCGTTGCGGCCATGCTGTGCGCCGAGGGCCGCCAGGTGATCGGTCTCACCATGCAGCTCTGGAACCAGCGCCGCCTGGCGGGTCACAACGGCATGCCGGAAACGGTCACGGGGCGCTGCTGCTCGCTCGACGACGTGTACGACGCCCGCCGTGTCGCCGAGACGCTCGGCATCCCGTACTACGTCGTCAACCAGGAGCGGCGCTTCGAGGACGAGGTGGTGCGCCCGTTCATCGGCGAGTATCTGTCCGGCCGTACGCCCATCCCGTGCAGCCTGTGCAACAACCACCTGAAGTTCGATCAGCTCCTGATCACGGCGCGCCAGATCGGCGCCGAGCAGCTGGCCACCGGCCACTATGCGCGAGTCGAATTCGACGCCGCGCGCCAGCGCTGGCTGCTGCGCCGTCCCGCCGATCTCGGAAAGGACCAGACGTACTTTCTGTTTGGCCTGACCCAGGAGCAGCTCTCGCGCACCTTGTTTCCGCTGGGAGACTTGCGCAAGTCCGAAGTGCGCGAGCTAGCGCGCCGGCACGGGCTGGCGCTGGCCGAGAAGCCGGATTCCCAGGAAATCTGTTTTGTCCCCGGCGGTGACTACAAGCAGTTCATTGACGCGTACCTGGCGGAGCAGGGCGAATCGCTGCCCGACACCGCGGGCGAGCTGGTCACAACCAGCGGAGAGGTGATCGGCACCCACGCCGGCATTCACAATTTCACGGTCGGCCAGCGTAAGGGACTGGGCGTGGCCACCGGCTCGCCGCTCTACGTTTTGGAGATCAACGGCGAAAAGCGCCAGGTGGTGGTTGGCGGCGGGGAAGAGCTGTACGCGACCACGCTGCGCGCTCGACGCCTGAACTGGATTGCGGTGGATGATCTGCGGCAGCCGATGCGCGTATCGGTAAAGATCCGCAACCGCCACGAGCCTGCGCCCGCCGTGGTCGAGAAGACCGGTGACGATGAAGTGCTGGCGACCTTTGACCAGCCCCAGCGCGCGGTTACGCCCGGCCAGGCAGCGGTGTTCTATGACGGCGACGTGGTGGTCGGCGGCGGATGGATTGTTTAGACGCCCATCCTAGAAGCTAGGCGGCCACCTTCGTTTCCCGTGAAATACACGCAGGATTTCCACGGCATAGCTACGAACTCGGTACGGAACTATATATGGGGTATCAGGTACAACGAGTTCGCGCGTTCCGGGAACCCGACCAGGTCGGCCAATAGCGGGATGCACCGCAAGTTGCGCGATTGATCTCTGAATAGCTGTTACGACCCTGGCTGCAGCAGCCGGATCATCGCGACTGATGTACTCAGCTTCCGCGTCTAGGTTATCCAGTGCAGCCTGCAACCATCTAACGCGCACGACCAGTCCACTTTCTCATCACCTTTTCCACTTGTTTTTCGCTCGCAAACTCGCCACGATCTGCTTCAACGAGAGCCTTCGAGATCTCTTCGACCTGCCATTCGTTCAAGGACACGTATTCACGAATTGCCTCGGCTGCCAAGAATGAGCGGCTGCGCTGCGTGGCCTTAGCTAGTTTGTCGAGTTGTTTTTTCAAGCGCGGGTCTAGACGCAAGGACAACACATTGGCTTCGCTGGACATGGTCGGTCTCCGCATGCGTATGTACTCTTCTACATCATACGTAAGCAAATGTAAACAATCCCAACACCGGTTCGTGCCCGAGATGAGGCCATGAGATGATCGGCGCGTGCGAGATGTAGGATAGTGACAAAGAAATGGGCGACGACTCCTTCTTCCGCCGCATCGCCGATGAAGCGCTCGATGACGAAACCGCGCGCCAGATCGCCGAGCAGCAGCGCGCTCTGGAACAGAATCCCGAGTGGGCGGAAGGGCACTATCACCTGGCGCAGCTTTTGCGCGTGCAGCACAAACGCGAAGCAGCGAAGCATCATCTGCTGATCGCGCTGGGAAAGAAACCTACGTTGGCGGACGCCCACGTCGCGCTCGGCGAAATCTACATTGCCGAAGGCGACTTTGACCGGGCGCGTGTGCACGCCGAATTTGCCGCCGCCTGCGGCAATCCCCGGTTGCTGGAGCAGATGCAGCGGCACGGGGAAATTGGGTAATTGGGTAATTTCGTAATTTGGTAATTTGTCAATTCGAGCAGTAACGCGTCGAACCAGCATCCAGTAGTCGCATTTACGAAATTACCAACTTACAAAATTACCAAATCAGAACGCATCGTTTCCGCCGCCAGCCAGCGCAACTCCGCTAGTCTCGCCGCGTTGTATACTTTTTAGTTTGGGTAACGGGTTTTGAGCTTCATAGCTGGCTTGCGCCGGCAGAGGAGAAGATCCAGATGGCTACAGCGACATCATCCACCGCACTTAGCTACGCTCGTGACAACCAAAAGCGGTTCCTGGAAGAGCTGAAAAACCTGCTTCGAATTCCCAGCATCAGCACGCTGGAGGAACACAACAAGGACACGGAGCGGGCGGCCAAGGTCTGCGCCGACGATCTGAAGCGCATCGGCTTCGAGCACGTCGAGATCATTCCCACCGCGACCAAGGAGCGCCCCAGCGCGCACCCGCTGGTGTACGCCGACTGGCTGCATGCCGCGGGAAAAACGACCGTGCTCTGCTACGCCCACTACGACGTGCAGCCCGCCGAGCCGCTGGACGAGTGGAAGTCCCCGCCCTTCGAGCCGACCGAACGCAACAACAACATCTATGCCCGCGGCGCCGTGGACGACAAAGGCCAGCTCTGGATGCAGTTGAAGGCCTTCGAATCGCTGATGAAGTCCGGCGACGGCAAGCTGCCGATCAACGTGCGCGTCATCCTGGAAGGTGAGGAGGAGGTAGGAGGCGAGTCCATCGCCGAATACGTTCGCAAGCACAAGGACAAGCTGAAGGCGGACTTCGCGCTTGTCACCGACACCGAACTGTTCGCGCCCGACATGCCCACGCTGTGCGTAGGCCTGCGCGGGCTGGTGTACACCGAAATCGAAGTGCAGGGTGCGGCCACCGACTTGCATTCCGGCGTCTATGGCGGCGCGGCCCCCAACCCGCTGTTCGCGCTGGTCGAGATCATCAGCAAGCTGAAGGATGCCGGCGGCAAAATCCTGATCCCCGGCTTCTATGACAAAGTGAAGGAGCCCAGCAAGGCGGAACTCGAAGCCTGGCAGCGTCTGCCGTTCGATGAAGAGGAATACCGCAAGAAGGAAGTCGGCTCCAGCATGCTGACCGGCGAGCCGGGCTACTCGGTGCTGTATCGCACCTGGGCGCGTCCGACGCTGGAGGTCCACGGCATGCCCGGCGGCTTCACCGCGCCCGGCGCCAAGACGGTGATTCCGGCGCGCGCTTCGGCCAAGGTTTCCATGCGCCTGGTCCCGGACCAGAACGAGGACGACATCCTAAAGAAGTACACCGACTTCGTGAAGCAGCTCACGCCGAAGGGGATCAACCTCAGCATCAAGGTGCACAGCAAGGGGCCGGCTTGCGTGGTTTCGACCGATAACCGGTACATCAAGGCAGCCACCGACGCCCTGCATGAAATTTTCGGCAAGGACACGGTGTACATCCGCTCCGGCGGCTCGATTCCGATCGTCTCCGATTTCGAGAACGAGCTGAAAATTCCCAGCGTCATGATGGGCATGGGGCTGCCCGACGACAACCTGCACGCTCCCAATGAGAAGTTCCATATCCCGAACTTCTACCGCGGGATTGAGTCCATCATCCGCTTCTTCCAGATCCTGGGGAAGTAACGCGGGAACCACAAACCACCGAAATGGGGGCGCAGCGGCGCCCCTTTTTGCTCGCCTGCCCACGGTCGCAGTGACGCTAGTTGATTATTGAAAAGCTAATGTAATTGCGCTAGGCTTACTCTGCTCTTGCGGTCCATCCTGCCGATCTCCTTTCCCATCTAAAAACAGGCGTTCGAAGTGCAACACGCATGTGCTGCAATGGCTGTGCAAGATGCTGGGTTCTTCCACAGGCCGCCACAATATATAGCGTTTTCTGTCTTGACGCCGGCCCTTCGCGACGGTACATTGACTCTAATTTCGTGGTACGCGGGATTGCCGGGCAGGGAATGTGGAGCGGCGTCTCTCTCAGCCGGAACGCGCCGCGTCGCCCGCAGTGGCCGTAGCGGGCTGTACGCAACGTTGTGGGACCAGCGAAAGGCCGGCCCCGCCAGTTGAAGGAGTGGACGTTGCTGAAACTCAAGAAGCTCCAGATCCTCGGGTTCAAGTCATTCTGCGACCGCACTGAACTGGGTTTTCACGGCGACGGCATCGCTGCCATCGTCGGCCCCAACGGTTGCGGCAAATCCAACATCTCCGACGCCATCGCCTGGGTTTTGGGCGAGCAATCGGCGCGCACCCTGCGCGGCGCGCGCATGGAAGACGTTATCTTTGCCGGCACGCGCGACCGCAAGCCCACCGGCATGGCCGAAGTTTCCCTCACCCTGATCGACCCTGACGTTTACGACGGGCCGGAAGCATTGGCCGAGCCGGAAATTGAAATTCACGACGAGATGTCGGAAGCGGACTGGGACGAAGCCGCGTTGCGCGAAAAAGCCGCCGTCGAGACCGACGAATACCTTTCCGACGTGCAGCCCGGCCAGGTGGACGAAGTCGACGGTCTACGGTCGACGGTCGACGGCCAAAACAGCGGTGCGCCCGAATCGAACCTGGGACCGCAGACCACCCCGGCCAACAGCTCCGCCGATCCTGGTGCTGAATCCGCCAACGCCATCGAGCAACCGTCAGCGACTTCCGAGTTGCCGCCGTCGACCGTCGACCGTCGACCGTCGGCCGTGGTTTTGAAAATCCGCCGCCGCAAGTTCAGGCCCAGCTTCAAGGCCGGCGAGATCGTGGTCACGCGCCGCTTGTTCCGCTCCGGCGACAGCGAGTACCTGCTCAATGGCAAGCTCTGCCGCCTGCGCGATATCCAGGACATCTTCATGGGCACCGGGCTGGGCCCGGAGTCCTATGCCATCATCGAGCAGGGAAGAATCGGCCAGATTCTCTCCAGCAAGCCCACAGACCGGCGCGCCATCATCGAGGAGGCGGCCGGGATTACCAAGTTCAAGACGCGCAAGCGCCTCGCCGAAGCGCGGCTCGAGGAAGCCAAGCTGAACCTGGCGCGGGTCAACGATATCTTCGAGGAAGTCACGCGCCAGATGAACTCGCTCAAGCGCCAGGCCTCCAAAGCCGAGCGCTACGCGCGCCTGCGCGACGAAATGCGCGGCAAGCTGCGCCTGGTGCTGGCCGGCAGGTTCGCGCAACTCCGCCGCGAGAGCGAAGAACTGGAAGCGACCCTCATCGGCCTCGGGGAAGAACTGCGTGCGAAAACGCAGGTGGTCGGCGAGCTGGAACTGGAGCAGGCCGAAGGCACGCAGCGCGGCTATGCTATCGAAACCGACGTGCGCAACAATGGCGAGCGCTTGTCGGCAATCACGCGCGAGATTGATCGCGCATTCTCGCGCCAGCGCACCAACGAGGAGCGCTGCGCCGAGCTGACACACCGCGCCGAATCCGCCGCCGCCGAACTCGCGCAGACACGCCTGCGCCTGGTGGGCATCGAGGCGGAACGGGAATCGCATCGCGGGGTTTTGCAAGCGGCCGAGGGCGAGGTGGCCGCCGCGCAGCAACAAGCCGCCGCGGCGCAGCAGGAAGCCACCATCGCCGCCGGCGTGCTGGCCGACATCGAGTGCCGCCAGGAATCACGCCGGGCCGCGATCATGGAAGCAGTTGCCGCCGCTTCCGCGGTCCGCGAGCAGCTTACGCGCGCGCAGGAGCACATCGCCGGCCTGGAACGCGAACTGCGCCGCCTGAATCACGAAATCGAATCCGGGCGGGCGCAGATTGAGACCTTCGGCGACCAGCGCGGGCAGATCGCCTTCGAGTTCGAAAATGCCTCCGAACGCGTGCAGGCGCTTGCCGAGGACATCGAGCAGACGCGCGCCGCGATCGGCGAGGTGCGCATGGCGGAGACCGAGTCCAAGCGCCGCCTCGATACCCTGCGCGCCGAGTACGCCACCGCGCTGGGCAAAAAGGGTTCGCTGGAAGCGGTGATTGCCGAGCACGGTTATTCCACCGATTCGGTTCGCCGGCTGTTCCAGTCCGGCGCGCTCAACAGCGGTTTTGCGCCGGTCGGGGTGCTCGCCGATTTCCTCGAAGTCGATGACCGCGTCGAGCACGTGGTCGAGGATTTCCTGCGCGACGAGCTCAACTTCATCGTGGTGAAATCCTGGGACGCCGCCGACGAAGGCATGCGCCTGCTGCGCACCGACGTCGAGGGCCGCGCTACCTTCCTGGTGCATCCCAATGACTCGCAGGCGCGCTTCTCGTTCGTGCTCGACGAGGCCGCGCACCATGCGCCCGCGCACGCGCAACTGGTTCGACCGTTGAAGCAGGCCATCCGCGTGCTCAACGGCTTCGGCAAATCCCTGGAAGTCATCCTGCCCAAGCTGCGCGACGGCTACCTCGTGCCCGACTCGGGAGTCGCGCGCGAGTTGGCCCTGTCGAACCCCGACGCATTCTTTCTCTCCGAATCGGGCGAGTGCTTCCACAATGTCACCGTGACCGGCGGCAAGCAGCGCAGCGAGGGCCCGCTGTCCATGAAGCGCGAGTTGCGCGACGTGCTGCGCGTGCTCGCCGAAATGGAACGGGCGCTGGGCGGCGAAGAGCGCAAGGCATTGATCCTGGCGCGCGAGATCGCCGACCTCTCCTCGCTGCTGGAGCGGCTGGAAACGGAGAAGCGCGAGGCCGACAGGGCCGCGCTCACCTCCGGTCATGACCTGCGCCAGTTGGAGAGCGAGGTGACGCGCATCGCCGAGCGGGTGGCGCTGGCGGAGCGCGAAGCGCTGAACATCACCGCCGAACGGGCGGCGAACGAGGCGCTGATTGCCGAACAACAGGCCGAACTTGGCGCTCGCGATGCCCGCCGTGCCGCGCTGGAGAACGAAGCCGCCGCGGCGCAGGAAAGTCTTGCCGGGCTGCGCGCCGCGCGCGATGCCGCCGCCCACGTTGCCTCCGAGATGAAGGCGCAAGTCGCGGCCGTGGAAGAGCGGCGCCGCGCCGCGTCGGCTGCGCTGTCCCGGGTTGCCACCATGTTCGCCGAGATCGCTTCGCGCGTGGAGTCGCTGGAGTCGCAGCAGCAGATGGCCGCCGCCGAACAGGCGCAGCGCGAGATCGAAAACCTGCAGATTTCCGAGCAACTGGATTTGCTGGGCGCGCAGAAAGAGCAGGCCGAAGCGCGCGAAGCCGAACTGCAGGCCGAATCCGAACAGGTGCGCGGCCGGCTGGTCGAAATCGAGCACCAGCTTCGTAGCGCGCGCCTGGAAATGGACTCGGTGCGCGACCGCCGCGGAGAACTGTCGGCGCAGGCCGCCAAGCTGCAGTCCGATCAGCAGCACATGGCGGAAACCTGCCTGAACGAGCTCGGTGTGGCCGCCGGCACGCTGCTCGCTGACGAGTCCGTTGCCCAGCTCGGCCCGGAACTGCTCGCCCTGGAGGAGACCGCATATCGCGAGCTGCGCGCGAAACTTGACAACATGGGCCCGGTGAACATGATGGCCCTGGAGGAGTATCAGGAGGCGGCGCAGCGCCACGGATTCCTGGAAACGCAACGCAAAGATTTGATGGACTCCATCGAAAATACGCAGAACGCCATTCGTGAAATCGACACCATCTCGCGCCAGAAATTCCAGGAAGCGTTTGCCGCCATCAACATCAATTTCCAGGCGGCATTCCGCAAGTTGTTCGGCGGCGGCAACGGATTCATGCGGCTCACCGACGAAGAGAACGCCGCCGACAGCGGCATTGACGTGGTGGCGTCGCCTCCGGGCAAGAAGCTGCAGAACGTGCTGCTGCTCTCCGGGGGAGAAAAAGCGCTGACGGCCCTGGCGCTGCTGGTCGGCATCTTCCAGTACCAGCCGAGCCCGTTCTGCATTCTCGACGAAGTGGACGCTCCGCTTGACGAAAGCAACATCGGACGCTTTACCGAACTGGTGCGCGAGATGAGCGATACCACCCAGTTCATCCTCATCACGCACAGCAAGAAGACCATGAGCATTGCGCCGGTCATGTACGGCGTCACCATGCAGGAGCCCGGAGTTTCCAAGCTGGTCTCGGTGCGCTTCCACGAAAACGCGCAGGCGGCGACCGCGTAGACGCGCCGTATCGCGGTGCGGAGAGAGCGCGGCGGAACTTGGCGCGACCAGAAGATTACGGCAAGATTACGGGAGCGGGGGGAAGCTCTTTCCGATTTTCCACATCATGATCCGCTAAATCCCTTCCCCAGAGCCTGTTTCGCGGGAACGCCTCTCCTGTCAATGATTATTCTTCGCGGAGGAAATCGCGTCGCACGCAATTGTGACGCGAGGCGTTGACAAAAAAACGTAGGCGGCTAGAATACGCGACGTTCTTTTGCGCAACAATTTTCCGTCGTGGCTCACTCCCTACAAGACGTCCTGCTGCACACCGACTTTCCGGACTTGGAGCTTTATGCCAGCGGAAAGGTGCGGGACCTCTACCGCGTGGACAACGAGCACCTGCTGTTGGTGGCGACCGACCGCATTTCCGCTTTCGATTACGTGCTCGCCACCGGCATTCCCAACAAGGGCAGCGTCCTGACCCAGCTTTCTCTTTTCTGGTTCGACTTCCTCAAGGACATCGTCCCCAACCACCTGGTCACCGCCGAGGTGGAGCGCTATCCGCAGCACCTGCGCAAGTACCAGGCTCATCTGCGCGGCCGCTCCATGCTGGTGGTCCATGCCGACATGGTTCCGGTGGAGTGCGTGGTGCGCGGCTACATTTCCGGTTCGGCGTGGAAGGAATACCAGAACAAGGGCTCGGTGTGCGGCATCACCCTGCCCTACGGCTTGCGCGAATCCGACAAACTGCCGCAGCCGATCTTTACGCCGGCAAGCAAGGCCAACACCGGCCATGACGAAAACATTTCCTTCGCCGAGATGAAGAAGATCGCCGGGGCCGCGTTGAGCGAGCAACTGCGCGACCTGAGCCTGCGCATTTATCAGGCCGCCGCCGACTACGCCGCCGCCCGCGGTATCCTCATCGCCGATACCAAGTTCGAGTTCGGACGCACCGCCGCCGGCTTGGTGCTGGCCGACGAAGTCTTGACGCCCGATTCGTCGCGCTTCTGGCCCGGCGACGCGTATGCGCCCGGCCGCGGCCAGGAGTCGTTCGACAAACAATACGTGCGCGATTACCTGGAGAAGATTCGCTGGAACAAGCAGCCGCCGGCTCCCTCGCTTCCGCCCGAGGTGGCCGACAACACCAGCGCGAAATACATGGAAGCGTTTCGCCGGCTTACCGGGCGGGACTTGCAGGTGCAGGCGGCCTGATGGTTGGCGGGCCGGTTGGAGCGCAGGAAATCTGCGGTTGAGGTGAGAGCAAGCGTTGTCGCGAGGGCCCGCATGACCGGACTGGATTGGCTGATCGTTGCCATCGTTCTGTTTTCTGTGCTGGTCGCGGCTTCGCAAGGGTTCATGCACGAAGTGTTTTCCCTGGCCGGGGTGGTCGTAGGATATCTGCTCGCGGCCTGGGGATACCGCCAGGTGGCGAACTGGTACGCGCCGTATGTGAAGACGCCCTGGGTGGCCGATCTGTGCGGGTTTCTGACGATCTTTTTTGTTGTCGTCCTGCTGGCGGGAGGTATCGGCCGGATCGCGCGTTTCGGCATGAAGGAAGCCGGACTGCGCTGGTTCGACCGCGTTTTGGGCGGGATGTTCGGGCTGGTGCGCGGCGTCCTGATCGTGATGATCTCGTTGCTCGCGCTGGCATCGTTCTCGCCCGGGTCAACCCTGCTGGCGCGATCGCGCACGGCGCCGTATCTGCTGGTGCTGGCGCGGGCCGCCGTCTGGGTTGCACCGTCGCAGGTACGGCAACAGTTTCGTGCCGGCATGGACGCCATCGCCAACATCCGCGAAGGCGCGCCTCCGGCGGCGAATCATAATGCCGCGCCCGGACCGCCCGCGGTCCCGGCTAAGTAAAACGAACGGACAGTCATAAACGGACAGTCATAAAAGGAGAGGTCCCGTGAAAGACCAACTGGAATCCCTGGTCATGCAGATGTACAAAAGCGGCATTCTTTATTCCGAAGCCGTCCGCGAATTCAAGAAGCGCTTTATTCTCACGGTCCTTCAGGAGAACCAGGGAAACCAGTGCAAAGCTGCCCGCAATTTGGGCATGCACCGCAATACGCTCTCCCGCACCATCGCCGAACTCAAGGTTGACGTTCGCAGCCTGCGCGACGGCGCCCGGCGCCCCCCGCGCAGTGCCCGCCCCCTCACCATGGAGAAGAAAGCGGCGCGCTAGTCATTGGGTACACAGCTTGCCCTGAGCGAAGTCGAAAGACGCGCGGTTGGTCCGCACGCGCGCCGATTCGCAGGCTCCCGCGCCACACGGGGGCTGCTGACAGTCATTGCGCGAGTCCTGAGGCGGCCACCGCCCTCGGTCGCGGCTACCTGCTGCGGAAACAAAAAGGGCACGGCGTTTCGCCGTGCCTGTATCTGGCTGGACCTGACCAAAAACTATTGCTTCTTGCGCACTGGCGGCTTGTGCGCCGGCGGCTTGGGCGGCGCACCGATAAATGCGCCACTGGTCATGTGAATCATGAACGGGCTGACATCGTAGGTCGCCGGCGTGCCTTGCACCTTGGACATAGCGCCCTGCTTCGGGACTAGCGCTGCGGCAATCGGCGCTTCGAACGTCAATTCCACGTCCGCCTTGTTGTTCTGGATATCGTCCACCGTGGCGGCCAGCATCACCGAGTTCCTGGTCGTGCTGATCACCTTGCCCTCAAACGCAATCGGTTTGCCCTTGATGGCACTCCACACCTTGTCGGCGGCTGGTTGATTGCCCGAGGTGAGGATCAGCTGAAATTCATCGAACGACATCTGATCCACCGGTTTGGTATTCGCCAGGTTGGCGGCTTGCTCGGCCGGCGTCGGCGCCGGTTTGACGGTGAATCCCGCGGGAGGTTCTGCGGTGGTCTTGGTCTGCGCCATTAACTGGTCCCAACCATCGTCGCCGGCGTGATAGATCGTGTACGCGCGCTTGCCGTAGGCCGTAATCTGCGCCTGGGCCGGTGTGCCGGCAGCCAGGTTCGCAGAGCGCGCGATGTACCACAGTCCGCGGACGTCCTGCGGTTTCTGCTGCAGGTACGCCAGCGCCAGCGGGTACACGTTGCGCAAATCGTTGGGCTGCCCCTGCGCGGCCATTGTCAGATACTTCTGCGCATTGGGGTAATCCTTCTGCTGTAGCGCCGCCATGCCCGCCGCTCCGGCGAAGATCACCTGGGTCTGCCCCTTTAGTTTTTCCCAATCCTCCGCGGTCAACTCCGCCGGTTTGGGCGCGGTCTGGCTTGCCTGCAGGCCCTTCTGCGCGTACTGAGCCGCCTGCTGCAGCGACTGGGCGGCATTCGACCCGCCCGCTTCCGCCTGTTGGCGGTAGATGTAGGTCATGAGCGCCAGAGCTCGCAGATTGGTGGGATCGGCTTGCAGCACACGATCGGCCGTTTCCAGCACCTTCTGCATATTGCCAAGCTGCTGGTAAGTGGCCATCAGCAATTCCAGCCCGCTCACCTTGACCACGCTGTTCGGGTACTGCTGCAGGAACGTGTCCAGCGCCTGCGCCTTGGCCGCGGGATCGGATTGGTTCAGCGCGGTGACGTAAGCGTTGTACTCGGCCGGGTCCTTGATCGTCGGCCCGGTTGGCGCGGCTTGTCCACCCTGTGCCTGCGCGTCGGCGCCGGTCGGTGCCATGGCCACGGCGGCGAATACCAGCACAAGGATGATGAGCGACTTCTTCATGCGATGGCTCCTTACTTCGATTCCTGGAGAAAATAGCGACGTCGCCCACGCACGCCAGCCGGCTCGCGCAGACGACACGCGCAGTTTGGAAGGCCTGCGCGCGCCCGGGCCCGGAAACGGCAAATTCTTACTACCGCCTGCCCCGATTCCGCTTCTCAAGAGAGCAGGAAACTCAGCGGAAAGGGATTATAAGAATGTACCTCGTACAAAGGCAAGTTACGTTACGATTACGGCTCTTCCCGCCAGATTTGATGCGGGTTCTGATGCGGGTTTTCCGGCTGCTGGATACATGGCAGGCCGCGCCGGCCTGCTGAATCGGCCTCCGGCGCGGCTACGAGGAGCTGGGCACGATGAACGACGGCACGAAACCTCTGCGCGACAAAGTAGCCGTGGTCACAGGCGGTGGCCGCGGCATCGGATACGCCATCTCGGCCCGCCTGGCGGAAATGGGGGCGACCACCGTCATCTGTGGTCGCTCGCCGCAAACACTCGATGCCGCCGCACAACAGATTCGCTCCGCCGGCGGACCGTGCGAGGCCATCGTCTGCGACGTCGCCCAGCTGGCCTCGGTGGAGGCGCTCGCCGCGCGCGTGCAGCAAAGCTTCGGCCGCACCGACATCCTGGTCAACAACGCCGGCGTCGGCGATTTCAGCCGCCCTCTGCATCAGCTTCCGCCCGACGACTGGGAGCGCATCCTCAACACCAATCTGCGTGGCGCGTTCTACGCCATTCGCTGCTTCGCGCCCATGATGATCAGCGCCGGCCGCGGCGACATCGTCAACATCTCCTCCATCGCCAGCAAAAACCCGCTGCCCAACGGCGCCGCCTACGCGGCTTCGAAGTGGGGCTTGAACGGCCTGAGCTACTCCGTGGCCGAAGAACTTCGCCGCTATAACATCCGTGTGAGCGTGGTTTGTCCCGGCAGCACGCAATCGGAACTCGGCCCACACGCCGGCAAGGACCCGCTCAAAATGTTGCGTCCCGCCGACGTCGCCCACGTGGTGGCGATGCTGGTTACACAGGCGCCGCAGTCTTTCGCCAGCGAAGTCGTTCTGCGGCCGACGCAGAAACCGTGATCAAGACAGGGAAATTAAGAATTCAGAAGTCAGAACAACATCCGCCGCGAAGGTCTTACCATTCTGCATTCTGACTTCTTAATTCTTCATTCTCACGGCCATGGCCGCTTGCCGCTTGCCGCTGACTGCCACGAGTGCTAACATCGCCAGTTTCAGGAAATGTTTGGGAGGATTTTATGTCCGATAGAGACGGAAACGGCTTTCTCTGGTTCCTGGCCGGTTTGGGGATCGGCGCCGCGATTGGTGTTCTTTATGCTCCGGCCTCCGGCCGCGAAACCCGCGAAACTCTCGCCAGCAAGGCGGAAGAGGGACGGAACCGTGTCGTTGAGCGCGCCCAGCGCGCCCGCGAACAGGCCAGTGAGTGGGTAGAAAAAGGCCGCGACGTCGTCAGCCAGCAGAAGGAGCAGTTCAAGTCCGCCTACGACGCCGGCCGGCAGGCATATCGCGAGGCCACCGAGGGCGAAGGGAAAAGCGTCTAGCGCGCCCGCCGACGATTATGGAGACGCGCTTTACAGTTCTGCTCATTGAAATCGGCGTGGCTCTGGCGTTGCAGATCGGTATCCTGCTCGCCATTCTGTTCACCGTGAAGAAGAGCTCCGCGCGCATGCAGGCGCTGGCCGAAGAGGTCCAGCGCCGTGCCCTGCCCACACTGGACGCAGCCCAGTCGCTGCTGACCACCACCAAGCCCAAGATTGAGGAGTTGATCGCCAACGCCACTGCCACCACCGCGACCATCAAGGGCCAGGTCGAGCGGCTGGATGCCACGGTCAACGACGTGATTGACCGCACGCGCTTGCACGTCATCCGCGCCGACGAACTGGTCACCCGCACCATGGACCGCGTCGAAGAAACCACCGAACTCGTCCATCACACCGTGATCTCGCCCGTGCGCCAGGTCGCCGGCATTGTGCAGGGCCTGACCGCCGGCCTGGGCACGCTGCTCGGCCGCCGTACCCGCAACCACGCCGGCCAGCCGCAAGACGAGATGTTTATCTAGCGATTTCGCAAAGAAGTTGGAGCGCGCTCGCCCTCGAGCGCGTTTTTTTGGCACGCCTATCGTCGCGTGTGGCACACGCGAACCTCTCTGCAACACTCGGCGCCATGCTCGCGGCTCCGGTGTCGCAACTCGCAACTCCGCTACGGGTTCATTGACAGTACAGAGCTTATGCTCAACAATTGAGCATCCTTCGAGTGAATTCAGGAGAGTTATGCCCGACGAACATGAGGACAAAGGTGTAGATGCAGGCTCCACCGGCAACCTGCTGCGCAATGTGATTTTGGGAGTTGCCATTGTTTACGTAGCGGTCTCGCTCTACTTCATTTTCGATTCGCGCGGCCGCATCGACAGGCTCGAGGCTGCTCAAACCGCCGCCAAGGCGGAGAATGCGCAGCTTCTGAAGCGGCTCGGCATCGCCGAAACCAGTCTCAAGGCGGAGAACCAGGTGCTGGCGGAAAAAGTCGGCTTGACGCAGAAGGAAATCGCCTCGCGTTCGGCCGCTCTTCAGCGCCAACAGAGAGAGGCCGAACAGCGGCTCAGCGAGCAAACCAAGCAGCAGGTGGGCGCGGTCAGCGGGGAAGTCGCCGGTGTCAAGACCGAGCTGGGCGGCGCCAAGAGCGACATCGCCACCACCCGGTCCGATCTGGAGGCGACCAAGTCCAAGCTGGAACGCGTCATGGGCGACCTCAACGTGCAGAGCGGCCTGATTGCTCATACCCGCGACGACCTGGAAACCCTCAAGCACCGCGGCGATCGCAATATCTACGAGTTCTCGCTGCAGAAAGGCGCGCGGCCCACGCCGGTTTCCACGGTGAGCCTGCAACTTAAGAAGGTGGATGGCAAGAAAGGCAAGTACACGCTCAATGTGATGGCCGACGACCGCACGATTGAGAAAAAAGACCGCACGCTGTACGAGCCGCTGCAGTTCTACAGCGGACGCGACCGCTTCCTCTACGAAGTCGTCGTCATGACCGCCGACAAGAACAAGATCTCCGGCTACTTGAGCACGCCCAAAGGCGCGCCGGTTCCAGCCGTCAAGCAGTAGTCAGTGATGTGGCACACACGCCCTGGCGTGTGCCGCTGAGGATCAACCGCAAAGGTCGCCAAGGCCGCCAGGATTATCTCCTTTGCGTTCCTTCGCGTCCTTTGCGGTTTGATGTTTCGCGTTCCTGGCGTACACTCGCGGCCAACTCGCGACTCGCGACTCACAACTCGAAAAATGTATCCAGGCGGCGCAGTCCTCGTTCAAATCGTCCTTCGCACGCTGGTCATCTACCTCGTGGTGCTGCTCGGGGTTCGCCTCAGCGGCAAGCGCGAAGTCGGCCAGATGACTCCCTTTGACCTCACGCTCCTGCTGCTGATCAGCAACTCGGTGCAAAACGCCATGACCGGCCCCGATAATTCGCTGCTCGGCGGCATCGCCGCGGCGGCCACGTTGCTGGTGGTGAATTACCTGGTGGCGGAGGTTTCGGGCTTGAATCGCCGCTTCCGGCGCGTCATCCAGGGATCGCCGACGCTGCTGGTGCATAACGGCCAGGCGATCGAGTCGCACATGGCGCGCGAGCACGTCTCGCACGACGAACTGACGCGCGCCCTTCGCGAGCATGGCATCGGCAACTTGAGCGACGTCGCGCTCGCCGTGCTCGAGGTGGATGGCTCCATCAGTTGCCTCAAGTACGACGACGTCAACCCGGCGGCGCAGCCGCATAAGCGGCTGAAGTTTCTCCACAAAAACCAGTAGGCGCGCTCAATCACCCGACGCGGCCGCGCTCGCCGTGCGATCTGGCGAGGCGGTTCGCATGGCAACCAGCGGCCAGGCGACAAGTACGACTGCCGCCCCCGCCGCCAGCCAGCCGTTGGCGCGGAATAAAGTGTTGGGTTGTTGTAAGAGTTCCGCCGCGGCCATGACCAGGCCGGGCAGCGCAGCGAGCAGGAAGTACGCGAGCGGGTTGAAGCGAACGACCTTCTGCACGCCCAGCCAGACGACACCCAGCAGCACAATCTCGATGAGCAGGCGCTTGGCGAAATCTGCCGGGCTGCCCCAATCGCCCACCAGCGCAAGCGCTGCGCCCAACAGGAGCGCCGAACGCATCCATCGTTGTTGCAGGTGGCACGCGATAAAACCCGCGGCCAGTCCGACCGAGGCCGTCAGTAACAGACCCGCGCTGAGCGCGTGGCCTACCGCATTTCCGGCCGGCACATAGCTGTCGAGGTGCGACGGCAACGCGGCGGCGAGCGAGCGCGTGAGGGTCGGCCACGCTCGCGACGCGACCTCCGCCAGCCGATCCAGTCCCGCCAGGGCCGCGGTTCCGCCTACGCCCACGATCAGAGCGTCGCGATAGTAGCTGGCAGGAAGCCCGCGCCAGCCGCTGAGTTTCTCCTCGCCAAAGGCGCGCGCCAGGAAAAACCATGCCAGCCCGAGGAGGAAGAATGCCGAAGAGTAGCCGAAGAGCACGGCGACAAACAGCGAAACGCCGGTGATCGCCTCGAAGGTGCGCAGCGGAACCGCTGTGGGATAACTGGCCAGGATGTTGGGCAGGCTGTTCAGCGTGACCAAGGCTGTCCCGAACAGCGCGGCCAGGGCCCAAATCGCCAGCCGCCGCCAGGGAACCGACTGCTGCCGGAGGTTCTTGAAGAACAGGACGAGCGCGGCGCCGCCGAGTCCGGCGAAGAAGACGATGCGCCACACGATTCTCAGCACTCGTGGCAGCGTGCGCTTCTGCTGATCGCGCTCCCACTGCTCCGGAATCTTGAAAAACACGCGATAGCCCGACACCTCGTCGCCCTGCACCTGGACTTCGGCGCGGACATAAGCGGCGTCCGTTCCCGATCCCGCCGACGGCTGCTTCTCCTCCCAGACAAAGCGGTGATCGGTGCGCGCCGGGCGTGCGTCGGCCGACGAATCCACCAGCTTCCACTGGCTCAAATCGAGTTTCTTCTCGTCGCGCAGGTACTTTTCCGCAAGCGCCTGCGCCTCTTCGCGCGACAGCTTGGCTCCGGGAGCTTTTTCCTCGAGGGTATGGTGTAGCGAGTGAATGCCGCCGTCCGGCCGCACGATGACCGCGTACTCTTCGGTTTCGCTATCGCGGAAGTAACGCACGCGCCACAGCGCCAGCGGCACTTTTTCACCATAGAGACGATTCGCTCCTGCGATGCCCACCTTCCGCCGCAGGAACTCATTCACGTACTTGTCGGACCGGTCCGCCAGCGCGGTCGCGCGGTGATAGCGCTCGGGATGGATGCCGCGGGCCCGCAGAACGGCATCGCCGCGCTCCGCCGCCTGCCGGGCATTCACGCGAAAGCGCAGGAAATCGCCGATCTCGTGCGGTTTCGCCAGGACCACCAGCAGCACTCCCACCACGCCGCAGCCCACCACCAACTTGATGCGCGATGACGTCAGCGCTTCCACCGGTGCGGTCTGCCGTTCCACCGCTACCGCGATTGGGGCGGGCTGCTCCGTCAGAGCCTCGGCGCGATTCAACAGCGCTTCGTCAGGCTCGAATCTCCTGCGCGCCAGGTAGAAACCTCCGGAGATCAGCAGCGGAACCAGCGCGCCGGCGGCGACCAGTGCTCCCGACGCGCGGAAATATGCGTTGCCCGAGCGCAGCAGGAACAGGCTGATCAGCGCCGCATCCACCGTGTAGTGCCACACCAGCGTGGCCAGGATGCCGTAGCGCAGCATCACCACGCCGGCGACGATCCCAATCAGGCCGACCTCGATGCCGCGGATGTAGCCAGGCTGCTGCGGATAGGTGGAGTGCAGGAAGCCCCAGAAGAACGCCGGCAACACCACGGCCAGGACGCGCGACCTGGTCAGCCGCATGAGGAAGGGAATGGCGAATAGCCGGAACAAAAACTCTTCGCTGGTGGCGGCGTACACTCCGATGGTCAGCGGGTACAACCAGGGGAAATGCGTGCTCAAGACATCGGTGTAGGGAATGTCCTGCGGCGCCCAGACGCCGATCCGGCTGCCCAGCAAGTAAAAGAGCACGACGAAGCCGATGTGTCCGGCGGCCATGCCCAGGCCGATCACGCACGAGCGGAAGAATTCCTTGGTGCGGATGCCGGGCAGCGTCCACGCCGCGCTCAGGCGCAATTGGTCCGGTTGAGAAGCGCGGTACAGCGGTTCGGCCGCGGCCACGGTCAAGGCCACCATTAACCCGAGCGCGATGCTGCCTGCGGCGGCCAGCGCCAAGTGCTGCACCACAAACGACAAATAGGACGAGTTGGTGTCGTAGCCGGCGCGCGTGACCGGCCAGTTGTTCGCCGTCATGGCGAAGAACAGCACCGCCAGTACGGCCCCAAGCTGGAGCGCGCCCTTCCAGCGGATGATGCCGCGGCGGCCGAGATCGAACAGCACCCATAGCATGGCGCCGTTCAGGAACAAGTAGGGAATCAGCGCGAGGCTGCCGTAGAAGGTGTTGCTCGACCGCAGCTTCTGATAGCTCCGTTCCCACTCTTCCGGCACTTTCAGGAATTCGCCGGAACCTCCGGGACGGTCGCCCTGGACGCTGACTCGCAGGCGGTAGGGCGCGCCGTCTGCCCGCTGCGGCGCCTTGAAGCCGCGCCGCTCCCAGGTGAAACTCCAGTCGCTCCGATTGGGACGGTCGTTGGAGTTCGCCTCGGCGGGAAGAAAATCATAGTCAGCGAAATCGGCGTACTGCGTTCGGGCAAAAGCTTCCGCGACCGCCTGCGCCGCATCGCGCTCCAGCCGCGCGCCGGCACGCGCCTCCTCGATGACATGGGAGAAGCTGACAACGCGTCCCGCGGGAGTGACCCCAACGTGAAACTCCTCCTGCTGGCGCGGGCGGAAGAAGCGGACGTCCCATTGCCACACCACCACCGGTCCGGCCATGAGCTTGTTGGCCTGCTCCAGGCCGACTACGCGCTCCAGGTATGTCTTCGCGTTTTCGTCAACGTGGAAAACGATGCTGGTTTCGTAGCCTTCGACCGGCATGCCATTGGCGGCGAGAAATTTCCGCGCGGTTTCCAGAGCCTCGGCCTTGGACACTTTCAGGTCAAGCGCAGCTTCCGGAAAGGCGGCATGGAAATAGCGGAACGCGACCACCGCGCCGACGATGCCGATGACGATCCACAACAGCAGGGTTCGGAGATCTTTGCCTTCGAGACGGGACAATTGGGGCTCCATAAAAAGGCAGAATGCGCAGGAATCGTAATCTGCTCAATCGGCGCGGTCAAACCTTTGTCACTTGCGATCTGCTGGGGCGAGGCGCTCGGCCCGAACCGGCGGCGAAGTCCTCACCTAGAGTTCACCTTTCAACCCGCGTGGCTGCGACCGGGGCGGCGGCGCCCGCCGGGTCGGCGATGGCCTGCTCCAGTGCCGCCAGGCTGACCGGCTTGGAGATGTAACCGTCCATGCCCGCCTCCAGGCAGCGCTCGCGGTCTCCGCTCATCGCGTACGCCGTCATGGCGACGATCGGGATGTGCCCGCCGCTGCTCTCCTCCTGTTCACGGATCCGCCGCGTGGCCTCCAGGCCATCCATCTCCGCCATCTGCACGTCCATGAAGATCAGGTCGTAGGCCGACTGCTGCCACTTGGCGATCGCCTCGCTTCCGTTCTCCGCCAGCACCGCGCTGTGGCCCAGTTTTTCCAGCAGCCTCACCGCCAGCTTCTGGTTCACCAGGTTGTCTTCGGCAACCAGAATGCGCAACGAGCGTCCCTTGGGTGCGGCCGCGGCCGGTTGGCGCGGCGCGAGCACGGGCGCCGGCGCTTCCCCGAGCGCGCTGCGGATGGCGATCAGCAACTCCGCCGGCTTGATCGGCTTGATCAGGTAATGGGCCACCCCCAGCTTGCGGCAGCGTACCGCGCTTTCGGTCTGATTGGCGGAGGTAAGCATCATGATGGTCGCCCCGTCGAAGTGCGGATTGGCACGGATCAACTGGATGACCTCGAAGCCGTCCATGCCCGGCATTTGTTCGTCCAGCAGGATCAGGCGGAACGGCCGTTCCGTGGTCGCGGCTTTGGCCAGCGCGCGCAGCCCGGCCTCGCCGGACGCCGCGCCTTCGGGCCGCATCTTCCAGTGGCGCGTCATTTCTTCCAGGATGCGCCGATTGGTCTCGTTGTCGTCGATGATCAGTACGCGTAACCCGGCGAGATCCTCCATCTCCAGCGGGGTGGGTTGTTCCACGCCTTGCGGAATAGTGAACTCGCCGGTGAAGTGGAAAATCGATCCGGTACCCGAATCGCTCTCCACCCAGATCTTGCCGCCCATGAGCAGCACGATGCGGGTGGAGATGGCCAGCCCAAGCCCCGTCCCGCCGTAATGCCGCGTGGTCGAAGTGTCTGCCTGCTCGAAGGCCTGGAAGATTTTCTTCTGTTTCTCCGGGGGGATGCCGATGCCGGTGTCCCTGACGGTGAAGTGCAGCGTGAGGCGGTTGCCCTGTTCTTCTCCCCGCACGTTGACGACGACTTCGCCGGCGTCGGTGAACTTGATGGCGTTGCCGACCAGATTGAGCAGAACCTGCCGCAGCCGCACCGGGTCGCCCACCAGTTCCGGGGGCACCGACGGTTCCATGCGATACGCCAGCTCCAGGCCTTTGCGGTGCGCGGCAATGGCCGAGGTCTTCATCAGGTCGCCCAGCAGCCCCCACATGTTGAACTGCACGGAATCGAGCACGATTTTTCCGGCTTCGATTTTGGAGTAATCCAGGATGTCGTTGATGACCACGAGCAGGGAATCGGCCGAAGATCTCACGAGGGTGAGAAACTCGCGTTGCTCGGCGGTGAGATCGGTAGTGAGCGCCAGCTCGGTCATGCCGATGATGCCGTTCATCGGGGTGCGAATCTCGTGGCTCATATTGGCCAGGAATTCGCTTTTTGAGCGGCTGGCCGCCTCGGCTGTGTCCCGGGCTTCGGCCAGCTCCTTTTGGCCTTCCTCGATCTGGCGCAACATGCGGTTGCAGCCTTCGACCAATTGCCCGATCTCATCGGAGCCCCGGGGCACGGCGCGCAGCGAGTAGTCGCGCGAACGCGAGACCACTCCCATCAGGGCCGCCAGTTCGCCGATTGGGTGGACAATGTATTTCCGCAGGACATTGCCGACCATCGCTCCGGCCGCCAGCGAGCTCAGCAGGAACGCCAGGGTGATCACGGTGAAGCGGTCCCGGCGCGCCCGCATCGACTGCAGGTTGGACCGGATGTAGATGGTTCCGCGCTGGCGTCCTCGCAGCACCACCGGCTGCACGAACACGGCGCCGCCAGCCACCAGGGCGCCGCCGGTCTGGGCCGACGGCTGCTCCGGGCAGCTCTGTCTTTGGTTTCGACCGTACTTGGCGATGACTTGTCCCAGCAGGTTGTAAGTACACGCGCTTTCAATGCCGGCTTCGGCGGCCAGCGCGGCCAGCACCTCCGCCGCGGCCTTGTCATCTTCGAAGGTCAGCGCCGCCGTGCTGTTGTCGGCCACGATCTTGCTCAAGGTCGCCAGTTGGTCAAACGCTTCGCGCCGGGAATCGCGGTAGTCATAGGCGAGAAACGCGCCCGCCAGCATCAACAGGGCCGTGATCATGGTGATCATGATGATCAGCGTGAACTTCTGCCCCACCGGGATGTTGTGCAGGCTTCTCATGGCTCAGTCTCTCCAGAACTCGTCCGGAACCGCCGTTGACATGCTCATCAGCTTGGCGCTGATGCGCAGGCGCGCCCGTTGCGCGGCGTTCGGATTGACCAGCAGACGCAGTTTGTTGCCTTGCGCCTCGAACCCGATCACGCCTCCCATGCGCACGAATGCCTCTCCGTCGCCGATCGTCAGCACGCTGGCCCCTTGCAACTGGGCCAGGGCCTCCCGCATGCGCGTGCCGTCCGGGTACGCCAGGAACAGGACATGGCAGGCGCGCAGTTCGTTGCGTCCATGCACCACGCGCATCTCAATGCCGGAAGCTCGTGGCCCCTGTTCCTTGAAGAAGGATTGCAGTGCGGTTTCCATCGGCCCTTCGCCGGCGAAGCCCACCACCAGCCGCTCGCCCGCTCTCGCCGCCGGCCATTCCACGAAGGGGATCAGGTTGAAAACGAAGGCGGCTTTGAGCTGGTGCTCCTCGGGGAGCGAATGTTTGCCCTGCGCGGATGCCGGCGAAGATAAAATTCCGGGCCCGAGCGCGAGGGCGACTGCGCCCAACACGATCGCGCGTAGCATGCCGGCGAATTGCGAGCTTGTGTGTCCCATGTTCCCGGCTAATCCCGTGAAAATGCGCGCGCGATCTTGATGCGGAAGCCGCGCCCATCCTGCAGGATGCGCTGCTGTCGCAGGTACGAGCCCACCGGATCGTAGTTGCTGCGGTCGAACAGGTTGTAGCAGCTTGCCGAGATGTCGAATCCCAGCAGCGGCTTGCGGTTCGACACCGTGATGTTGGTGATAAACCGCTCGGGAATTCGGTATCCCGGGTCGGTGTATTGCGGGCTGGCGTAGCGCAATTCAATCCCGCCCAGGAAGGTGCTGCCGATCGGAACTTGCACTTTCAGCTTGGCCAGGTGCAGCGGCGCATTCGGCAGCCTCTCATGCGTCTGCTGATCCTCGCCCTTCTGCAGCGTGTAGCTGAGGTCTCCCCGCCAGCCGTGCCGCTGCGCCTGGATCTCAAATTCCAAGCCCTGTCCCCGGTTCGAGTGGACATTCTCGTAGCGCATCGACCCGTTTGCCGGATTGACCGAGAGATCAATGAGATCTTCCATGTTGTTGAGGAACGCTTCCGCCGACACGCGCAGTTCAGGAGTCAGCGCGCGTTCCACGCCCATGTTGTGGCTCAGGATGGTCTCCGGTTTCAGCAACGGATTCGCCTGCAATAAAACGATATTGCCGAAAAACAGTTCGTTGGCCGAGGGCGCCCGGAAAGCACGACCAAAGATGTACTTCAAAGTGGTTTTTCCGTCGGGGTGATAGATGGCGGCAAAACGCGGGCTCACCGCTGTTCCGAAGGTGCTGTAGTGGTCGATGCGAACCCCGGTATTGAGCGACAGCCGCGAGGTCAGCGTGATCTCGTCTTGCGCAAAAACAGCATAGACGCTGGAGTTGCGGCGGTCATCCAGGAGGAGATCGGGAAAGATGTCGGCGCGCGCTTGCTGGATTTGCCGCAGGTTGTACCGAAATTCCGTCCCGGCGGTAACGATGTTCCGCTGTCCTAAAGGGCGCGACAGGTTGATTTCGCTGCCGACCAAGTCGTCCCGCATGTTGAAGTCCCCCACGACGGTCACATCGGGAAAATCGAAGGCGTAAGTGCCATGGAAGGCATAGGCGTCGTAATACCACCTCGCCATCAACTGCATTCCGGATGCGAACTGGCGTTTGTAGGCCAGGTCCACGAATCCGCGTGAGTCAATCGTCTGGTCGATGGAATCGTTGAAAGACCCACCGTAGGGGGCCGTCGGCACTTGTTTCCGGCGCGAACCCACCAGCGCCTGCAACTCAAAGTGTTCTTTCAGTTGCACCACAGCGAAAGCGTTGCCATAGCGGTCGCCGTCCCGTCCGGAGACAATTCCATGGTTGGTTGGCGGCGAGTCGAATTCGGGAAAATACAGCGATTCCGCCCCGTCGGATTGGTAAAGCGAGGCCGAAAACAGCGCCCCCTTCAGCAGCTGCGGCAACCCGATCGTCACCCGCCCCCGGCGGGCGTACTGGCTGCCAACATCGCTGGAAACCTCGACCTTGGTGGCAATCGGCGCTTGGCGCGTCAGGATGTTGATCACTCCGAAGAAGGCGTTGGTGCCGTACAGCGATGAACTCGGGCCGCGGACGATCTCGATCCGCTCAATCAGATCCAGATCCAGCGGGAAGTCGGTTCCGATCATCCCTCCATCCACGATATCGTCATTGAGCCGGTGCCCGTTGACCAGCAGTAGGATGCGCGTGTTGTAGTTTCCCGGACGTGAGAAACCGCGCACTCCCAAGTAGCTGTAATTGCGGTCGTAGTTCACCCATAATCCGCGAACCCCATCCAAGACCTCCGCCAGCGTTCGGTAGCCGAAGGTGCGAATGTCGTCGGCGGTCACCACCGTCACCGATGCCGGTGTGTCGCTGGCCTTCTGCGCTCGTTTCGACGCCGTGTAGAACTGCACGTTCATGAGCTGCTCGAGGTTGAGCGTTTTTAAGTCACCGCCCGCATCCTGTTGTCCTGCCGCGACCGGCGCAACCAGCCCGAGCACTACCAGAAAAGCCAAAATGCGCACCGTCATAGTCGCTCCATTCCTCCGCGCTCTGCGCGTTGCCTTCGATTGCTTGGTTGTCCAATTCTCCGTTAGCGGGCAGGGAAGCAAGGTGCAATTCCTGTGCTATCGGCGATGCCGAAGTTTCACTTCGGAGTCATTCCCGATTTGCAGAGGCGTCGACGCGACAGTCTGCCGGTGCTGGCAGACGCGGGATACGTGATCGAGGGCTATGGGCGGGCGAGAGGCAGGCGAGTTGGGCGCGAACGATGGGCGTTATTTCGTCAGCACCACCGCTTTTTGATCGTACGGCTGGATGGTGACGGTCAGCGACTTGCGCTTGTCGAACTGGTCCTTGGTGACCGGAAAACTGAAGACCATAGTGCCCGCTTGCTGGCCGCCGGGAGCAATTTTGGCCTCGGGGAGCAGCGCGGGCAAGGTGTTCTGTTTGAGATCGGGGAAGGCCTGGTAGTAGCGCTCCACGTCCACGGCGGGCGCGGCCTCGTCGGAGAAGTTGCCCTTATCGGTCGCCACTTGCGCCTTGATGTCGTGGATCCAGAGCGGCTTCTTGCCGGTGTTGTTGAGGGTGGCATTGATCGCGACCAGCACGTTGCTGCCGTCCTGCAGTTGGACCACGTTGATGTTGTCGATGGTCGCCTTGCCTTGCGGCTTGACCTTGGTAACCCAGGAAAAAATTGCGACCACAATGCCGACCACGACCAGCGCGATGACGACCGGCTGCCAGGGCGGAAGCGTCCATTTGGCCTTGTCGAACTCTTCTCCCATGGGGACGTGGGCGCGATCGTAGCTGTCGGCGTCCTTCTTGGGCGCCGGCGTTGGTTTCAGTTTCTCGTTATCTTCCGGCATAAAAGGACCTCCCGACTGATATTGGATTCGTTCAGCCGTCCCTACAGGACTGGCGCGATCACGCTATTCTTTCCCGGCACTAAAGTGCCGGGCTATTTTCATTCGCCGCTATGCGGCTGGTGGTCCTGACCACTGACCACCGGCCATTGCTTCTTCATCGCCTTAGCGAATTTTTCTGTAGTCAAGGTGTTGAGCACGTCTTCTTTCGTCAGCCAGGCGCGGCGGGCCTGCACGACGCCGTACTTGATTAGTTCCAGGTGCGTGGTGTGGTGGGAGTCAGTGTTGATGACGATCTTCACACCACGGTCCTTGGCCATGCGCAGATGGCGATCGCAGAGGTCGAGGCGATCGGGATACGCGTTCAACTCCATAGCGACCAGGTTGCGCGCGGCGGCGGCGAGCACGGCTTCCATGTCGAACGGATAGGCATCGCGCCGCAGCAGGATACGTCCCGTGGGATGGCCGATGACGGAGACGTGCTTGTTCGCGATAGCTTTCAGCAGGCGGTCGGTCATCTGCTGCGGTTCCTGGTTGAAGGCCGAGTGGACGCTGGCGATGACGATATCCATTTCTTCCAGCACGGAGTCGGAGAGGTCGAGCGAGCCGTCAGCGAGGATGTCCAATTCAATGCCGGCAAAGATGCGAATGCCGGCGGCCTTCTCGCTCGCCTTGCGGATTTTCTTGACGTGCGCCAGCGCTCGCTTGTCGTCGAGGCCGTTGGCCATCGCCAGATTTTTGGAATGGTCGGTGATGGCCATGTACTTGTAACCGCGAGCGCGGGCGGCGTCGGCCATCTCCTCGATGGTGCACTTGCCGTCGGTTTCCACGGTGTGCATGTGCACGTCGCCCTGGAGGTCGCGCTGCTCGATGAGCTTGGGCAAGCGGTGCTCGATGGCGGCTTCGATTTCGCCGCTGTTTTCGCGCAGCTCAGGAGGAGGGCAATCCATGCCGAGCTTGGCGTAGATTTCCTCTTCCGTCTTGCCGGCGACGCGCTTCTCGCCTTCGAGCTTGACCAAGCCGTATTCGTTGAGCGTGTAGCCGAGCTTGAGCGCGCGCTGGCGCAGGGCGACGTTGTGCGATTTCGAGCCGGTGAAATACTGCATGGCGGCGCCGAAGGATTCCGGCGGGAGCAGGCGCACGTCCACCTGCATGCCGCTGCTCAGCTTGAAGCTGACCTTGTTTTCCCCGCGGGCGATGACCTCGAGAATGCCGGGGAAGCCCACGATCTGCTCGATGACGGCGTTGCGCTGCTCCTCGTGCAGGCAGCACTTGCCGGTAATGAGGATGTCGAGGTCGCCGACGGTTTCGCGTCCGCGGCGCAGCGAGCCGGCAGGCGTGACCTTGTCCACGCCCGGCAAATGCGCCACGTGATCGCTGAGTTTCTGCGCGATCTCGTCGGCGTGGTCGAGGCAGAAGCGGCCGGAGATGCGGCGGTAACTCTCGATTGCCTTGAGGATTTTCTGTTCCTGCTTCTCGCCCATGCGCGGCAGCTCGCGCAGCTTGCCGGCGCGTGCCAGCTTTTCCACGCCTTCCAGATCGCTGACCTGGTGCGCGCTCCACAGCAGAGCGATGGTCTTGGGGCCGAGGCCCTGGATCTTCAGCAGCTCAAGCATGGAAGGGTGGTACTTCTTGAGAAGTTCGGCGTGCGTTGTGACCCGGCCGGTCTCGTAGAGGTCTTTCAGGTGGGCGCTCATGCCTTTGCCGATGCCGGGAATTTCGAGCAGCTTCTTGGGTTCGGGTATCAGCGCCCAGATGGGCTGGTCGAGCGCTTCGATGGCTTCGGCGGCGCGGCGATAAGAACGGATACGGAAGGGATCGTCGCCGTTGATCTCCATCAAGTCGGCCGTTTCATTGAGGATGGAGGCGATGGCTTTGTTGTCGAGCGGGCGTTGTTCGGGCATACGCGTTGAGGATTCTATGCCTGAGAAGCGGCTGTCGGCTATCGGCGGTCGGCCGTGAAGGTTTGAAAGCAGCGGCCGTGATGCAGGATTTCGCGGGTGATTGGAAGACCCGAGAGCCGGGCGCCGAGGGCCGATTCGCCAAAAAGCGCAGCCCAGCCGCGGTAGCCGGGCTCGATGACGGTCAAACCTGGTGCTGCTCAGGCCGTCAGCTTGGTAACATTTCCGGCTTGCGGCCCCTTCTGGCCTTGGACGATCTCGAACTCGACATCGTCGCCTTCCTGCAGGCTCTTATAGCCCTCCGAAGTAATGGCGCTGTAATGGACGAAGACGTCCGGACCATCCTCGCGGCCGATGAAGCCGAATCCCTTTGCGTTGTTGAACCACTTCACTTTGCCTTGAATACGTGCCACCGTTCTCTTCCTCCGTGCTTTGAACGCCACCGCGCCCCCACGACGCGCGCGGCCCTGTCGGCCCTTCGAGATTGCGGCCAATTACGACGGCGAGTCTCGGCTTGCCGGCGCCTCGCCTAGTTTGGCAGAAGGGGACCTTGCGAATGGTTTGATGTCATTCTGATGCGGTTGGGATGTGTGGTCAAGAGCGCATAGAGGTAAAGCTCTCCGTTCATGCGCGTGCGCCTCGTCCCTAAGTGCAGGAAGGTGCTTGAGTAACAGCGCTGGCTGATAGCCGGCGGCTAGGCCCCAGGCCACGATTATTTTTTTCGAGATGTCTCGGAGAGCCAAAGGACGGCCGCAATGGTTTTGCCGTCGCGGATGGCGCCGCTCATGACCATGCGAACCAGTTGCGCAAGCGGGAACATGCGTTTCTGGATGACCTCATCTTCTTCGGGCTGCGCCTTGCCGCGCTTCAACCCGGTAGCGAGATAGACGGCCATGGTTTCGTCGAGGAAGCCGGGGCTGGAATAGAAGAAGAGGGCGCGGCGCCAGTGCGCGGCGGTGTAGCCGGTTTCCTCGATCAGCTCGCGCTTGGCGCCCTCGAGCTCGGATTCGCCGGGGTCAATGCGTCCAGCAGGAAGCTCCCACAGGTAGTCGTTGGCGGCGTGGCGGTACTGGCGCGCGAGCAGGACGCGCGGCTCGGAGCGGGTATCGTCCACCGCCATGATGACGATAGAGCCGCTGTGGCGGACGACGTCGCGGCGGACCACGATACTTCCGGGCTCGTGGACGCGGTCGGTAGTGACAAAGAAAACCGGTCCGCGATAGACGGCGCGGGAGGAGATGATCTTGGCTCGCTTGCGCTTGCGGGTTCGTGGCATGGGTTCAATATACGCGAGTGGAACTGATGGGCGATTTGTGATTGGCGAGTGGCGATTGACAACTGTTATGCTTCGGCGACTTCATGCCACGCAAGCCAGCGATCACGATGGTCGGGCCGGGGAACCTGGGCAGTGCCATGGCACGCGCGCTGCACGCGGCGGGATATCGCGTGCGGGAGATTGTTCATCGCGGCGGCATATCGGCTAAACGCGCCCGCGCCTTGGCACGCGAGATCGGCGCCCGTGACGCGGTTACAGGCGAGGCCAGGTTCGATGCCGAGATCGTTTGGATCTGCGTGGGCGACGGTGCGATCGCTGCCTGTGCGGCGGAGCTGGCCAAGGCCACCAGGTGGGATGGAAAGATCGCGTTCCATTCCAGCGGGGCGCTGAGCAGCCGGGAGCTGCAGCGGCTCAAGAAGCGGGGTGCGGCAGTCGCGTCCGTTCATCCCATGATGACATTCGTACGCAACGTGCGGCCGGACTTGCGAGGGGTCACGTTTGCCATCGAGGGTGATGCCGGGGCGGTGCGCGCGGCGCGGCGGATTGCGCGTGACCTGGGCGGACGCGCGGTGCTGATTGAGGCGCGGCGCAAGCCGATGTATCACGCGTTTGGGGCATTTACGTCGCCGCTGATTGTGGCGACCATTGCGGCGGCGGAGCGGGTGGCACGCAAGGCCGGATTGGACCGGGTTTCAGCCCGGGCGGCGATTGCGCCTATCCTCCGGCAGACGGTGGCGAATTATATCGAGCACGGCCCGGGGGGTGCGTTCAGCGGACCCCTGGTGCGCGGGGACATCGAGACCGTGCGGCGGCACCTGGAGGTGCTGCGGGCGCTGCCCGAGGCGCGAGCGGCGTATGTGGCGCTGGCACGGAGCGCGATGAAAACGCTGCCGGTGAAGAGGAAGAGGGCGATTGCGGAGTTGTTGAAGAATTTGTGATTTGCGATTGGTGACTTGAGGTCGCCTCGGGCGGCTCGGTTACGCCTGGCGAAAACCTAGATCCCTCCCCTTCGACTTCGCTCAGGGTCGGGATGACAAGAACATCAAAATAAATGGGCCCCGTGGCAGTTGTGTTCTCCGCCACGGGGCAGTCCATCCGCGCGGCGCTCGCGAGCACCTTTACGCCGCAGTCACGCGGCACGCGGGCGTCGGGCGGACGGGACCAGCACGCGTGTTGGGCGCGCTGGGGAAGAACTTGTGCTCACCGAGCTTAGGATCAGCCGAGAGGAAGTCAAGAAAATCGGCACGCCAGGAAGCGACGTTGACTAAACGGTCAGTCCCAAATTGGGGCGGAACCAGAAACGGTTTGCCAATGAACTAACTGGCCGGTCATCCGCCGCCAAGGGTGAAGTTCACGGTGATTTGAGTCTCGACCTCGACCGGCTCCCCATTGAGCAGGTACGGCCGGTACCGCCATTGCCGGACCGCTTCGATAGCGGCTTGCACGAGCATGGGATGGCCGCTTACCAGCCGGAGGTTTTCAATCGTACCGCCGCGGCTGATGAGCGCGCTCAGGATGACCGGTCCTTGCACACGGGCCGCGATGGCCAGCGCCGGATACGCCGGGCGCACTTGCTGGATCAGAAGACCCTGCGAAACGCCACCGGAAATCGGAACGGGGCGCGTCGGAGGCGCGGGCGGCGGCGCGCTGGGCCTGGGCGGAGGCGCCAGCAGCGACATGATCTGCGTGCCGGCTTCGCGAGAACCGGTGGCGCCCGGAACCGCAAATCCGTTGTCCACGATGGGTTCGGGGGAGGCCTGGTCGTGAATCTCGGCGACTCCCTTCCGAATCTGCATCGGCTCCCGCACAGTGTTGTCCACTATCTCGGAGGTTGACGCACGCGTCGAGCGCTGCTCATTCGACGCGGCATGAGCAGGCTCACCCGGCGGCGGGCCAATCAGAGGACCGAGCGTGACAATTCCGGGTAGAGCCTGGGTGTAGAACAGCGGCAACAAAACCAGCGCGACAATGGCGACGGTTTGTACGGCGAACGACAGGATCGTGGACAAGCCGCGGCGCGAGTGGGCAGACGTCTCCAGGAGAGATTCGGTGAACACGTCAGTGTCCTATCTCCCCATCGCGCAGCGGCGGGGGATGGGGTCCGCGCCGCGCGCTTGCTGTCACTGGATTGGACAACAACTCTGAACAAATTGTTCCGCGGAACGCGGAAATCAATCGCTGTGCGGATTTCTACGCGAGCCGAAGGGAAAGATTGGGGAGGGGAAGTCCGTGAAGTTCGGCGGTCCAGGTATCGCCTGGGCCGGTCAGATGGCCGGCGGTCAGCGTGCCGGAGCTGATAATCTCGCCCGTGCCCAACGGTGGTTGACCGCGCTTCAGCACGGCTCCCCCCAATTCCGCCAGGCATAACGCGGGACTGCGCAAGGAATTTTTTCCCGAGCCCTCTTCGACGAACGCGCCGTTTTTCGACATGCGGACCTTGAATGACGGGAGCTGCTCGATGAGCGTGGGAATCAGGTCAGGCGTGACCGGCTTGCGTTCGCCGACAATGAGCGCGGCGTGCAAGCCGAGCGATGCGACGAAATCGCCGGGTTGAAATTTCCAGTCGGGAAACGGGCCGTCAATGATCTCGAAGCCGAAGGCAATCCATTCGCAGGCGTCGAGCGCTGCCGCGGCGTCCAGGCCTTCCGCAGTGATCGGCCGCTTCAGGCCGAACATGATTTCCGGCTCGATCTTCAGCGAGCGCGCCTTGGGCAGCGAAATCTCGGCGGAATTGTTTTCGGCGTAGTGGACGGTGTCGTCGTACATGTGGCCCCAGACCAGCGTCGGCAGCTTGAGGATGCGCCACATCGCCTTGTTCGCGAAGCCGACCTTGCGGCCCACCGCCTTGTGCCCGGCCTGCTCGCGCCGGCGCTTGATTTCCCATTCCACGGCGTAGCACGCGTCGAGATCGAAACCGCGGTCCGACGGCGGGACGGCCACCATCGCACCGGTTTCGGACGCGGCGAGGAGTTCGCGCGCGACGGAGTCGATTTCTGCGGTGGTCACTTCTTTAATGGTGATTGCTTTCTCTGGCATCTTGGACACGCTCCCGCTGCGGACTTCCGCAAGGAGTTTGGTACAGGCGTAGATGGTGCGCGTGTGCGGCATCGAAACTTTCAGGCGCTCGCCCAGTTCGACAACCGCGCCGACGATGGCATCGAGTTCGAGCGGGCGCCCGGCCTCCAGGTCCTGGAGCATGGAAGTCTTGTGCTCGCCAACTTTGGCAGCGCCGGCGATGCGCTGATCAATGGTGATGGGCAATTCGAAGCCAAGCTTCTTGCCGACAGCTTCGGTCTCGCGCATCACCTCGCGGACGATGGCCGAAACCTCCGGATGACCCGTCATTTGCGCCAGCGTCGCCCCGCTGAGGGCGCTCACCGGATTGAACACGACGTTGCCGAGAATCTTGACCCAGATTTCCCGCCGGATGTGGGTAGTGATGGGGCAGCGCAGGCCTGAGGCAATCAGCGCCTCCGCTATTTTCCGGGCGCGTTCCGAGCGGGTTCCATCCGGCTCGCCGAGCGAGATGCGGCTGCCCTCGGTGTGGCGGACGACGCCGGGCTCGGCGATATCCGTCGCGAAGTAGATGATCGAGCCGAGTACCTGCTTCGCGGGAATCGCGGCGGAAACCACGCCGCCGGGATCGACGCGTTCCAGACGAAGGCCTTCGAGTTCGCCGCCTGCGCCCTGAAAAAACCACCAGGGAATGCCGTTCTGCGTGCTGACGACCGTGGTTTCCGGACCGATGACGCTGCGCAACTGCGGCGCCAGTTGCGGAAGGCTGTGCGCCTTCACGGTCAGGAACACGACGTCGAAAACGCCTGCCTGCTCCAGGTTGCCGGTGGTCTTGGGCCGAGCTTGGAACTCCTCCTCGGCGCCGGCCACGCGAACGCCGCGTTCCTGGATGACCTGGAGATGCTTGCCGCGCGCGAATAGCGTGACGTCCAATCCGGCGCGCGCCATCTTGGCCCCCATGTAGGCCCCCACGGCGCCCGCGCCGGCGATCAGAAACTTCATGCCATGTGCTCCTTCCCGCTGCACAGGGCGGCAGCCACGGCGCGGCGCAGAATCTTGCCGGTCGCGGTGCGCGGGATGCTTTCGACGACAAAAATCTTCTTGGGACACTCGAAGTGCGCCAGGCGTTCGCGACAGAATTTCAACAGGTCGGCGTCGCTGTGTCCTTCGCGCAAAACCACGGCGGCGGCCACTTCTTCGCCGAGCGTGGGATGCGGCATGCCGAAGGTCACGGCCTCGGCGACCGCAGGATGTTCTCCGAGCACCTCGTCGACGTGGCGCGGCGCGATCTTCTCGCCGGCGCGGTTGATCAGTTCCTTGATCCGTCCGGAGATGTGGACGTACCCGTCCTCGTCTTTCCATCCCTCATCGCCGGTGCGGAACCATCCGTCCGTAAAGGCCTCGGCATTGGCAGCCGGGTTGTTTTCATAACCGTGAAACACGTTGGGACCCTTGATGACGATCTCGCCGCGCTCCCGGCCCGGCAAGTGATGGCCGAGCGAATCCATGATGCTGATTTCCAATCCCGTCGGTAGCCCGACCGATCCCGCCTTGCGCGCGGCGGGCGGCAGGGGATTGGACGCCATCTGGTGCGCCGCTTCCGTCATTCCGTAAGCTTCCAGGACGGGCACGCCGAAGACCTCTTCCATCTTTCGCATGGCGTCGGGCGCCAGGGGCGCG
This sequence comes from Terriglobia bacterium, assembly GCA_020072845.1. Lineage (NCBI taxonomy): Bacteria > Pseudomonadati > Acidobacteriota > Terriglobia > Terriglobia bacterium. Next base: position 298,171 of record JAIQGF010000009.1, read on the forward strand.
CTGGCGGAGCGCACGAAGCGCAACGATCCGCCCTGCTGGGGGCGATCGCCGCTGCGGGCGCGGGCCGAGACCACGTGGTGGATGGTCGGAACCGCGGTGTACCAGGTGACCCGATATTGCCGCACCAGGCGCCAGAAGATGAGCGGGTTCACGCCGGTAGGCGCCACCACGGTGCCGCCGGAAAGCAGCGGCGCCAAGGTGGAGGCGACGATGCCGTGGACGTGAAACAGGGGCATGAAGCACAGCGACACGTCGTCGGGCGACAAGGCGTAGGTCTTGACGATGTTGGCCGCCGATAGAGCCAGATGGCGATGCTCCAAGGGGACGCGCTTGGGCTGCCCCGTGCTGCCGCTGGTGTGGAGAACCAAGGCGATGTCGTCCTCTGTAGGCGCTGTCGTCCACGGCTTCGGAGCGACTCCCCGAAGGCGAACCGTACCCTGGGCATCAACTACAACCGGCAGGATTGGAACTCCGCTGTCGGCCGCGGCGTTGCCCGCCTCGCCCGCGTCGTCGTGTGCCATGATCAGCACCTTGGCGTTTGTATCCTGCAGGTAAAAGCGGAATTCCTGGTACTTGTACGTCTGGTTCATGGGCGCGGCCGTGCCGGCGATGGTGGCCGCCAGGAAGCTCACGATGGCGGGCAAGCCGTTAGGCAGCGCGATGGCCACCCGGCTGCCGCGACGGACTCCCGCCGCCGCCAGGGTGTCGGCCATTTCGAGCACCTGTTGACGGAGCGCGGCATAGGTCACGCGCGCTCCGGATTCAGGGATGATGATCGCGGTGCGGCCGCCCGGGGCAAGCTGCAACGCTTCCAAAACAGTGGTTACGGACTGCATCGTTTGAATATTAATCCATGCGGCTAGAGGTGCGGCCGGACGCTTGCGGTACTTAGCGCGTGAGCGTTGGATGTCAGACCCAGGGGCGGGGTTTCAAATTCACGTAGCGGGGTGCGAGCGCGGCGGCGAACCAGATGCACCCAAGCGTGACCCTATTTCTTGTTGCGCCGGCCGACGCTGATCTCCTGCTGAAAGAGAACACGGACCGGCTTCTCGGCGACGCGCATGGCGAGCTCGAACGCAACCGGAGTGACAGGCGCATCGAGCCGCACCGACGCTTGCAGCACTGGCGCGGATCGGACGAACGATCCTTCCGGAAGGTTCTTCTCATCGATGGCCAGTTGGTAGTCTCCTTCCGGCAAGTTGAAAAAAGCGAAACTGCCGTCCGGATCCGGAGTTGTGTAGCGCTCGGTGGGAAGCAGGCGAACAATGACGGACTCCGGCGACATACCGGAAGGAACCGTCACTTTTCCGGACAGCGATCCCAGGCGCTTGACGGAGAAGTCGGCGCGCGCCACGGTATGGGGCGCGACCTTCACAACAAGACTGGAGTTGTCAGCGGGTTCAAGGTCGGCGGCAAGCTCACGAACGGCGAGTCTGACCTCGTGAACACCTTCGGGAACATCGATGAACCGGTATCGGCCGCTGCCATCGGTGGTCGCCGTGCGCCCGTTATCGAGCGTCACCGGCACGCCGGCGACATCGCCGCTCGAGTTGCCGATCTGCCGAACGAATCCCTCCACCGCACCGACCAACGGGACTTGCAGTGCCGCCTGACTTAACTGGCTGATGTCGGAACCCCAACGGAATTGCTTTGATATTCGAACGTACAAACTCCACTGGTTGAAACCTGCCAGGGTTGCAGGGATGGCAGCGCCACGATTTTCGAGCACGAATATGCTCTCCGCGTTGAGCACAGAAGTCATCTGGTTCCGGAATGCCTCAATCTGCAGGCGTGAGCCTTTGACCAGGGGAGCACTTAATCCGATTACCG